>NZ_JARJHT010000003.1:0-300000 GCF_029269745.1 Polluticoccus soli | reverse complement strand
TGATGAAGGCATTAGTGATGATGGTATTCAGCTTGGTGATGTTGCGCACATGCAACAGGCCCTCAATAAATTACGGCTCACCAACCCCTGTAAGTTTCCAGCAGTTTTACGATGAGTTATCGCCCTATGGCAACTGGGTAAATACGCCCAACTATGGTTATGCATGGGTGCCCGATGTGGATGATAATTTTCGCCCATATTATACCAATGGCAACTGGGTGCCCACTGATGTGGGTAACACCTGGGTGTCGGATTATCCGTGGGGATGGGCGCCGTTCCACTATGGCAACTGGGCCTATACCAATCCCTACGGCTGGACCTGGGTGCCGGGTTACGACTGGGCGCCTGCACAGGTGTCGTGGCGGCAGGGCAATGGCTTTTACGGCTGGGCGCCGCTGCTGCCGGGTCTTGGCATAAACACAGGCCTGAACAATTACAACCCGCCAAACGACTGGTGGGTGTTTGTGCCGCAAGGGCGCCTATACGATAAGCATGTGAACAAGTACTGGCGCGGTCCGGTGGTTGATGCAGGGTTACTTCCATATACCAATTTCGTTAAGAATGTGTACAGGGGTAAGTCGGGCAATATGTATATTTATGGTCCGCGGCCCCATGAGTGGGTAAAGGCCACCGGCAAGCGGCTGGATGTGCGTCATGTAGTAGATGTAGCGAAGGTGAAGGATATGGGACGTAAGCGCGATGGTTTGCATGTGTACCGCCCGGCAGTGAAGCAGGACAAAGGTGCGCGCCCATCGCCCGACAAGGTGATGCAGAGCTGGGGTGGTAAGAGTCATCGTGGTAATGCACCCGGCAACCAGAAGGCCAACGATCACGGTAATCGCCAGCAGTACAAAGCGCCGCCTGCAGCAAAGCAAAACGATCATGGTGGTGGGCAGCAGCACATGAATCCGGTGCGCAAACAATCATCGCCGGCAAAACAGACAAGGCACGCTGCACCTGCACGACAGCAACATAAAGTTTCTGCACCGCAGCGCAGTTCAAGACCCGCACACCAGAACGTAAGGCAATCGCGGCCGCCTGCACCCAAGCGGCAAGCACAGCCTGCCAAACAGCATATACAGCACTCACAGCCGCATCAGCAACGTGTGTCGCAACCCGGCGGTGGTGGACGTGGTGGGCACAGCGGCGGCGGTGGTCAGCCGCATCAGCAACGTATATCACAACCCGGCGGACAGCATGGTGGTGGTGGTGGACGTGGTGGCCACGGTGGTGGAGGCGGTCAACCGCCGAAGGGTGGCGGTGGCCACGGCGGTGGTGGTGGAAAGCATAAGTAGGGTTCATTTGTGTGATAGTTTGTATAACTATTGATACATTTTGCGACGATTTTGCACTAAAACCTATACAGGAATGGGTTTTGCAAGTGGTTGATAATCAGACGCTGTTTTTGGAAATGTTTAGTTTTGTATAGAAAAATCAAACTTTCGCGCGGGAAAAATTTTTGTTTTCTGGTAGGGCATTGGGCGTGGTTTTATTATAGCAAAAATACGAAAAATTATTGATTTTATCAAGTTTGTTAGTTTGGTGGTTGGGTGCAACAGTTGGTGCTAATCTTTTTGCAACTGGTAGCCCAGCGGGGCTGCACCAAAAAAAGCGCTATTGATGATATGAAGTGAACGATGGAAAAAATGTGCATGTGGAAGCGATACCTTGCTAAGATAGAACTGGCTATAGTTAATCCGACCAGTAAACGGCGGCGACAAGTATACATGCTCATTCGTATAGAGGCGCACACGCAGGCTTGTGCGGTAGCTCCCTGTGTAGCGTGGCATATAGAAGACGGCAAATTCCTGCGGTCTTATAAGTACGGCTCCTGCCCCCGTGCCACATAGCAGCATTTCCATTTTTGCATTGTACTCTATAGGTCTCCATATGCCTGAAGAATCCAGCGCTTCATGTATCGCATTAATGCCGCTGGCGATGTCGAGCATTTTCCGGCTACTGGTTTCATTAAAAACAAATACCGGGTAACAGGAGCGGTTCGAGTCGCCGGGTACTACGGCGTGATTGGCAACAGCCAGCTGCAGCCCATCGCTTGCTCTCTCGCTGTCAATACCATATTCCACAAAGTCACTATCGCTTAGATATCTGCGCTTGCCGGACAGCACGATGGTATCAGCAAAGCGAAACTTGCCCGAAAACATGCCTAGGTTGCGACTGCAACTATCGACCGGTTTTATATGAACCGCGTTGCTCGCATAAGCGGTTTTAATAAAAGGGATCCTGAAGGCAGGCTTGTTTTCGCAATCCCGGCGCGGTGAGCAGGCGGCACACAATATCAGCAGACATGCTATCCAGCTACGCATCAAAAAAACGATCTAAATTGATACTCAAGATAGTAACTGAACGTTAACTGGTGCAGATTTTCCGCCGGGCGACTATCCCTTACCGTCGTAGCCGTTCGTCAGTGTTTCTCTTCTCATCTCTTTCTTTTCTTTTGCTTGTCCAAAAGAAAAGAAACAAGAGAACTAGCGCAGCGACTCATGAATGCCTTTGAAAAGACAAACATGCAATGAATAAAAAGACACTTCCTGTCCAATCGCTCCGCAGGACAAGAAGATAGCCAGACGCTGTTTACGTAGGGGATTACTATGCGCCCCACTACAGGCGGGGCGCTAATGGGCTGAGGATGTCCGTGCACCATGTGTTTCACTGTTTGTGTTTTCAATCAGCGAAATCATTTTAATCAATGAAAAATCAGCGGTTCTGACAGTCAGCCTAATCAGTCAAATCAGTTTAATCTGAGTTCAGAAATCAGCGGTTCTGACAATTTCGTTGGTATCGTGTTAACCCCCTATCCCCCTAAAGGGGGAATATATAATCCAACGTTCCCCCTTTAGGGGGATAGGGGGTAATTCAGCAAAAATCAGTTAAAGCCGCAGTTCAAACTACTCCAGCTCGCACTCTTTTTTATAAGTAAAGTTGGTCTCGTTGATAGTCTGATCGCCCATGTTGCAGTCTTCTTCTGCGTCTTTCTTACGCAGCATGTTCAGTTCACTGGTATTGCTTTCTTTTACTACGGTACCGTTGGTGTTGGTCTCTTCGTTGCACACACAGTTGTAGGTTTTTACACAAGAAGTAGTGGTCAGTACCACGAAAGCCGCGATCATTGTAATTGTATAGCGCATGTAGGTCGTAAATATTAGAACGGCAAGATAGGAGATAGGCAGGGGAGTTGCAAGGCTGGAATGGTTGGTAGATTGGAGACTACTCGGAGCTTTTTGTTATTTTGGTAACCTATGGGTCAGTTTGTGCGAAGTCTGTCAATAACAAAGCTGGTGCTAACAATATTGCTGCTCGCGTATTTTTTGTATAAGTATTCATTGTTTGAAACCGTTTATCAAAGGCGTTTTGCGGCTTCTGCAGCTATTGAAATGACTGTGTTTTTTCTAACGGGCTTATTTGCGTTGAAGTATTGGCGGAATACGAAACGAATAGCTGCGGTGCTGTTTGTTGAGCTTGCTGTCTATTTGAGTTTTATGCTGGCTCCAGTTCGTGTTGGAATAAATTATCTCAGCATGTTTCTTGTTTTTTTGACCATGGTTATGCTGTTGGTTAGCAGGTTCGGAAAGCGTGCTTGAATTTCTGATGGCATGATAGTCGCAATCACACCTTATCTCCATCTTTTTCCTGGTCCATATGCAGGTTGTCTACGGCGTCTTGCGAGTCGGGGTTGAAGGCGCGCCTGTCTTTTTTGTTTTTCCAGACGAGGAAGATGATGAGTGCTGCAACTACAACACCAACTATTGCGAGGATAAGAATGTTTGGCTGCATAGAGTAAAGCTACGCCTAGCGCCTCAATTACCCGCCTATCTTTTTAAAGCCGCTCACAAATTGCCAGGCAACATATAGCAGTACAAAGCAAACTGCGAGCGATAGCAACCCGCGCCAGAAATGTTTGTTGCTGTTATGGCGAATGCCTTTAGTCATCTGTATAGCGCCGATAACGCCAGTTACCACCATCAATACAAACCACAGCACAAATACCAGTTCATAGTTCATACAGCAACTAAAGTAACCAATCCTTAGTAGCTCGTTATCAGTGTTTGCGTTGAGAAAGTGAACGGAGCTCTTATCTCGCTTACGGAAAGGCGCTGATCCATGTACTGCGTTTTGTTGAGCGTTGCCAGGGCTGCTTCGCCGCTGGTACGGTGTTCAAATTCTAATACGGCCAGTCCGCGCGACTCGTAAGAATCGTAGCCGCGGATGATCTTTACCGACTGCAGGCCGCCATAGACAGCAAACAGGATCTCGAGGTCTTGCTCGGTGGCGGATATATTCAGATTACTTACTAATACTTTCATGGTATGCTTGTTTGTACCGAGGGGCATGCACAGGCAATACCTAACGATGATGATTTGCTATTGCTAAAAGGGCGCGGGAGGAAGGAAATAATAGAACGCCTCACACAGGTCTTTTTCACTAATACTGCAAAGCTACAATAAAATGTTGAGAGTTTGAGGGGGAAATTCCTTTACTGGTATGGTTTTTCGGTTCTGGGGTGCTGTCTACTACCCAGAACTGGGTAATTTTTGAATTGTGTACATCTACGCTTGCGGTTTGGTTGGCGGCGCAGTACTTTTATTGTCAGTAACTAATCCATTATTCTGAAATTCATATACAGCGCTTGTCGTTTGTTTATAACGCCGTTTATTCATTATCCATTATAAAAAAAACAAAACGACCAAGATGAAGAAACTACTTCTATTCATTGCCGCATTGCCCATTATTTTCGCTGCCAGCTGTAGCAAAGACGAAACAACCAGTAACACAGCAAAAGTCAGACTGTGGCAGGAGGAAGAGAACGAGCCCGAGCACTTTGGCGTGTCAGTTACAGATTTTACCATTGCCGGTACAAAAGTCAATGTAGATCTGATGACCAACAAAGAAATTACTCTGACTGACAACGTTCCATTTACCTTTAATATCAAGAAGGCGTCGATATTTATTGGTGAATACCCCGATGAGATCTATTCATATTCAGGTACTGTAGACCGTGCGATCTTCACTGCTACCAAAAATAATTCTAACGACATCCAGGTAGATATTGACAATGTTACTCCTACTATGACCATAAACCGGAAACCTGTTGCTGTAACACTAACCGGCAGCACCGGTGGCGGCAGCCCGTACACGGGTATCTGGGTAAGAGAGCTGGGCGCATCGGGCGATGAGACCGACCTGGCCATAGGCAACATACCGGGCGAAGCTGCCAACCGCGTATGGATGTGCGAATACAAAGGCCAGGTTGGCCTGTACAAAGGCACTATCAGCGGTAGCACCATCACCTTCGATGCTCAGTATGGCCTGCCTACTTATACCGTAAGTAAGGATGGCGATAAGCTGATGCTGCAAGGCAATATCACTGGTTCACTGGCTACGCCGTATAGTAAAGGCAGCTGGACTGCGCACTGTGGTACACTGGGTAACTAACCCACTACATTATTAAATATGAAACCCCGGAGCAGCATCCTGTTCCGGGGTTTTTCTTTTTGTTGTTGCGTGTAGTGTTATCCACCTATCTTGCCTATGTGCGATACGACATACACTGCAAACCACACCAGCGTGAAAGTGATGATGAGTGAAAACAGCCCGAGCCAAAAGTGTTTATTGCTGTTATGCCGCAGCCCCTTCACCAGCCACACAATACCGCTCACACCTGTTGCCAGCACAAACACGATCCATAGCACAAATACCAGTTCGAAGTTCATTGACCTACTAAGATATTATTTAGTCCGCACTTTGGTTAAAGGTAAAACAGGTCGCCATTCTGGCGACCTGCTTTTTTCTATTATCTGTTAGGTGGTTATTACCGCTGCAGCGTAAGTGGTATCGTCTTCGCGCCTGCTTCGGTGTTGATATGCACCAGGTAGGTGCCGTTGTTTATGGTGGAGGGTAATTGTACCGAACTGCTTTGTGGTGTGATCGTTGTTTCAAACAATTTTTGTCCCACCATGCTGTAAACAGCCAGTTGCGCTTCTCCCCTCATCGCCTTCGGTAGTGTTATGTTCAGCAGCCCGGTGCTGGGGTTGGGGTATAGTTTAACTCCATCCATCAGCATGTCAGCGTCTGCAATGCCGGCGGGTATCAGCTTCAGTTCTACATCGTCTATGAAATAATAAGCCAGATCGTCAGAGCCCGGAGTGATGACCACCTTATTCAGCAATGTGTCGTTTTTAAAGCAGCCTATCACAACGTGTGTGTAAGCAGAGTCGGCGATAAACGTCTTGGTGAGTTTGGTCCATCCCGTGTGATTGGTAATGACCCCGTAACTGTCGTACGAGACTTTGGGGGTGTAGATGGGATTCGAATTATTGCGGAAGCTATCGCCAGCGACAAAAAAGTGAACACCAAAGCCATCGGTAGCAACCCTGCTATCATCGGCCAGCGACACGTTTATAGACATTTCATACAGCTGCCCCACCTGCAGCGCCGGTATGCGGGCATGGATGTACTCTTTATAATTTGGGTTTTGCCCGGGGAACTGCGTAAACACACCGATGTATGCCTCTTCGGGTGCAGAGGTTTGCTGCGATTGCACTCCCCATATGTTGGTGGGAACGCCAAAACCCATTGGGGTAGCATCGCAGCTGTTATAGAAGTCGGGACTGGCGAGTGTGTAACTATTCCAGTTGACGACTTTGGACATCTGGCCTGTGCCGGTGGGGCAGGCCGTCTTTTGATCGAATCCCGGATTAGGTAAAAGATTTTGCGCAGTAGCGGCGACTGCGTATACGCCAAGGGCAAAAAGGAGTAACAGTTTTTTCATAGAGCGATATTAATGGTGAGTTAATATCAGATAAGACAAAAGGATAATTTGAAATGGTTGGGTTGGCTTAGTAAATACAGGCAATGGAGGATGGCCTGGTAAAAAAAAGCGCGAGTGCCCAATGGAACACTCGCGCCGTTAAACTTTCTTATAAGAGTTACTTCTTCACCATATTAAGTGTATAGCTCTCTGCTTGTGTTGAGCCATTCCACAAAGCGAAGTCGACAGTGAGTGTATTGTCTGTAAATTTACCAGAGCCTCTTACTGTGTAGCCGGTAAGTCCGTCTATAGCTTTTTCAACCACGGTAAGTGTATAGTTGCTGCAATTCACGATCACTTGTATGTCTATTGGCCCGGCTAGGCTGGTCTGCACCTGCTGTATGGTTATCTGGTTGGTACCAGGTCCGGCAACCACGGTATTGTCTGTGTAGAAATAGGGCATGTTGTTCCTGTACATTTGGTCGGTATACTCGCCGGGGCGCTCGCCATAGCAGGCTTCCAGGCCTTTCGAGGTCAGCACAAGGGCAAAGGTCTTAACGCTGTCTTTGTCAGTGGTGGCTTTTATTTTGATGGTGTGCTTGCCGGCAGTCAGGTTAGTGCTGCGTAGCGTAAGCAGGGTAGAGAAGGTAGGAATGCCAGATGCAGGCTCGAATTTGGCCGTTATGTTTGCTGGAAGTTCGATAGCCGAAAGTGTTAGTCTTTCCTGGTTGCCGCTGCCGTAAACTACCGAGAGTGGCATGACAATGCTGTCCGTCCACCTGATGGTTTTATCACTGATACCGTTGATGGCGTATTGCATCGGGTTTGGATCGACCGGAACAACGGTGGCCGTGTTTTCGCGTTTGCACGAAAAGAGCAGCGTAGCGCAGCTTGCTAGAATGAGGGCTTGGAGCTTCATAATGTTTGATAGTTTGCCGGTAAAGATAATATAAAGCCCTGATGGTTTTACAGGTATGTCTTGACCTAGCCGGTGCCTGGCATCGTCTCTGGCTGCGCCCGGCGTCATTTTTTATTGGAACACTAAGGCCAGCGGCTGCGCTGGCATATGTTTATTATATAGAAGGTAGCAGGCTGATTTTTAAAACACTATTTATGAAAAGACTGTTAATCGCTCTTGCTTTCCTCTGGTCGATGCCGGCTTTCTCCCAGGAGATCGTAATAGCCAAAGAGAGTCTGACGATCAATGGCTCAAAAGTTACCAGCGCGTCTACATACGCCAACCTGGTAAAGTTGCTGGGAAAGCCCGAGAGAGAAGACAGAACTGAAGAGGGAAATAGTCGTTTGAGCTACGGTTCAGGAAGACTACAGGTATATTTTTCTTCAACTGCTTCCCCAACACTCAAGACGATAATCATGAAACCTGAGCCCGACTCAACAGGCGAGACGGTCTTTGCCGGCACGCTGTTCATAAACGAGGTGAGCATAACGGCTAATACAGACAGGAATATGATCGCGAGTATACCCGGGGTGCAGATAACAGAGCAGGGAGACACTGGTATTGATGCCAATGTCGAAGTCTACAATGTTTCTTTCTATTATGGCGAGAGTGCTACCTCATTAAAGCGGGTTGAAATTCATGTAGATAATGAGGAGGAAGATTAATTAATGCTTGTTGAGCCCAGGTACTACGATGTCCGGGGATGGGATAAGGATATTTTTAAAGAGCAGTAGCCTCGTTCGGCGTTTAGCCAAGGATAGGAAAACGTATCTTCGGTTTCTATGAAACACCTGTGGATATTTGCGTTGCTGGCTATCGCCGCTACCGGCTGCCAGAAGAAATATTGCTGGACGTGCAATGTCGACACGAAAGACAGCCTATCGGGGAGCGGTGGTGTAGTGCTTGTCCAAACCATAAACTACGACACGCTTGTGTGCGACATGACCGAATCTGCTATCCACGAGTTTGAGAAAGACATGACCTCGAACTTCTCCAGAACAATTGAAGACAGTTTCGTTTCATACACCGACCGCAGGATGGTTTGTAATAAGGCAGACTGATCGTGTGCTGGGTAGTCCAATGGCAGGATCCTTCATGTTTGGCACAGCATTTGCCTTGTTCTGTATCTATACCAAACCTATGAGATCCTTTATACTCTTTGGCTTATTGTTATTGTCGGCCAGTGGCCTGCGGGCGCAGTCGGTGCCGCTGATGCGCTACCAGGTATCAGGGTCTGAACAGGCAAATGCTGGCAGGGACTCTGCAGTGCTCGGTTTTGCAGCTGGCAAAAATGCGGTAGCGCTGCCGCTGCAATCTACCGGCTACCCTTACAACGGTGTGTACAACGATGACACCACCACTGTGTACAAGATATCTCCTACCGGGATGGTGACCGCTTACTACGGTTATAAGTGCTACTACAACGGTGACGGTTTGCTGCAGAAGCGTGTAAGGACGACCGTCCCGATAGCTATCAGATCTATTACTAGCACCTACTACGATTATAATTCGGCAATGCAGCCCACCTTTATGGCCGAGGTAACTACCGATACGATGAAGAAGTCGGTGTACACCTACCAGGGCGGCAAACTGGAATCGCAGACCGACTATTGGAAACCTGCTGCGGGCATGGCGTGGAAGCCACCAACAGTTGCCGGGTTTGTATACGGCCCCGGCAACGACAGTACCTGGATATATAAACCCTGGAACGGTAGCGCCAACGTGGAGGCCTACCGCAAGAGGGTGGTGCGCGATGTAAATAACAGGATCCTCTCAGACTCGCTTATCAATAACGGTAAAGTCACGTACATAACGCGCTACCTGTACAACGCAAAGGGACAGTTGTACCTTGACAGCGCCCTGACATGGGATGCCACGCTGAACAAATATTATCTCAGCTCGTGGCACAACTACAGCTACAATGCAGCTGGCGCCGTAACCAGCATAACGGTGTCTTACAAAGATGTAAGCGGCAACCTTGGTATTGTGCGCACCGATTCGCTGACGTATAACAGCTACAGCCAGTGCACCAGCAGGCAGCGCTTCCAGGCTGGTGTGCTCGATACCACCTCCATCACGCAGCGCTTTTACTACGATCTCTTTCCTGTAGGTATAAACGAGGTAAAGCAGGTTGCTGGAATTGAATTGTACCCAGTGCCGGCCGGTGACTATATAAATCTCCAGGCCAGCTTTACGGCAGCACAACCATTTACTGTAGCCGTGTACGATATGTCGGGCCGGCAGCTACTGCAATGGCAGGAAGAGGGACAGGTGCGGTATAACAAGCAACTCTCGCTGGCCAATATACCTGCAGGCATATACACACTGCACCTGTATACCGGCAGAGAAACTTATAGCAGGCAGTTTAGTGTGGTGAAGTAAGACCCGCGCCAGTGTTGGCAAAAAAAATCCGGGCACCTACGAGTGCCCGGACGAATAATATAAACACGACTACTTCAACTTCACCACACGCTCTCTCGCTACAATAGTACCATCAGCCACCACGCTTATGAAATAAACACCGTCGGCAGCGGCGAGGTCAGCACTTACTGCTTGCGTGTTTTGGAATGCGGTCTTCGATACCACCATACCCATAGCTGAGGTGATCACCACTTCCACATTGCTGTATTGTTTATTCAGCTCTATAGAAACTGCGCCGCTTGTAGGGTTAGGATAAATAGTTGCCGCTGCGAGTTGCACTCCTGCAATGCCGGAGCCATATACAGAACTGCACGCGGAAGTATCGCCACAGCCACCTTGCATCACCACTACCGCATAGCTGCCTGTTACTGCGGGAGTAAATGTTTTAGCCGTAGCACCGGCAATGGCTGCCTTCGTGCTGCAATTGATCCATTGATAGCTGGCGCCTGTAGCGTTGGCCATAAGTGTAAAACCATTCGACAATACACTCTTATCCACCGCAGGGCAGCCTGCTACTTTATATATAAAGCCATCGCTTGCACCTGCCGACGCCAGGTTGAATGCCGTTGCACCACCCACATTAAAGTTGGCCGTACTCACGAACCTTCCTGCTGCGTACACTGCACCCATGCCGGTAACAGTTATCGCATTGCCTATAGCAGTGTCGCCAAGGCCGCCGCCCATATGCTGCGCCCATTCAAAGTTTCCGCTGTTGTTAAACTTCGTAACATAGGCTTCGTATTTAGTGTTGATGTCTGTTTTAAAACTGACTGCATTAGGTGCCGAGCCAAACGTGCAGCTGTCTCTGAAATAGCCTGTAGCATAAACTGCTCCGGCAGCATCTGTGGCTATACCAAACGCATTGTTGATGGCCACCGTCTCGCCCCAGTGACGAACCCAGCTAAAGTTGCCGGCATTTGTAAGCTTCAGAATGTAGCATTTGCTAATAGAGTTTGAGTTCTCGAGGTGCACACCGAGGCCCGGATCGAAATCGATCTCATCGAGAAACCTGCCTGCTACCAGGATATCGCCCGCAGCATCAGTAGTTATATCATACGCCCTGGAAATGCCGGCAGTGGGTGACCCGAACAGTTGTACCCACTTAAAACCACCCCCGTTATCCAGCTTCATAACATAGGCCGTGCCAAATTGTCCTTGTAAATAGGTGGAGCCGCCCTGGTCGAATTTTGCTTGCCCGCTAAACTCGCCGGCTACAAATATGTTGCCGCCGGTATCCACCGCCAGGTTTGCGTTCATCATCGCATCGCCACTCGAACTGCCTGCGTTTATCATAGTGCTCCACGATGTAAAGCCGGTGTTGCCCGGTGCTTTTTCTATAATGACCCGGTCGGTTGCAGTAGCATCGCCCCAGGAGTGACACGCGTATATGTCGCCGGCTGCATCCAGCTTCAGGTCGGCGTCGTGCACCTGGCTTCCACTATTGGTCACCTGCCTGATCCCGTGCCAGATGGTATTGCCAGCTGCATCTAATTTAAGTACAAACACGTCTTCGATAGTACCACTCAAGCCCGATATGTATATACTTGAACCCGGACCTGGATCCAGATCGACCGAACCAATGAATGAACCGATCACGACTACATTGCCGGCTGTGTCGGTTTTTACTTTGAGCGCACGGTCGCGGCCGGTGCTGCCGAGTTGCCTTGCCCACAGCAGGTTACCATTCGCATCCAGTTTTATAATAAACGCATCACGGTCTCCGGCCGACACCAGGTTGGTCACGCCGGGGCCGGGATCCATATCTGCCGTGCCCTGGAAGTTGCCCACGGCCAGTATGTTGCCCTTTGCATCGGTAGTGATAGCAGCTACCTCGCCGGCGCCTGTACCGCCAATTTGTTTTGCCCAGTCGAATGCCTGTGCATTGCAAAGGCCTGCCTGCAGCACTATAGGGATCAATAGTTGTAATGCTCTTTTCATGAAAGGTGTTGTAAAGATGAACCCTAAAGATAAGGCAGCAGTTGTGCAGTTTTGGTGAAATTGTGTGACAGGGTGATACATTTCTCGGCTATTTTATGCTACAACCTATACCAAAACGCGTTTTGCAATCGGTTGATAATCAATGGTGGTCTTTGGGGAATGTTTAGTTTTGTATATAAAAATCAAACTTTCGGAAGGAAAAATTTTTGTTTTGGTGGGCGATAGGGTGAGCATTTTTTTAGGGTCTTTTTATTATAGCAAAAATACGAAAAATTATTGTTTTGTGCAAATTATGTTTTGTGCTTACTATCGCTCTTCATCCTTACTTTCTTTTGTCTTGAAACAAAAGAAAGTAACAAAGAAAAATTCAAGGCTTAGCGACTCAAGCTAAAAAAATGTCTACACTTCGCTGCATTGAAATAGCTTACTATCGCCTGTTGCGGTAAGTGCCAGGCAATGTTGATCTCTTCGTTTGTTCACTACTGCACCTTTCAATGCGGCCGCTCCGTTCCACCATTTTTCTTAACGCTTTCGTCGCTCATGCCAGTCCTAAAACAGCTTAATCAGTTAATCTCGATTAATCTGAGGTTCAGATACTCAGCCATCATCGAAATCATTTTAATCATTCAAACGGCGCAGCCCTCATGAGCTCCTTTTTTAAATCAAACTTGCCGCGAATAATCAGCGGTTCAGACTTCTTCGCTCAACAAAGGCGCCATCATGGGCCGAGCTAAGGTTCGTTGATGTGCTGGTACGCTGGCGCAGGTCTCCCGCCCAAACAAGGCTGTCATTCTGAGCATTGCGAAGAATCTGCCGGGAGTTTAGCACAATGTTGGTGCGAGATTGCTTCGTCGTGCCTCCTCGCAATGGCGTTTAGTGGTAGGGGCGTTTATGAACTTACGATAGTCGCCCTGTGGCGCGCCATTCGGCGTAAATGGCACCCAATAGTTCGTCTACCTTTCCTTCCTCATCGGCACAGGTCCAAAAGACAGTGCTGAGCGCGTAGTGCAGTTTATAGGGACTTACAAGCTTCATCCTTCTCATAGTTTCTTCGTCGGAGAAGTCTTTTTCGCGGTATTGGTTGTTGCCTGTATCAATGATGAGTGCTAGCAATGGATGGCTGAAATAGCGTGGCATGTTATTAAGATATTTCCATGCATAGCGCTTGATGGGCTTGCGGCTTTGATAAGAACCGGGAAGGCGGCAAAGTTCGTCGGTTACTGCAAAGGAAACATTGGGTGAAAAGGAGAGGCCTTCTCTTATGGTCCGCCTTGCCCACTGCGAATTACGGTAGGGAAAATTGCAGCGTATACGGTCAAGGAATGTTTCTTCCTTGTTGGCAGCTTTTATATATGGCTGTAGCTTGATGCGGGATTTTCGGATTGATAGGTGCTTTTTTGTGCCCATGACGGTGTAAAGATAGGATAGAAAAGCCGGTGCAACACTTGCGCGAGTGTCACGCGTCGAAGTCAGAGACCTCACTGAGCTGTGGTCGCCTCTGCCGGTTTTTTTTGCCTGGGCATGATATACCTTGCTACGAGCTGAAACCCGCCACTGCCCTCGGGATGATGGGCTGAAAGGTAGTGATCAACCCCGGCGCTTATCCTGTAGTATTTGAACTCATAACCCGCGTTGGCCGAAATGATATGGGTGGAACGATACCAGAAGGTCGCAAATACGGTTTTAAGGGCATCGGCTTTGCTTGTGTTGTACCTGAACTCATTGCCCACCACGTAAAAGCTGGTGCCGATCAGGTGCAAAGCGGCGGGGCGTATGGCAAACCTGTTGGTGAGTTTCCAGTTGGCGGCCAGCAGGCCCGTATAGCTGGGTGTGATCTTCAGCAACGGGTGTTGCACATTCACGGTGCCATCGTCAAACAGGTTCAGGTTGTTTCCCGAAAGGCCTATGGTGTAGGCAAAATTCTTTGCGGGCAAATGTGAGAATGACAAACCAACATTCAGCACCAGGTACTGTGCACCTGCACCTATCTGATGGACATTCGGCAGAAAGCTTTCGCGGAATTGGGGGATGGTGATATTGCGCTGAATGTACCCCAGCTGTACACCGGCGGCAAGGTCACTTCTTCCGACACCGGCTTTTGCAGCCGTGCTTCCCATCAGTTTGTGGTAGGCCACCGATGCGAAGCCTGAAGAATTTCTAAAGCTGTTGTCAGCAGCCCGGCCGTCGAGGGCCGCAAGGCCGAGCGCAAAATAGCCGCTTTTTTTCGGGTCAATTCTCCCGTCGGCAGATGCGCCATATGCCATGAACGATGGCCTTGCTGCCGACCATTGCCGTTTGAGCAGCGCTGTTGCGCGAACTCTGCCGTCGAACAAGCCGGTAAAGGCCGGGTTGATGGCTGTCGGCAAGATGTTGAAACTAAACTCCTGCGAAAAAGCCACCCTGGCAGAAAGCACTGCAAGCAGAAAAAGCACTGCCGGTTTTTTCATCGTAGCGGTTTGGAATACTAACATAATTCCCGCGCCAGCTTCGTAGTGGGAGGGGCGGCAGAGGCTGTTAAGCGGGAGCTGATGCCGGAGAGATATGTAGCTGGCGCAAGCATGCAGATTAGGTTAGTGGGCGGCGTGCTTGTGACTGTAGCGTAGGCTAGTGTAATAACACAGGCACAAGCGTGCTGTTGCTCATGGCTGCGCTACACGCTTGCGCCAGCGGGGGAACAAGTGAGTTTGTTTTTTTGTTATAGATACCTTTAGTATTTTGTTGGAAATAAGCACACTATGAGATTACTACTTCTAATTGCTTTTGTATTTATTTCGGGAAGTGTTGCTGGCCAAGAAATAGCTCGTAACGAAACTGACAAATATCTAAAAGTAAAAGTCAAGGAAACTACTTGGGAAGCTTTGGCGATGCCTTTCAAAAATGCGTTAAGGTTTCGATGTAAGATGTTAGACGATAGGCTGTATGTCGAGTTTCGTGTGACATTGCATCAGGCGTTTAGAGTAGATGAAGGAGATGAGGTGTATTTGCTTCTTGATAATGATGAATCAGTACCTGTGATTTGTGTCCGCGGAGGAGTAGCAAACTACGATTATGCTCCATCTGCTTCATTTTGGTATGGAGATTATTTGTATAAAATAACCGACGAGCAAAAGCAAAAATTCCTGGAGCACAAGGTGGTGGGTGCTCGTGTTGATGTGGGAGGTGAATACGTTACCTTCGATAAGGTAAAGGAAAAGAACGCTATCAAGTTTCAAAAAGCACTGACATTGGTTACGCAGTAACACCATGCTGGCGCAGGTCTTCCGCAGGGCGACCTGTGTCTATTTAATCTGCCGGTCTGTGACCGGAATTTGAAATGCTGGTGTTGAATTGCTTTGAGCTGCCTGATAGACGGTTAAAGCCTGGTAGCGCTGAATGCCGGTCTGAGACCGGGTGATTTGGGAAGGCACGAGTGATCCGGTGGAACACTCGCGCCAGCTAGGGCCAGTGAGAGAACACTGCGGCCAGCTGGTTGTATTTTGTTTTTTTGTTTACATTAGGGGTATGAGTAATGAATTTATCACCATTGCACGCGATACAAAATCTAAACAGGCGATAAGGAATGAGAAAGGACAGTGGTTGATGTCTCCTTCAAACACCTATCGACATAAGCGCTTGGAGTTGGATTGGAATGAAGTTAAAAATGTATTCCGAATTGTATGGAGAGAATACAGTAAAGGTTCGAATTATGAAGAAATGGCTACTACGTTCAAGCCTGCACATTTCAAAGGATTGCTAAGCCATGCTAAAGAGAATGCTCTCAAAATGCAAGATCCAGCTATTCGCACGAAGTTAATGAAAGCGCTGAAGGAATTTTGATATTTGGTGAGTATTCCGACAGTGCACGAGTGATCCGGTGGAACACTCGCGCCAGTCGGGGTATCTACAAAGCATCGTTTACTTTGTTCAGTAGTCCATTAAAGTCGTCAACTATTTGGCCAGTTAAAATGCGTTTATAAACAGTCTTTTTTGCTTCGTCGAAAAATTCCCTTAGCATTTTGACGCCCTGTTTTTGCAGCATAGCTATTATTTTTGAAAATTGCTTACGTACCTCTTTTTTGGGGAGTCGGGTCTGATTTTCCCTAAGTGCTATTATTTCCTTTTGAATTTCTAAAACATCTTCAGTTTTTTCTGACTCCGGTAGCATCTCGAGCTTCGAATGAAAGTGATCAAGAATATAATCTAGCCGATACTGAGTTTGATAATCAAATGCTGACGACTCGTCTTCGTCGTTTATAAATTCGAAGTCGTTATAGATATTTTCTTGATATTGCTTAAGCAAAGGGTCATCCTCTCGATGTGGATTTCGATATTGACTATATGGTGCAAGAAAACTTACCCAAGCCCCCAATATACCCTCAGCATTTTTGTGGCTCACCCATGTCTGGGCAATTCCAGTATCTAATTTTGAGCTAGGTGAATGTGTTATAAAAAAATGGACATCACCATTAGTAATTCGAAAGTTCTTAAGTGTAAAAAAGAACGGCGAATTTTCTTTACTATGTACAAATCTTACGAGGTGATCTTCAGAAGCTTTATCTCTTTTGAATAGATCGCCTTTTTTGTTTTGCCAAGAATCGAGTACCGTAAGAACCTCTCCGGGAAAGTCATAAATCTCTTTCATGTTCAGTCTCAGTTTCTAGCTCGCTTTATGTTGTCAAAAAGTTCCATTCCTAGTTGTGTAGCTCTCCGATAATTGTTCGCTTTTATAGCGTCATACAATTGTTGATTTTTTCGAGGTAATTCTTCAAAATCAGTAAGATTATTTGTATTCAGAAGTTCGGCAAATCTTGCCACCTGATTCATTCCCAACTTCAAAAGAACGACGTCATCGTTATGAATGACTTTTTCGAAATAATAGTACCATCTTTCCCTGGTGATTTTTGACAGCTCAGTTCTTGCTATTGGAGCTGCGTCCCTAGAGACACCATAAGAATTTCCAAGATAGACGGCTAAATATGCTTGTATTGTATCAATCAACGCGGGCGCGGGTATGGAACTTCCAAGGCTGGCAAGTCTTCTGACAACTGGCGGCTCGTTATAGAAGTTGTTAAATGCGAAGTGTGTATCGAGCACTTGCTTGGCGGTTTTGATAAATGTAACAGATCTGAGATTTTCAGGAACATAGTCGAATCCACTGACTTTTAATAGAGCCGCCTTTAAACCAGAAGCTGCAATTGTATTGCCTGCGGCTGTTACATCTCGATAGGCAGTGCCTATGTTCCACTTGTCCGTTTCTCCAATCTTGTTCCAAATGTGTGAGATGACTAAATTTAAGTTGCCAAGAGCATGTTCAAGTTTTGCGCCAATGTCATTTCTTATGGAAGCGAGTAAGATAGTTATTGCGGTTCTGAGGTAAAATAGTGGAGCACTTATGATTTGTTCAACTTGAGGATCGTCAATTTTTAATGTTTCGTTCAGCAGGCGTTGCCTGAACTGAGAAAATTCTAAAGCAATTGAAATATCCTGCTCTCCTAAAATGTATTGAACACTTGACTTTACGATTGAAAAGGCGGTTGCATAATCGAGTGTTTCCTCTGCATTTTTTGAAAAATAGTGAGTGATTAGTTCGTTCGCATGTCTCAATCTTAACGCCGCTGTGTTCCCTATGACACCGAGTTGCTCTGCTAAAACAATAGCACTATAGTCAGTAATTGCAAAGTCAATTGGCGTTGTTTCATCTATGTCAGTTCTGTTTAGCATTTCACCGACAAATTGCATCCCTAAAGTTCCAATGGTTTCTTTCAGCTTAACCATTGCCTTCTTCCAGGCATATTCAGCCGCCATATCATATGCCTCTATTTGAAATGCGGATATTATTTGTGCCTTTTGCCTTTCGTTTAGATAATTCGCAAATGGTACTACGTCTTTTGCTTCTTTAGCAGAAGCAGGTAGTGTTATTCCGTTTGGTCCTTGCCATATCTGAATGTCACTCATGGTTTTTTCCAAATTTTGATATTGCCATCTTGGGATTTATAAAAACAGAATTTGAAATGGCCACAATTCTGCATTGATACAAAGGCCTTTGATCGCGCACCACCCACCAGTACGTCGCCTTTATTAACGTAGCTATCGATCAAAATGTGATAGCCTATAAGGCGAGCTTTTGTGCTTATTATGGTTATCCCATCATGGTTTAACATCGACTTTATTACCGAAGCAAATGCCTTTAAATTGATAGACGACTCACTATTTTTGTTGATCTCCGAATCCTCTATAAGCGACTGGAAGTCTATGGGCTTTGCCAAATAGATTCCACCATTGCCTTTTATTTCTGCCTTAAGGTTGTCTATTTTTTTGTCATCGTCTTCAACAATACCTATAAGATTCCCGTGACCAATTTTTAGGGTTTCATCGATTAATTTTTCGAAAAAAGTTTTAACATTTACCCGAAGTTTCTGTTCGCAACCAGCAGCGATACTCTGACATAATTCCGATATTTCGTTCATAGTCAAAGGCTTTGGTTCGTCCAATGTCAACGAAACGACAAGCCTGTTTTTTAGCCCTGCCAATTCGACTGTCTTCTGTCCAATATTTCGGATATACGCTATTGTGGTGTCTTTGTATTCGACTCTTAATTCACCTACTGTCTGATGATATATGGAGGGACTTGTTTCTGTCATTTCGGCGCTGGTGATGCCATATTTTATCCTGTTGCCCTTTACTTCTATAAATATAATCCAACTGTTTATTGCTAACGGCGCACATAGTTTGACAGCACTTCGAAACTCCTCGATTGTTAGGGCACCCTCTTGGATGACAACATCCTTGTTCGGAATAGTTTCGAAAAAGTCCAAATTGTTTGTCACCAGCACTTCTGGATACAAAGCTGTTCCTTCTTCGTGATAATCTGAAATGAGGTTAATTACTTCTAGAATCCCACGTTTCGTTATGTCGTCTTTTTTGAAGCCTTCCTCCCACAGAAAGTCGCCTATGGACGCAAGTAATGCGTCCCTAAGAGACGATTGTTTGATTTCTTGCATGTGCTGATAACTGGTTTAGGTAATTAGTTCGTACTGGTAAATAACTAATAATCAAAATGGATGGTAAAAATAATAAATGTACGAAACTAAGGATAAGAATATAGTTCAAAAATTGGAAAAATGTTGAGGACATGAATGCTTCAATAGCCATCCTCCCTTTCAACGGTGCCAACGCCACTGTGGCTTTATAGGCATCCGGCCGCCTGGTACATAAGGCTGCTATTCTTTCTTCAACACTCCCGCGTGCTTCAGCAACCACCCCTCGGCCCCTCCTCAAAGAGAGGAGGGGGACTTGTTATTTACGTCCTCTCTTCAAACCGCATGGTGTGGGGGTGGAAGTGGAGTTTGAGGTCGAGGGGGGTGCCATTGCGCCATTTGGGGATGAGGAGGTCGGCCTGGTGCTCGGTGCTGTGGCCGTGGGCGTCGGTGGTGATGCCGCAGCGCCAGTCGCGGTGGAGGAGCATGATGATGTCGGCGTCTTGCTCTATGGCGCCCGATTCGCGGAGGTCGGCCATCGATGGGCGTTTGTGGGCGCGGGCTTCGCTTTCGCGGTTCAGCTGGCTGAGGGCAATGACGGGTATGCCGAGGTTCATGGCCAGCATTTTTAGTCCGCGGGAGATGGCGGAGATGTTTTGCTCGCGGTTGCGGGTGGCTGTGGTGGTGGTTTCTTCTATGAGCTGCAGGTAGTCGATAATGAGGAGGCCGAGGCCGTGGCGGCGTTTTAGTTTTTCGGCTTTGGCGCGTATGTCGTGTATGTTTACCTGGGCGGTGTCGGAGAACCAGAGGGGCAGTCCGGCGGGGCGGGTGATGGATTGGTAGATGTATGTTCGTTGATCGTCTTCAGTGATGCGGTTGCGGTCGATATCGGTGAAGGGTATGTGTGTGTCGGCGCTCACCATGCGGCCAAAGAGGTCGGCGGCGGGCATCTCGAGCGAGATGACTCCTGTTGGTGTGCCGTGCATGGCGGCTTGTGTGGCTATGGCGCCCATGAGTGCGCTTTTGCCTACTGATGGGCGCGCGCCTATCACCACGAGCTGCCCGGGGCGGAAGCCTCCGTTTATCTTGTCTATGCTGTGGAATGTGGTGGATACTCCTATGCGGTCTTTGTTTTGGGCATCGTCCATGTGTTTGGTGAGGGCGAGGGCTGCGGCGGAGGCATCGAGCCAGTCGTCGGTAGCGCGTATGTCGAGGGCTTGTTTTATTTGCTGTTGTATGTGTTCGGCATGGGTGATGACATCATCTCCGGAGAAGCGGGTGGAGGTGAGGCTGATCATCATGCGTCTTGCTGCAAGTTCTCTTAACATGAGGCACCAGTGCTGGAGGTGGGCTGAGTTGACGATGTCCTTCGTTAGTGATGTGAGATAGTATGCGGTGGGGTAGCCGCGTATTTCTGTTATGTTGTTGTCGTAGAGTTCTCTGCTGAGTGTTAGCAGATCGACGGGTGCGCCTTTCTCCCAGAGGGTGTTCATGGCTGCGTAGACTTGTGCGTTGGCTTGCGTGTAGAAGCATTCCTGCGTGAGGAGTGTGTAGATGGTTCCGAAGGATTGGGGTTCTATGAGGCATACTCCTAACACTGCGCTTTCGAGGGGTTCGTCGTAGTCGAGGTGTTGCCTATAACCCCCTCCGCCCCCTAAAGGGGGGACCATGTCAGTGTTTAGTGGGATTGTTCTGGCTGTTTGCATGGTGTTGGGCTTTTTGTTCTGTTTTCGTCTTCATCGCTTTAGTCATCCCTTCTTCTTTTGTCTTGAAACAAAAGAAGAAGCAAGAAAAATTCAAGGCTTAGCGAAACCGGCTAAAAATTCATTTCGCTCCGTTGCAGTGAAATAGCTTACTATGTTGCAGTCGATTTCTATTTGACAATGTTGAAATCAGCTTCCTGTTGTCTGCGAGACTTTTCACTGCGGCCACTGCGCTCAATGAATTTTCTTAACGCCTAATTCGCTCATGCCGGTTTTTTTCACTTCTATCCCCGATAGGGGAGTATGTTATAGTGCGTTCCCCCTTTAGCGGGATAGGGGGTTACCTCGCTATACGGTTCTTCCATTGCTCTTGTTGTGCGCGTTCTTCTTCTATCTGCTGCGGGGTTTTGAGGAAGGTTTGGGTGTTGATGATGGTGGGGGCTTTGTTCCTGGCTTCGGGGACGAGGAAGGTTTGCGGGTCTTCTTTCTGCGGGTCGCGGAACTTGAACCAGTGGAGGAAGTGGTTGCGATAGTCTTGCAGGCTTTTGGCTGGCTCGCTGCGTATGGTGAGGATGCGGTTGAAGGCGGTGAGCCATTGGTCTAGCTGCACTTCGTTGAGCTTGCCGGTGCTGATGATGGCGTAGGTGAAGCCGGTGTCTTGAAGGGCTTGTTGTTTGAGGGCTTGCCAGTCTGCTTCGGGTTTCTGCTCTTCCTTCACAGTTTCTTCCACCTCGCCTTCGCCTTCCGACGTAGTTGTAGTTTCGTTTTGTTTTGTTTCGTTTTGTTTTATTTCTTTTGTTGAGGAATGTTGCAACGCTGTTTCAACGTCGTTGGAGGATTGTTGCAACGACGCTGCTTGCTTCTCTTTCCTCACTTGTGCACTTTGCTTCCCGGCCTTGCTATAGTTGGCTTTTTGCGTGTCCATATGCTCCATCCTGCCACACAGGCTGGTTGACCAAATGTGTTCTTCGTCGGTTTGGAGGAGTTGGTATTGTTGTATACAGTCTTGTACGAATTGCTTTGCTTCTTCGGTGCTGCACATTAGTTCTTTGGCGAGGACGCTGTAGGCAAATGGGGTGGTGATGTTGTACCTGTATCGTTCTTCGGCGCGCAGTATTTCTACGAGCCTCCACCACCTGCCGTAGCCTGCTATGCCGTGGGTGGCGGTGAGGGCTATGATCTTCGGGTCGAGGCTGGCGTTGCTGTCGTGGGAGAACCAGGTGGATTGTTTTTTCATTTTGATAGGGGTTATGTGTTTTCCTGCTCGTATCGTCTTCTTCTTTCTTTTGGCTTGAACCAAAAGAAAGAAGCAAAGAAAAGTTCAAGGCTTAGCGACTCAAGCTAAAAAATGCCTGCACTGCGCTGCATTGAAATAGCTTACTATCGTCTTGTGTGGTAGGTGCCGGGCAATGTTGATCTCGTCTTTCCACTCTACTGTGACTTTCAATGCGGCCGCTCCGTTCCGGACATTTTTCTTAACGCTTTCGTCGCTCATGCCAGGGTTTCAGGAATCAGCGGAATCAGTCAATCTGACGTTCAGACAATTTCGCTGCGCTCAACAAAGGCGCCATCATGTTTTCGGCTGCATATCTCTTATCGTCTTTATTTACCCCCTATCCCCTGAAGGGGGAAACCTTTTTGGCTTATTTCCGCCATTGGCGGAATTGTTACGGAATGAGTTCCCCCTTCAGGGGGATAGGGGGTAGTTTCTACGCAGCCACACACTTCCTCAACTCATTCTTCCTTTCGGTAAACAACTGTTTCAGCTTGGGTTCTTTGTCTATGCGGGTTTTGTTGTCGTTGTAGAGGGTGACTAGTTCTTGCTCTGTGGTGCAGCGGTCTACTTCTTTCTTTAATCCGTTTAATGTGAGGAAGAGGGAGGTGGGTATGCCGTTGTCGTCAGCATCGTTCTCGCGCATTTCATCTATGCCCGTCGCGAGTGGACATCCCCCTACGCCCCCTTCGAAGAGGGGATGATTTGCATAGATGCTGGTGAGTTCGATGTTGCCTTTGTATGGTCCTGCGGGGATCTCTGATTCGTCGAGCATGCCGAGGCCGAGAAGGTCGAGTGTGGCGCGGCGTTTTGCTTTGGTCTCGGCTTTCATCATCGCGTTGCACAGGTTCTCGCCTTTCATATTGCCTATAGACACTGCACCGATGCTTTCGGTGGTGCGTCCGTCGGGTGTGGATGCCTGGGCGGTCACTACGTAGCAGGTGCCGGTCACTTCTCTTGCTTTTATCTCGTGGCTGACTTTGTATAGTTTATTTAGCTGCTGTGTGCCGGTGCGGTCGCAGTACAGCATTTCGCGGCCGTTGAGGCGTAGTATCCTGAATGGTTGCAGCATGGGGTCTAATCCCAGCTTCTCGCAGAATTGTTTATAATATTCTACTTTCTGCTGTGGGGTGAGGCGGCTGATGTCGCCGTTGGTTATGATGGAGGTGATGATCTTGTTGTCGGTTGTTGTCATGGTGATGGGGCTTTTAATTTGTTGTCTGTGGTTCATCGTTTCGTCCTGGGTGTTTCGGTCGGGTGCTTGCAAGGACCATACCATGGAGGTTTTTCTTTATTCGTCCTTGCTGCTTGCTCATGTCGTCTCCTACTTTCTTTTGCCTTGATGCAAAAGAAAGTCTACTCGACATCACAACTGTTTCTACTGCGTTTCTCTCCTCGTCTCTTTCTTTTCTTTTGCTTGTCCAAAAGAAAAGAAACAAAAGAAAAAGACACTTCTTGTCCAATCGCTCCGCGGGACAAGAAGATAGCCACGCGCTGTTTCGCAGTTCGCTTATCGTCGTCATGGCGCTGGTTGTTTCGCTATCGCTCAACAAAGGCGCCATCATAGGCTGGACGTTTGCGTGCTTATCTGCTTTTTTAAACCCCTATCCCTGAAAGGGGGCGTGTTATAATGAGTTCCCCCTTCAGCCTGTCAAATAAAGAAATCATTGCGGCAGGCGGGGGGATACGGGGTAGTTCTATTCTCCCAGCAGCTTGTTCAGTAGTTCGTGTTTGGTTCTTTGGCTTTCGGCGAAGGCGCCGAGGTGGAACGAGACGTAGGCGAGCTCGTTGGCGGTATGGAGTTCGCTTGATATCGCGGCGAGGGCGTCGGGGTAGGTGTCCGTCTCGCCGTGGTATTTATCCATCAGTTCGTCTATCTGTGCTTCTCTGTCTGCACTGATGCTCATGGCGCGGGCAAATGTTTCGTCGGGCGATGGTGTGGCGGTTACTATTAATTGCTTGTTCATGATGATGTTTTTATCTGCTTAATAAATGTTTATCTATCGGTGCGATAATGGGTCTGGTGATGTTTTCAAAAAAATGATAGGGCTATAGGTCTCTTTATGGAGCGTTTAGTATCGTGGTCTGCTCAAAAAGTTTTCATGTTATTGTTTCATATTGCTTGAAAGGTGATAAGGGTTTGAAGCGACGGCCACACATCGGTTAGCATCCGCAGGCGGCCAGTTCTTCCATAGGGGCTGGGTCTGCTAACCTGATGCGGTAAAACACATTGCCGGGCACTAGTTCTGCTGCATAGCCACGCACTTTCAGTTCGGCTACTTTGCAGATGGCGCTGAAGCGGGTGGTGTATACGCGTGGATGTCCTTCGTAGTCTACCAGGTACATGTCGCCGTTTACGTTGGCAAAGCACGGTGTGTTTTTCAGCGCTGCCATCTTGATGTCTATCTCGCGATGCAGCTTTTCTTTTATATGCACGGGTTGCTGGCTGGCGTTAATGAATTTGCGCAGCCATTCGAGTGCGTCGGCGTTGTGGTAACTTTTGATCCACTTGCTTACGTGTTCATAAAATTTTTGTTGTTCCATATGATTGTGATTTTTGTTTTTGTGGTTTTTGTTTGTGTGCCCCTCCGCCCCCGACCGGAATTGATGACTGATCAATTGCCGGTCTAAAGAGGGAACTTTTTCAAGTCCCCTTCAGGGGATTTAGGGGTCTTGTTTCATGGTGATGGGTTTATGTTTTTTATGATGACTAACCCTTTTTGTTTTCGTTTAGGTTTTGCATGGTGATGGGTTTACGCTTACTAACCCATAGTTTTTTGTTTCATGGTGATGGGTTTATGTCTTTGCCTATTTATCAACGTGTTTTTATTATTTGCTCGTGTTGTCTTCTACTTTCTTTTGTCTTGTCTTTTCTCCCTCCGTCATTGCGAGAGAGTATTTGCGAACTTTCTCACCGAGACAATTAAAAAATAATTGTGACTCGAGGTAACACAAATACGGCCGAAGCAACAATCTCATTGAGGCCTTTGAAAAATCATCGTGAACGAAATAATCTAGCCACGCGTCGGGCATCAAGGCACTGATGTCGCTTCTTCTTTTCTTTGGCTTGAACCAAAGAAAAGAAGCAAAAGAAAATTCAAGGCTTAGCGACTCGAGCTAAAAAATGCCTGCTCTCCGCTGCATTGAAATAGCTTACTATCTCCAGTTGTGGTAAGTGCCAGGCAATGTTGATCTCCTCTTTCGCGCGCTACTCAACCTTTCAATGCGGCCGCTGCGTTCCAGCATTTTTCTTAACGCTCTCCTCGCTTATGCCGATCCTGAAATCATCGAAATCATTTCAATCATTCTAATCAGCGGTTCAGACAATCTTTCAAAGAACTTTATCCAATCAGCCTAATCAGTCAAATCACGAATAATCTGAGGTTCAGCCCTCACTCCTCCACAAACACCTTACTCTCTCCTCTCAGATACTCTCTCATCTTTTCTATTATTGCCTGGGTGGCTTCGCCGGTTTTCAGGATGCGGGCGATGGTGGTGCGGTGGATACCGGTTTGCTCTGCGCATTCTTTGATGGCACCGTACTGCGCGAGCTTTTGCTTGAGGGTCCGTTTCTCGGGTGCCGAAAAAAATTCTGTTTTCATGTGTTGGTTGTTTCTAATAGTTATTATACATTTGTGCAACAATGCAGCATCATTGTCTTGAATGTTGTACAAATGTACAGAAATTGTACAAATGTCCAAAAGGAAATTGAATATTTTTTAATCTAATCCGTTACTATGATGATGCAAATACATGAGGGTGAAGCCCTTCAGAATGCAGCCAAGCTCAGTAAGCTGGGTGTGCACGGCCTGGCCGAATATCTCGGCGTGCCGAGGTCGACGCTCTATTACAACTTCCGCAAGTCGCGGCTGGACGAAGACCTGAAAGAAAAGACTGCACGCGCGCTCGGTTTGAGTGTAGAGCAGTTGTTTGGTGGTTTATACAACAACCCCGCTGCAGGCGCGCTGGCCAACAGCCGCATGACAGGGGAGGATATACGCATGCGCAAAGCCCTTGGCGATATTCGCGAAGAAGAGGGCCTGAGCGTGGTGCCTATTATGGCGCAGGCCGGCTATAGCAAGCACTACGAAGATCCCGTTTTCGTAGGCGAGCTGGAGCATATGCGCATACCTAACATGCCCTACAAGGGCGAACGCTACCGTGTGTTCGAGGTGAGTGGCGATAGTATGGAGCCTACGCTGAAGGAACATTTCCATGTAGTAGCCGAGCGTGTGGACCAGGATTACTGGAATACTACTGCGCAGTTTTACATACACGTAGTGGTAACGCACGATCGTATCATGGTGAAACGTCTCTTCCGCAAGGACGATAACGAGACGTTCGTGATGATATCTGACAACGAAGAGTTCTATCCTCAGTTTACCATGAAGAAGAGCGAGATAAAAGAACTGTGGCTGGTGAAGCGCAAAATAGACTGGGACATGCCGCCGCCGAAGCGGTTTGAAATAAAGGTTTAATAGAACGCCATCCTGTTGGGTGGCGTTTTTGTTTTGACAACCTTCGAGCGTATATTGAGGCTATGAAACTATATGTTTTTATTAGTGCGATTTTGATTGGGGTGATGACTTCTTGCAGCAACAGAGTAGAGGAATTGACG
Organism: Polluticoccus soli; assembly: GCF_029269745.1. Classification (NCBI taxonomy): domain Bacteria; kingdom Pseudomonadati; phylum Bacteroidota; class Chitinophagia; order Chitinophagales; family Chitinophagaceae; genus Polluticoccus; species Polluticoccus soli. The sequence goes on along the minus strand of NZ_JARJHT010000003.1, from coordinate 273,367 downwards.
CCCGATGCGACTAAGGTTACGAGCAAGTTTTATAGTTATCTGAAAGAGAAAAAATTTGATTCGACAAAGTCTCTGTTTAGCTCACAATGTTTAGCAGATACCCCGCCTGATTCAATATCGGCAATGCTGGAGAGGATGAATAATAATCGCGGTGATGTTCAGTCAGCTACTTTAGAGCAAAATGGATATTCTACGAATGTGAAGAGTGGCAAAACTCAGAAGGAGTTTACTCAAACATATAAAGTGATCTATTCGTCAGGTTTTATTACGAAGGAAGAATTTGTGTTTTTGGAGGACGAAAAAGACAAATCCATTGGTGGTATTTATTCCTATGTCATCGACTTCTATTGAGCCTTTCTAAGAATTTGTTCTTTTTTTTGATTTCTTCCACGTCACGTCATTGCGAGAGAGTATTTGCGACCGCAAATATGTCCGAAGCAATCTAGCCACACGGTGGGCATCAGGGTGCTGATGTTGCTTCTTCTTTCTTTTGGCTTGAACCAAAAGAAAGAAGCAAAGAACTCAGCGAAGCGCTCATGAATGCCAATGAAAGACAGACATGACTATGAATAAAAGTTCAAGGCTTAGCGAAACCGGCTAAAAATCCATTTCGCTTCGTTGCAGTGAAATAGCTTACTATGTTGCTGAGCGCTACTATTAGGCAATGTTGAAATCAACCGTTGTTCGCTATGAGACCTTTCACTGCGGCCACTGCGCTCAACGAATTTTTTTAACGCCTAATTCGCTCATGCCGTTTTTTTCGGAATCAGAAAACGGCCCTAGTCAGTCCAATCTCGACTAATCTGAGGTTCAGACATCAGCCCAATCATTCTAATCAACGGTTCAGAGTCGTTTTTTATTCTACAATAAACTTGCCTGGATAGCTTTCTTCTTTAGTTGCATTTGTAATACGGTAGAAATAAACGCCCGCCGGTAATAGCTGTGGAAGCGGTAAGCTTGTTTCATTCCCGATCTGCAACGAACTGATAGTTTGGCCTGTGGTGTTGGTGATAACGAGTTGGCCACCGGGTATTGCACGCGGCAGTATGATGCGGCTGTTGGCGGTAATGGGGTTGGGTGCAACGACGGATCGTTTTATTTCGTTGATTTCTTTGATGCTGGTCACGCAGCTCGTCACATTATCGAACCATACCTGTGGGTAGGGAAAAGTTGGTCGTTGTCCATTGTTCTCGAAACAGCAAATGGGATAAAATGGCGCATCAGGTCCAATGCCAAGCTGCTGCGGGCCGACCCCTTCCATTATAGGGAACCTGTCAAACTTCAATACCCGGTGAAAGCTGCCGTTGATAGGTACGGAGTCGACCTGCAAAAGCTTCATCGAATGCACTGGGTGTAAAAAAAATAATGAATCGCCCACCGCCATATTGAAATCGACGAAGACTTTATCTGCGGTATCGGTTTGAAACCTGTAGTACAATATCCTGTTGGCAGTGTCTTCTCTTATCCATGCGCTGTACCTGTAATGAAAGTAGTACTTGTAACCATTCCATACTGTGTCATCCGAAATGCTGTAATCCGCGTAAGCGCCGCCGTGTACCGTATTTTTCCAGTCGCATTCGGTCCATACGTTTGTGGTATCGTTAAACCGCATCCTCTGTGCGAATGAGGTGAGCGCTACAATAAGCACAAGGAACAAGAGGGTAAAGGTCTTTGCCATAGTGCGGTGGTTTGTACTTAAAGTTAGCAAGAAAAGGCGAACGGCAACTTAGCGACTCGAGCAATGAGGAAGTTCTTAATGCTCTCATGCTGGTTTCGGAAATCAGTTTAATCTGAAGTTCAGAGAAAAACACCAACGGGCGGAAGAATCCGCCCGTTGGTTAGTTTTTACTTATTCCTCCCAATATTATTTGTAGACAGAGAACTGTTTAGAGAATTGTTCTTCTCCACAATGCAGTTTGATCATATACATGCCCGATGGTAATTCTGTAAGCGGTATGCTGCGTGTATAGACTTTGGTTGCAGGTTCGTCCCACTGGCGTATTACACGGCCTTGCATGTCGAGTATAGCTGCGGTAAACGGCGTAGCCTGTTTCCATTCTGTTTCTACGCGTATGAAATCTGATGCGGGTGATGGATAAAGTTTTACCTGTGCATCGTTGTTTAGTTCGTGTACGCTTGCAGGCCAGTACAGTTCATACTCCATCTCAATCTTTTGCGATGAGCTGGCATCGCTGGTGTCAGACATCGGTTTGAACTGGGTGCCGTCCCAGTTCAGGGTCTCCACCTTAGTGAGCTGCCCCCAGGTATTGTAGGTGTACGTGCTATTGCGTGTTGTGTCAAGGCCGGGAAGCCCGTTGCGTTCGGTTTTGAGAAGGCTTTCCAGGATATTGTTGTTAGCATCGTATGTGTTGAAATTCTGGTTTCTCAGAATAAGGTCTGTACCCGGCGTTGCGCAATTCCAGTTCTCCGAGGTCACCACCTCGTTTTGTGCGTTGTAGGTATAGATGCTACGGAAGGTAGTGTCTGTTACTGACGTGCTATAAGTGGTATAGAGCGTTACGGCGTCTGTCACATTTGGCCCGGTATAGTAGCGCTGAAGGTCAGACACTCCCGCGCTGTTATAACTTTTTGTCGACGTTATATCGCCGTTGGTGTTGTAGCTGTATACATTAAAATATAATGGCGTCGATGCACCCAGGGGATAATAGTAAGAGGTATCGAGCTTGCCATTTTTGTATACGTACGTATAGAGGTCGTCGTTGTTAGTTTGCGATATCAATGACGTGCCGCTGAAGGTAAATATTTGGCTAATAAACAGTGTCAACGGCGTAGTGGCGTCGGCTTTGTCATATGTCTCCCGTTTGGTTATCTGGTTTTGAGCATTTATGGTTTGGTATATATACTCCGCGATGGGCGACGCGCTCATATTTTTATTCGTTTGTATCGCACTATCGTATAGCAGGGTGCCGGAAAGATTGAACGGAAAGGGGTTGTGGCCAATACCTGCCCACTTCGCAGTAAACGGCCCCGGTTTATCGCTGGAATAATAGTAGTTCATGGTGTAATCTTCGGTCATACCGGTTTCGTTGTACATGGTAGACCGCACCAGCTTTTTTAACCTGAACTGCTGCGCATAGGTCGCAGGAACCTGGAGAATAAGACAAATAGCAAGTAATGTTCTAATCATTGTTTGCATAGATTATAAAGGTGAAAGATATGATGTAAAGATAATGTATTGGTCAATTGCTTGTATATGTTGCTTCTGGTTACGGTGGTACATATTTGGTCGAATGCGATTTAGGGATCGGCAACGGATGAGCAGGTGGGTTTTCTCCTGCCATATTCAGGTTAAGAATTCCTATAGTGCTCTTGAGGTTTTGTTCTTCATTCTATCGTTCCTCGTCTCTTTCTTTTCTTTTGCTTGCCCAAAAGAAAAGAAACAAAAGAACTAGCGCAGCGCTCATGAATGCCTTTGAAAAGACAAACATGCAATGAATAAAAGGGCACTTCTTGTCTCCCGCCGCCGGCGGGACTCCGCAGGACAAGAAGATGGCCACGCGCTGTTACGCTTATCGTCTTTTTGACGGAAACAGTTCTAATCAGTCTAATCTTGACTAATCAGAGGTTCAGACATCAGCGCAATCATTTCAATCAATCAAATCAGCGGTTCAGACGATCCCTATTGGTATCATTTTTACATAGCTGCGGTATAACTAACAACATATGTCTGCTACAGCCAGCGAGCACTTGAAGAAAGTACCGGAGATAACCTTCTTGTTTTGGGTGATGAAGATCTGCGCCACAACGCTTGGCGAAACTGCCGGCGACTTGCTTTCCATGACCATGAACGTGGGTTATGCGGTCAGCTCCATGATATTGCTGGGTGCTTTTTTCGTTACGCTGGTGGCGCAGCTGGTGGCAAAGCGTTATATACCACCTATTTACTGGCTGGTCATCTTGTCTACCAGTACGGCCGGTACCACCATGTCCGACTATATGGACCGCACCCTGGGGCTGGGATATGCCAAGGGTTCAGCACTGCTGGTTACCCTGCTCGTTATCATACTGGCCATATGGCGCATCACGCAAAAATCATTGTCGGTTACCAATATACGGTCGCTTAAAGTTGAATTGTTTTACTGGGCAGCCATACTGGTGTCTAACACTTTAGGTACTGCCCTGGGAGATTTCCTGGCCGATGATTCAGGGCTTGGTTTTATGGGCGGCGCTTTACTGATAGGCAGCCTGCTGGTGATCATCGTGCTGCTGTACTATTTCACTTCTATATCGCATGTGGCTTTGTTCTGGATAGCGTTTGTATTGACGCGTCCGTTTGGTGCCACCTTTGGCGATGTGCTCACTAAAGGCCCGGAAAAGGGCGGGCTTGGGTTTGGTACTATGGGGTCGTCGGCTATTCTTTTTGCCATACTGCTGGTTCTGGTGATCTATGAAACTATTCGCGTGGCGAGGTCGAGGAGGGTGGAGGTTTCTGCTACTAGTTCGAGGTTTGGGTAATGTGTTGTCTTCTACTTTCTTTTGCCTTGATGCAAAAGAAAGTAGCAAAGAAAAAATCAAGGCTTAGCGAAACCGGCTAAAAATTCATTTCGCTCCGTTGCAGTGAAATAGCTTACTATGTTGCGGATGATCTCTATTTAGCAATGTTGAAATCATCTTTGATTCTCTATGAGACCTTTCACTGCGGCCACTGCGCTCAATGAATTTTTTAACGCCTATTTCGCTCATGCCGGTCTTCGAATTCCAGTAATTCGTTAATTCTAAAAATTCCGGTTCAGACATTCAGCCTAATCAGTCAAATCAGCTTAATCTGAGGTTCAAAAACATTTCTTAACAAATGTCAATGCCCACCGAAAAACCGGCCTGTAGTTTTGCTTTATAAAACAATCAAACTATTATGGTAACGATCATCAACACCCACGAAGTAAAAGATTTCAATGCATGGAAAATAGGTTTTGAAGCTGGCGCGGAGGTACGTGCTAGGGCTGGCGTAACGCTGAAGAATCTGTTCAGGGATACAGATAATCCTAACAAAGTGACAGTAGTATGCGAAATGGGCGATACTGAGTCGGCTAAGGCTTTTATTGCTAACCTGCGTCAGGTATTGGAGAAAAGCGGTGTTGTTGGTGAACCGAACATCATGATACTCGAACACGTGAATTAATACTCTTGCTATAATACTTTCAGGCGCCATCCTTCGGGGTGGCGTTTTTGATTTTATACTGTCGATGCTATCGAAAACTAGTTGTATTTTGATCGTCTATACCGAACCACACATTATGAAGCTGTTTTTGATCACTTGCGCTTGCGTGCTCCTTGGCACGTATGCACATGCGCAGAACGATACTTTATCGGCCACCGAAAAACAAGAGTTGAAAGAGGCTTTGTCGAAAACACCACTAGGTGCCAATTTCCAGGCTGGCTCTTATTCTACCCGCGGCGATAGTGCAAAGGCCGGGGAATACTTAGTCAAAAGCGATCCATATTATATGATGTTCCTGGGGCAGACACCGGAATCGCTGCCTGAGTTCCTTTCGAGGTTTAAGAGTTCAAAAGCTGCTAAGGATACATTTATCGAAGCCTTTACCCGCGCCTACAACGCGCCGAAGAATGCGCAGTACCAGTTGTTTAAAAGCATGTATAAAGAAGACCGGATCGTAAGGAGCAAATTGGATAGCTGCAGCACCGGGGAGCTATGCCAACAGTTGAGTAACCAAATGAATCAAACAGACAGCGTTCACAGTGCTACTTTGTATAATTACGTCTCGAAAAACGGCTGGCCCACTATGCAGAATGGTGGATTGTATGCCGGCCTTCTTGCTGTGCACGATCATAAGAACCATAAGTTCTACATACCGCACCTCAAGAAAGCCATTGCACAAGGACAAAGCACGCTGGACGCGCTGGAGATACTCTACTATTACAGTTCACACTCCCAGGATCATAAAGCCTGGCAAAAATTCCTGGATACCTCAAAAAAGCAAAGCTTCGATGTGAGCAGCTTGCTCCGGTTCGAGCTGCCTGCTAACTTGTCTCAGATAAAGAAATTTGCAGCCGATCATTGTCCCGTTGAGTATCACCTGGTGTTTCATTCATTGACAACAAAAATAGCCGAGGACTGGTACGACGAAGCGCGGGCGCATGGCAACAGGGATCCCAATGGCCATATCAATTCCCAGTTTTTCAACGAGGTAAGAAAGGGATGTTCACGATTACCACCCGATGTGTTAAAGGGTGTTTGGGAGTTCAGATATCTTCCTTCTGATAGTAAGCGGTCGAGGATGGTGTTGTATGTTGTGTATAAGTAATCTGCTTGTGGCGTCTCCTTCTTTTCTTTGGCTTGAACCAAAGAAAAGAAGCAAAAGAAAGTTCAAGGCTTAGCGAAACCGGCTAAAAATTCATTTCGCTCCGTTGCAGTGAAATAGCTTACTATGTTGCTGATGATCTCTATTTAGCAATGTTGAGATCATCTTCGTGTCTCCGTGAGACCTTTCACTGCGGCCACTGCGCTCAATGAATTTTATTTCGTTCTTGATGATTTTTTCAAGGACTCAATGAGAGAGTTCTTAACGCCTAATTCGCTCATGCCGGTTCTGTAATCAGTGAAATCATTTTAATCTTTCTAATCAGCGGTTCAGACAATTAATCCATCATGCTGTATATTAGTTGCGTGAAGACAACTGTAATATCTTTTATACTGTTGCTGGTGGTGTTGTGTACATCGGCGCAGGATTGCAGTCAGCTTATAAGGCGCGATACGGGGTATGTGTGCCAGGAGCAATACTACGACCTGCTGATAGCAGGCAAGTATGATGAATGGTATAAGGCCGAAAGCCGGAAAAAGGCAAAAGTAATGTACGGTTATATAGTAGAACTGCATAAGCCGGATAGAAACGGCGAAGACATAAGCTATCAGTTATATCCGGAAAGCGAACCAAACAGGCTTTATATTTCCCTTAGCGTCACTTACCCTTATTTTGCCGACAAGTTGCGGCGTACAAAAAACAGGTATGAGATCAAATTTAGTGATGGTACGCTGTATAAATATGACCAGCCGTATTCGGTTACGTGCGCCCATGATTTTTACATTTTGCTAAAGGGCAAGGCCCGGCAGTTGCATTGGGATGTTGACGAACAAAAAGTAGAAAGCGTCACACCTGTGTTCGGCGACACTGTTTTACTAAAGAAGATGCAGGATGTACCGATCCAGGCGATCACCCAATACAGCGCATGGAGGAATAGGAAATACCAGAGGGAGAAAACAGGCAGAGAGTTTGACGAATATACCATTGAGCATGATCTCGCATTGCCACGAGCCGAGGCCATTAAATTCATGCAATCGCTGCAATGCATGGTTAAGGAGTAATAACAAGACAGGCATTGCCTAAATACTAATCCCGCCTATCTTACGTTAAGTTCTAAAACCCACCTATGCGAATTCTTGTTTTATCGTTGCTCATTGTAATGCTTATTGTATCGCAGGCCTGCAAGAAAAAGAACCAATCGACGAGCTACGCTCCGTACGTGCGCGTATTTACAGATGCCGACTCGCTTTTGCCCACCTATTCAAACTATATGCGAGGGGTCGAATGGAATGCCTGGGGCGTGTTTGGCGCCGGCAAAATAGATGCACACATCAAAGACAGCATGGGCAACACCCTGGATAAACGTGAACGCACCTGGGCATGGGCCGATGTTTGTAAGTACCCCGACACCAGCAAGCAAGCATCTGGCACGGTAAGTATCAACGGCATGCAGTTGGGTTACCTGCCACAATCGGCCAACACATTTGAGAAAGATGATATTGCTGCAGTATGGCAGCCTGCTGGGAATAATAATTGGATGGCAATGGGATTCCCCGGCACGGGTGTTATTAACTTCAGCACGGGTGGTTCATTTCCCTTATTCAGCGGCACACTTCCTAAATACATCTCGCACGATTCTGATTTTGTGCTACAGTTCAATCAAACCGATGCCGACTCGGCTTATGTACTGCTGGATATACAGAGGCAAAGAATGCAAAGTAATATCGTGAGCGCCGTAAACGGAACGGCAATTATATCTTCCAAGACAATAAAGAACAGAGCAGACAAATACTTCCAGGGAGCTACTGCGGTAAAAACCTGCTGGGCCTTCATTGATGTAGTATTGATACGCCGGCAATACCAGTCTGTTGGCGGCAAGCAATATGTTTTCGTGAACCAGGGCGAAACAGTAAGGGAAATGTTTGTGAAGTAAGGGGTAAAATCCCCGCCCCACGCACGTTTTGCACCCCTGAAACACGTAACTTCGCTTCTCAATTAAAAGTTTATTGTGATGCGTGTTTTTACCCTTGCCCTATTGTGTTGTGTGTTTTGTGTGGCACAAACCCAGGCGCAGTATTTCTTCCAAACCAAGATCGTCAACAACAATTTCATCACCACCCCTTACCAGGGGGCACACATCTGCATCTCGGGCGATGGTAATACGATGATGATAGGCGCCCCGCGCGACAGCAACAAGCGTGGCAGCGTACATATATACAACCGCCAGGGCAATGCCTGGGTGTTTGATACCACCATCTGGGCACCGCTGAAGAACCTGTTTGTGAATGGCAACTATGTAGACAATGGTTTTGGCAGCGCCATCGCCATGTCGAAAGACGGCAGCAGGGCAGCCATAGGCCGCTGGGGCGATAACGACGGCAGCGGCGGCGTATGGATATTTGAAAAAGACGTGAATGGCGACTGGAGCGACGTGACCGGCTGGCTGCACCCTTCGGGCACGCAGTGGCTGTGGTCGCGCTACGGCATATCGCTGGATATGACCGATGACGGTAACACGATAGTCGTAGGTGCCTCTGCCTACGGCACTGGTGGCGCTGCATACATCATCTACAAAAGCGGCAGCACATGGAGCACTTACCTGTTAGCCGCCGGCAGCGACAACTCCGGCCTTGATGTAGCGATAGCAGGTAATGGTTCGCGCGTTTTTATTGGCGAGCCTACGGGCAATAAGATACAAGAGTGGGAAATGACCAGCTGGTGGACCTATAAAGGGTATATACCGGTTATCTCCACCTCATACCCGTCGCTGCAAGGTCAATCGATCGATGCCAGCTATACTGGCGATACGCTGGTGGCAGGTACCATCAACTTCGGCGGACCTACAACCGGTGTAGTGGCCATGAAACGCAGCAGCACCGGCGTATGGAGCCAGATAGGAACCTCCATCATTGCACAAAACAGCGTGACCTTTGTCAACAAAGTTGCTCTCTCGGCCGATGCTAAGCGCGTGGTGTTCAGCTCGCCTGAAGAGAACAGCCAGGCAGGCGCTGCCTACTACAGCGAACTGGATGCTACCGGCAACTGGACACAGCCTTTGCGGCTATATGGCAACGGCGCCATTGGCAATGCACACCAGGGCTATGGTCTTGCTATATCGGGCGATGGTAACGTGATCGCTTCGGGTGGATATGCCGACAACAGCAACCTGGGTGCTACCTGGATATTTACACAAATGCAGCCACAGCTGGCAGCGGGCACTATTACCGGCTCACCCTTCTGCAAGTCTACCTCGTACACTGCTACAGTGCCTTTTACAGCCAATATGACCGGTGGTATGTACGATGTTCAGCTATCTGATGCTAATGGCAGCTTTACCTTGCCGTCTGTAATAGGTTCAGGCAGCAGCAATCCTATCATTGTAAGCATTCCGGCCAATACACCTGCGGGTATCAACTACCGCATGCGCGTGGTGTACACCGGTGGCGGCGATCTGAATAATAGTTTTGAGGGTGCACCCAACAGCGCACCGCTGGCGATCAACGCCTGCACGTCGGTAGACGATGTAGCAAGTATGAAACTGAAAGTATATCCCAATCCTGCTTCCAATGGCATCAGGGTAGAGGGATTGACGAGATCATTGCACTACTCGATGGTGAATGTTGCAGGTGCTGTGATGCAAACCGGTGAACTGACACCACAAAATGCAACTGTAAATTTCAACGCGCCAGGTGGTGTGTATTTTATACAACTGCGCGATGGTGATAGCTATCTTGGCTCTGTAAGGGTTGTTGTGCAGCACTAGGCAAATGATATTTCAACCAATAACGCCATCCATTTGGGGTGGCGTTTTTTTGAATGAGATCGTATGCCTATTGTCGCATGAGTGTCATAAAGCTACATTTGCGCAAAATGGCATTGTTGTTGCCCTGCCTTATTGAAACCTGACCTAAACTATGCGTTGCCCATTATTACTTCTGGCACTAGTTGCCTCCATTTCATCATCTGCACAGTTCAAAGCCGATTTAATTGCGGCTGGTGGATTGACAATGCCAAAGCTTCATAAAGAACTCGCGCCGCACAGCAATTCGCGCACCGGAGATTACTTTTCCACTGGAGCCGATTTTATGTTTTCCACCTCGCACAAACTGTTTCCGTACGCTGGGGTGCGCATCAGCCATCATGGTTTTCGTTATACGGAGGAGTTTGCTAACGGAACACTGGATAAACATGTAGACGTACTTGCACTTAGCATTTTGGCAGGTGTTCAATACCGGCAGGCATTGGGTGAACATACCGCATTGCGTTTCGCGGCAGGTGCAGGCGGATTTAGTGGTGGAGAGGATATGGCCAATGAGTCGAATATCTCCGGGGTTGGAGAGGCCTCTGTAGGTTTTCAATGGCATAGCCTAACATTGGGCTTAAAGTTGGTAAAGCCATTGTCGAGCTATAGGGAAAGAAGCGGCTATGCACTAAATGTAAGGTTTGAAAAGGGCGAGGGATTCAATAACTACCGTATGCAGAGTGTAGCGGTGGAACTTAAGCTAACGCCGCGTCCACCTTCGGGCATGCCCATGCGTGAGCGTCCTGCCCGATCTATACGTCGCGGGCCGAGGGGATATGAGTCTGCAAAAGAGCACAATGCAAGAGTAGAGCTGGGGATAGCTGCAGGCCCGGCTATGGTAAAAGTTACCGACCGTGGTTGGTACGACAGTAGTCCGGCTGGCAGCGGGGCTATTGGCCTGTTAATGTTCGATGTGTATGGCGATGGCAACAAACGCCCGATATGTTTTGCAGCCGGGGCCAGGGTCGGCAGCAGTCCACTGGGTTTTCATATTATACATGTTGGGGGTTTTCAAATAAACCCGATGCCGGAAAAAGATCTCGGCATTCGCGTATCGGCAATGGGCGGTCCAATAATATATGGCCGGGAAGGAACTATTAAATTCAACCTGGTGCTGGAGGGCAATGCAAGTGTGTTGATCAATCACCGCTGGTCGGTGGGGCTAAAATATATGCAGCCTATAGAAGACCTTACCGATATATACTACCGTGAACCTGAGTACGGCAGCGATTATCGCGTTCGTTACCTGATGGGTGAAGTAAAGCTGCGATTTGGAAAGCGGTAGACATAAACAGCAACAACGGGCGGATGATTCCGCCCGTTGTTTTTTTGTTTTTATCGATACTGTCCGTTGTCAGTATGAAGTTACTACGTGTGTACGCGTTTCGCTTCGGCTGTTAAGGATTATTACATATTGTTTACGGTGGGGTGACGGTGGTGTGATGATTCTGCTTTTGTTTTCTACTCGTGTCGTCTCCTTCTTTTCTTTGGCTTGAACCAAAGAAAAGAAGCAAAAGAAAGTTCAAGGCTTAGCGAAACCGGCTAAAAATTCATTTCGCTACGTTGCAGTGAAATAGCTTACTATGTTGCGTAGAGCTACTATCAGGCAATGTTGAAATCATCTGCTGTTCTACTTGAGACCTTTCACTGCGGCCACTACGCTCAATGAATTTTATTTCGTTCTTGATGATTTTTTCAAGGACTCAATGAGAGAGTTCTTAACGCCTAATTCGCTCATGCCAGCTGTGTAATCAGCGAAATCATTTTAATCATTTCAATCAGCGGTTCAGACAAAATACCAACGGGCGGAAGACTCCGCCCGTTCCTTGCTTTTTACTTTACTGTCCAATCTTATTTATAAACGGAGAACCTGTTAGAATATTGTTCTTCTCCGCAATTGAGTTTGATAATGTATGTTCCGGATGGCAACTCAGTGAGTGGTATGGTGCGTGCATATTGCTTTGTGCCAGGTTCATCCCACTGGCGCACTACGCGGCCCTGCATGTCCAGTATAGCTGCAGTAAATGGCTGGGCGTTCTTCCACTCTGTTTCTATGCGGATGAAGTCGGAAGCGGGTGAGGGGTAGAGTTTTACGTTTGCCGCTTCCTTCACCTCTGGCACGCCTGTTGGCCAGGCTACTTCATACTCAAACGTGTAGGTGTGTGAGGAACTGGCGGTTGCAGAGTCGGGACCTGGCACCCACTGGCCGTTATCCCATTGTTCGGTATGGAGTTTTGTTAGCAGGCCGTAGTTGTCATAGGTGAAAACAATATGCTGGTGCGTGTCTACGGTAAAGGTCGGATACCGGCTATACATCAGGATCATTTCCGTTTTGCGGTGTTGGTTATCGTAAGTGCTCAACAGTTTTGATGAGGGCTGAAGAATGGGGCCAGAGTAGCCATCTTGCTGCACCAGGTCTCCGTTGCCGTTGTAGGCGTATTGCCTGGTGAAAATAGTATCTCTAAAGCCATTATAATAGCTGCCAATTTCCATCGATCCGATCAGTCGGTTTTGGCCATCGTAGCTATAGAGGCTCCAATTACTGTCGTTGGTAGCAGCCGGGTTGGCTTTGGCGTACATCACTTGTTTCAGGTTGCCTGCCGGGTCGTAGCTGTAGTAGTAAGAGGCGAACACAGACGATCCGGGTAGCGTAGAAATAATATCTGTTCGCTGCAATACGCTGTTCTGATAGTTATAGATGTATTTGGTATTGGAAATGCCCTTGATATTTTCTGTAAGCAGTGGGCCGTTGTACGTGTTGTGTGATGTCTCGGTTACCACATAGCCGTTTTGCCCCTTTGTGTGCAGCGCGTAATCTGTCAACTGCCCCACGCTGTTAAATTGTTGCCGGGCGCGGTAGTATCCTGTATAATAGGGCGACATAGGATAGTCCTCCATATTCTCTACCGAATCGTACGCCAGCAACGAGTTTGACGCATGCAGACCTTCACTCAATAGCCCGCGCGATAATTGTTCTGCCCACTGCCAGTATACAGGTCCGCCATTGGCACCAAAATAGTGGAAAACAGCGGAGTCGGTTTTTACTATACCGTTGTTCCAGGTGTACTGCTCACGCTGTATGCGTTTAACCCTGTGTTGTTGTGCAAAAGAAAAGGGACCGAGGGAAAGGGCTGCCATCAGCAGCAGGGGAGTGATCAAGCGGATCATAATTAATAGGTTGAGGTTAGAAAAATAGGTTTGTGGTATAAAGGTAGTTGCGCTACCATATACCCACATGTGCCCTAGCTATTTATGACAGTCTTTTTACTTGCTTTGGTTGGCAAATGTTATGTGCGTTTTTCCGGTTGGTGCCGCTAATTATTTCATTCTGAACAGTTAGTGTAAAAACTGCCCGAAACCCGCTACTGGCAAGGATTTGTTATCGGTTTGTTTTGCGATTGTTAACGCCGTGTTATTGGGTGTTTTCACCCCCATGGTTGGTAATGCAGAGGTTTACATTCGCAGCAAATCCCCAGTATGTACTCCGCCAATGTTTCTCTCATCGTCGTAAAACTGCTCGCTATTGCGTGCGTGTTTTTCGTCTCCTGTTCTCCGCAACAAAAGATATCGAAAGTGACGGGTGGCTACACCGACGAAGGTGTGTCGCTGACCGACAGAACACTCTCGACAAAATTTGTGAACAGTGCAAAGAAGCCCAGGACCAAACGCCACCATCCCTGCAAGTACTATGTAAAGAACAAACCGTTTTTTGGCAGGCAGGGCATTAACGGCCAGCTGCAGCTGTATAAGTACTAAGCAGATATAGCTGTTTGTTTTCGTAACTTGACGGCGTGTTACGAGTATTTATCTTTTCCCTTTTATTCCTGGCGGCTGCGCCCGCTTTTTCGCGCATGCCTGCAAAGGTCACAGTGCCTGCTGGCAGTATCGCGCCCGCCATTGTCGTAGAGCTGCGTGGCGATAATCTGTACCTGGTGGGCAGGGGATTCCGCAAAACCGAAGATACAGGTAGAGGCAGCGGTTTAAAAATCGACTGCGGCATAGCGACACCCGCCGTAAAACTGAGCTTCATCTTTGCTGACGGCAGCTACTACGTGTATATACCCAAAGAAACATTCCTAAACACATCGTTTGCCGTGCTGCTGCGCGGCGAGGTAAAGCTGCCCGACCACAGGCATGGCATTGGCAAGCTGTTTGGGCACAGCAAACAGCTGCATGGCGATGAAGCGCTGCTACAAAGGCTGCAAATCAGGGAGCTGCAAAGCATACGCTACGAGCAGGAGAAAATGGCCTATTGGGACGGCAAGGCAATAAAGGTTGAGTACGGCCCCGCTCAAACTTATACTAACCCAACAGAGTTTGCCACTATGCGCAGCGAGCTGATGAGGCTTGCACCGTAACTATATCTATACTGATCCGGTCGCTCATCGCCTTGTTTTTTGTAAATTGTGGGTGTGCTACGGATGGTATTAATACTGTTTGGTTTGTTGCCTGTGGGATGCGCATTTGCCCAGGAACAGCATGGTTTTCGCATAGAGCTGTTTGGTAGCAGTACTTATCTTTTGTTTGCCCAGCAACATGCGCCAGTTGAGCAGCCTACACCTCGGTTAAACACCGTTTGTGTAATTCCGCGCAATCCATCAATAGTGAGTTTTGTATTTGCAGATGGCGATGTTCACGACTATACTACAGAGACGATAAAACGCGATGCTTCCTTTGCCGTGTTATTGAAAGGCAACGAGCGATTGCGATTTCGCAGGCGCGGCCTTGCAGGATTGTTGCGGATACGCAGTAAACCTATTCACGGTGATACTGCGCTTTTGCGTAAGCTGCAAACAAAAGACCTTGAGGCGGTGCGATACGAGCACGAAGATCTGAAATACTACGATGGTGCGCCGGAAGAACGATTTGTTTCCAATGTAATCATGCACCTGACAAAAAAAGAGATGACAGACCTGCGTAAGAAAGCGAATGGTGTAAAGCCGTGAGGTTTCCCGGCTGGATCTGCAGAAAAAAAAAGAGGAGCAAAGATGAATCTAAGCTCCCTCTTAACCATTTAATTTGAAGCCATTGCTCTCGCAATGTTTCAGGGACTAAAGTAATACGTGGTTTTGGAATATAAAAGCGGTGGTGCGGTTGATTTGTTGAACAGTTATTTGTATTCTATAGCTGCCTTGTCACCGTAGGGAGAATTTAGGGATAAATCCTGTTTCCACACCAACTGATCAAGCATTTTTATCATTCCGCAACTGCAAGCCCATCCACCACAATAACACAATCAATTGGTTGCTACTGAATAGTTTAGCATTTACAACATTTAATGTTTTTTTTGCTTTGTCGCCGCAATTATCAAAACAGTTAAATTTTTGCATCAATTTTACATAAAATGTTGTTCCTATAGTTTGATGCCGTATCTTTAGGGTCCAAAACAAACGAGTACATGCCTCCTAAAGCGAACCATATCAAAGATGTAAAGCCGGTGCAATTGAAACAAGCGGCGGCTATACTGATGAAACGCCGCGGTATTGCTACCAAAGGCGAGATGGCAGAGAAGATCAAAGTAACTCCTTATTACTACTCAAAGGTCATCAACGGTGAAACCCCGCTTACCAAAGCTTTTCTCGATAAGTTCCTGAAATATGCACGCGCCGGTAGTGTTAACGAGATTTTGGCATCGAAAAAACCACCGCGTAATATGTACGAGACCGTTGCTGAAGGTCTTACCAACTACATGGAGGCTAAGAAGGTGACACAAGCCGAGTTGGCGCACCACCTGAAGACCGACCAGCAGATACTGAGCCGCATTTTGCACTGCAAGAAAAAGCTCTTTACCCCCGATATGATGATCGAGATACTGCGACTCATCAAATACAAGATCTAGTTTTTTTCCGCTTATCATTTATAAAAACTGGCCATCCCGTGCAATAATCGGGATGGCCTTTTTTATTAGCGGATTTTGTATTTTGTAAGTCCTTATACTACCAATCTATGAAAAAGCTCTTTCCTCTTATGGCACTGCTATGCCTCAATGTTGCTGCCCAGGCACAATACCAGGTACAAGACCATCCGAGTGTGAGCACTGGCATCGCCTTTTCGCCGCTGGGCTCAAGAGTATATTTCGTGGGTGGCGAGTCCGCCACAGGTGCGGAATTATGGCGCTTTAACGACAACCTGCCCGAGCGGCTCACAGATATATGGCAAGGGGTCCGGTCGTCGATTACCGGCAACCTCAAACAAATGCCGGTAGTCAATGGCAGCGTCTATTTCCCCGCCCTGGATAAGACCAACGGAGGGACGATATTGTATGCATATTCCGATGCAGGTTACCTGACTGCGATACCCCTGTCGCCAGCGGGTGTGGTAGAGGTATTAGACAATGAAGTGGTGACAATTGACGACACCATTTACTTTGTAGGTAGAGATAATAACGGCTACCTGGATATTTATGGCTACCAGCCGGCCACCGGGCTGATAGCGCAGCTTACTACACAACACGGGTCTGCCGGACAGATGACGAACTATAACGGGCTGTTGGTGTTTGCGCGCACGACCATCAATATGGGCAGCGAGCTGGGTGTGCTCGATCTGAAGAACGGGAAATCGTATACCTACGATATCAATGCCGGCAATTCATCTTCCTTTCCGGGTTCTTTTACCGTGGTCGACAATACGCTATACTTTGCGGCCACGACGGCTGCCGAGGGCCGCGAGCTGTATAGTTATGATCCGCTGACGGGCCCTGTGCGGCTAACGGACCTGCAACCCGGTGCTGCAAATTCGGTTGCCGGGGGTGTTATTGTTCATTACAAAGGCTCGCTGGTGTTTTCGGCCTACACCAATTCCAGCGAGCGTATTCTGTATCAATACAACCTGGCGTCGAAAGCGGGCACGCAGCTGGGCGCCTACCATGGCCAGAGTGCAATATTGACGTCGGCTGCGGTATATGGCGGCAAGCTTTTCATGAACATCGATACCAGTTTTATGTTCAATCCCGAATCGCTGTATATATACGATGGTACAGGCCTGCCCAAAATTGCCAGCCAGTTGCTGGGCGGCGCACAATACCAAAACGTGTATGGGCTGGGTGTTTGCGGAAACAAGCTGTATTTCACCGGCGCTACTTTGCCCAACCTGCAGGGCCATCTCGTTGTAGTTACCGATTCAACAGTGCTGGGAGTAGGGGAACAACTGGTAGCAACGGGCATCGAATTGTATCCCAACCCGGCAACTACAGAAGCGCATATCAGCTTCTCATTAAGGCAAGCAACGAAACTGAATGTGCAGCTTGCTGATATGCAGGGCAGGGTGGTTTATGCCTCAGCAAAGCAATACAGTGCCGGCAAGCACGAAATAACAGTGCCGGTTAGTGAGCTAGCAGTGGGTGTGTATATGTATACGGTGGCGGATGCGGATGGCACTGTGCTGGATAGAGGCAGAGTGGTAAAGGAGTAGAAAAATTGTATTTTACCCCGATGAAACATACTGTATCCCTTGCAGCGACTTTAGCTGCTATAACCCTTTCTTTTTCTACGACATTTGGACAGCCATCACTTACTAAGATAGATATTAATCCTTCGGCCGGTTCGTCGCCAGAAATGCTTACAACGGCATTGAACAGACTCTATTTCTATGCAGACAATGGTGCAGCCGGTAAGGAGCTAATGGTCTATGACGGTACGGGCGTAAGCCTTGTGGCCGACTTAGTGCCCGGTTCGGGAGGCCTTGCGGACTTGTCGAATATTTGTGAGCTGAATGGTAAGATATATTTTGCTGCGCCCGCAGCCGGTGCAGGTATTGAGTTGTTTGCGTACGATGGTGTCAATCCCCCGGTGCTGGCAAAGGACGTTGTGCCGGGCGCAACCAGTAGCTTTCCTACTAATCTTGTTGCACTGAACAATGTGTTGTACTTCCGCACTAGAACAGCCAATTTTCATTCTGATATCTATAGTTACAATCCGGCTACAGGACAATTGCAGTTGATAGCAACCAATCCTGCCGAGCCCATGCAGGGACTAGAGCTGATGGTGCACAACAATAAAGTCTGTTTTTCTTCGCAGGTGAATACAGTCTCTGCGCCCGGCGATGGTCTGTATAGTTTTGATCCGGCTACAAACTCCTTGGACACGATCATTGAACTTGATCCCCACACCGGTCGCCCTTTTGGTTACCTGGTGGATAGTGGAATTCTGTATTTTATTTATTCCACAACTGCGGATGGATGGGAGCTGTACAAATACGATGGTGTGAATCCTCCAGTTATGCTCACTAATTTTCCAGGTCTTAAGGGACTAAGGTTTAAGTCCAGGATCGGAAAGCTGCAAGACCGCATACTCATGACGGTACACGGGGCAACGGCTGTGGAGAATTACTTCGCGATATATGACAACTCTTCAGCTACAGTGACTATGCTGGATACTACATACGCTTATATGGGTTCAGGCTTTGGCCTTTATAACAACCGGATGTATTTTGGTTTTGAAGAAAATCAGGAGATTCCGCTCTTTACTTATGATGGAATGAAACACCACCGCTTATCAGATGATGTGAGTGCTGCAAAAACGATAAGCCTGCCAGACGAATTCCAAGTGTTCCAGGGTGACCTCTATTTTGCAGCGCAGGTGGCCGGTCAGGATAGAGAGTTGTACAAGTTCAATGACGCTAACCTGAGCGTTAAAAGAGTAAAAGATATTTCTTCACTCGTGCTTTATCCAAATCCGGCCTCTTCAGACGCCACCATCAGCTTCACCCTAAAACAAGCCACGAAACTAATTGCGCAGCTCACAGATATGCAGGGTAGAGTAGTGTATGCAACTAAATCTCTGCAATACACTCCAGGCCAACAAGAAATAAAAATGCCCGTGCAGGAATTTGCACCGGGCATCTATATCTATGCAGTTATGAACGAGGCTGGAGAAATACTGGCCCAAGGCCAGCTGATCAAAAAATAGTGCAACCTCAGCTGCAGTAAAAAATGGCGGTAGTACAGCACCGCCATTTTTTTCTTATTCTCTAGGACCCGCATCGCGTTTTGGGTCGTAGCCTCCTATCTGATTTCGAAGGTATTCTTCAAGCGCTTCCCGGTCAGTACTACCGACGGCGCGTATAGCTTCCAATACTTTAGTGCTTGTTACGCCAAACTTCCGGCGGAGAAAATCCACCTCTTTGTCTTCTTCGTTCGCAACTCTTTGCCGCTCTCGCCACCCTTTATTTTCCATATTATCTCTCATAACACACTATTTATCACCACAGTTAAAAACATCGTGCCCCACCTCGGCCATTGGCAGTTAAAAGAAGCGTAAAGCTGCTTTTCATGGGTTTATACGGCTGTTTTTAGACGGTTTTAACGCCGCCTCTTAAGAATGGCTTAACGAATGTCTACGGAATTGTTAACGGGTGGGGAAGTGTTGCTACCCAAACATGGCCAGCTGCTTGTCTACATGAAGCGGCAGTGACACATAGAAAGTAGTGCCTTGTCCCTCTACACTGGCAAACCAGATGCGGCCGCCCTGTAGCTCGGTAAACTCTTTACACATTACAAGACCCAGGCCAACACCTTTTTCGTTGTTGGTGCCATAGGTTGAGCTTGTTTTCAGCGTGAAGATATCTTCCTGCTTATCGACAGGTATGCCGCGGCCGGTGTCTTTAACAACGAGACGGCAATGGTCATCTTCCCGGTAAGCTTTTACTTGAATGCTACCGCCGGTGTCTGTAAACTTGATGGCGTTGCTCACCAGGTTGCGCACCACCAGCTGCAGCATGTCGTAGTCTGCTACCACTATCATCGAGTCGTCGATAGAATAGCTGAGGTGTATGCCCTTCTTTTCAGCCGTGGTTTCCTGTACATCCAGCGTAGCATGCAAAGTCTGGTACAAGTTGAGCTGCGCTAATCTTACCGCTGTGCCTTCCATTTGTGTTTTAGACCACGACAGCAGGTTTTGCAGCAGTTCAGATGTATTGCCCGTCACCATCAGCAGTTCTTTTTCAAACTCCTTACGTTGCTCAGCAGGTACCATGTCTTCAGACAATAATTCGAGGTAGCTGCAAATAGAAGCCAGAGGGCTTTTCAGGTCGTGCGATATGATGGAGAAGAGTTTGTTCTTTTCCTGGTTGAGGCGCTCCAGTTGTAAGTGCTGCGCGGCTATTTGCAGGTGCTGTGTTTCTATAGACTCAGCCCTGCGTTCGGCCTGCACCTTTTCATAATAGTAGCTGCGGCGCAGGAAGGTGACGCAGAAGAAAGTAAGTATCAGTATGACGATGTAGGAAAAATAATTGTCAGCAACACGCTCGCTGAAGGAGTCGTAGGAATGAGCCACCCACTCAGGGTGGTAGCTTTCGGCCTGGTAAAGTGCCAGCACCAGCAGCAGGTGTATCATTACCCAGAACCAATAAGTACGTTGTGGTTTTATGGCAATGATGAACTGGAATGAAAGAAAAAAGGCCAGTGTTGTAGGGCCGGCGATCCCATCGTTCAGAAAATAATTGCAGGAGAGCGCGGTTAGGGCAGTTACCGCAAACACACTGGTGCCCAGCTGAAACCGTGACTTGAAACGCGACAGGTAATAAACGATGAGGCAGATCACCGCTGTACAGCAATATACAAATGCTATCTGCGGCAGGCCCGTAAAAAAGTTGAACGGTATAATGGCGACATGCAGTATCAGCGTGAGCAGGCACACAGCGTTAAACACCCGTTGTTCGAGTGGGTACTGTGTTCTACTGCCCACCAGGTATTCCCAGGTATCCCTGAGTCTATTCCGTCCCGGTGTGGTACTCATGAAAGAAAAAACGTACTGGCTTTCGCGCCGCCAAATTACAAGTATTTAATTATTTTTTTAAGTTAAATCCCTTTAATCTGGCGGCTTGGGATCTGGTGTTTTGTGGTGAGTGGCTTTTTAGGGGCAAGCGATTAAAACTAATACAATTATTTATAATTTTACATGTAAGTATTTTACATTTAATTATGTTAGGCAAAAAAAATCCGTCGATCGACGTAAGAAAATACCGTTAAAACACGGTATTGAGGTAACGAAGTATTGATGACCTTTACCCTGCGATGAAACATTTGACGGATATGTCGCTGCTGGACTCGATGATCAAAAACTGGCCTATGAAAAGCAATCGCCCGTCTATGGGCGAGCGGGTCGTGGCCTGTAAAGAAAATTATGTAACTGACTATATCGTACACACGTTGCTCAAGGTACATCCCCATCTTGACCGTGAAATGATAGTCAGCGCTATGCAACTGTGCTGCAAAGAAGTAGCAGAACCGCACTATCCCCGGCCGTTCTTGCTATCGTTGCTGCGCAGGTTAGGCATTGGGTGATCCAGATCTGAAACAGCCCCTTAGCACACTATTACACAAACGGAAACTGAAACCCAAGGCAATAGGCGAGGCAAGCTACAATCCCGGTACAGCTTGTCTCGCGCTTAGGTTAACCAGAGCTAGCTCCTAAAGCCGGTAGTGGCAAAAGGATGCAGCTTCGGATCGCTCCGTTAGTTTGTGGTCGTCTTATTCTTGATAATGTTCGATGCCCTGTTGTCAATTAGCCTGCCGGCCAATCAACACAATTCCTAGATCTGTGTAGCCAATCCTACCTTAGTGATCTCGATGCTTTCGGGTTGCTCGTCAGAGTATTTGATGAGCCTTAATTTCCTGAGCGATTCGAGGTAGTATTTCATGTCTTCGCCCGACAGCATCAGCTCGTTTTGTATGGCATCTACCTGCACCTGCGGGTTTTTTCCACCCTGCTTGTAGTGCATTTCTTTAGCTTTCCTGAAAATCAGCTTATTGCTCATACGCCTCAACAATTTGGGGCAAAGGTACAGATAAATGCCGGTATCAACTAATTTATATATATTCCCCGCCCTGCGGCTGGCCTGCTGATACTAGCGACAATTGCTTACCTGCACCACGTAATGGTGATGAAATAGCGAGACATTCAGCATTAAAGCAGTGTGTTATGCTCTTGCCAGCCTTTGCTGTACCAGGTGTTGGTCTTCTGCGCTGCTAACGAGAATTACATCTTCTAATCCGAAGATAAAGAGCAGTTTCAGTGGTGAATTGGCCAGGCTGCCGAAGAAGGAACCTTTGAAATAATCGGTGTGTGTGTGATACTCGAGCTTGCGCATGATGCGTACATTATTGTTTCGCTCGGCATGGAGCAGATCTGCTCCTGATAGTGGCGCACACAATATCGCCATCACAAATTCTGTTGTAATCATTTCTCTCCCCTTTAAGTGTGTTTTGAATAGAATCCCCTTATATGTCGTATAAAAGTATGAAAAAATTTATATAGTGCAACCTTTACCAATAATTTTTTTGTTGAATGCATAAAAAAAGGCATAAGGGCGCTTTGTGGGCACTAAAGGCTCAGTCTTCGGTCATTGAGATATGTATAAGCGAATAAGCAAACTGGCCTTTCAGAAAAACAGTAGCGTCTATTTCATTGCTCATCATAAAACACTATTTTGCGACACAATAAAAAAAGACCAAAATGAGAATTACGCTTATTCTTGCGATTGCTTGCCTTGGCTTTGTGGCTTGCAATAAGGAATATACCTGCGAATGCACAACTGTGGGTTTTTCCGACAGTCTGCGCTCGTTTCCTGTAAATGCCGTTAAGGAAAAACAGGCTAAAGAAAAATGCACTAAGTATGAGGCAGATGTGAACACCGTGAACCTGGGTACTACCAATCCGGCCATCGCTTGCTCTATCAATTAATTTTATGATATACCTGCAGGCCCGCACTCTTGTAGCGGGCCTGCTGTTTATAAAGCTTGATACCTATGAGATCAGTATACGCAGCTGCCGCATTGGCGCTGGTTTTATTCAGCTCTTGCACGAAAGACGACTATACATGCGTTTGCAACGACAGCACCGGCAATTCGGGCCAGCGCAGGTTTGACATTGACGCACACTCGCAACACAGTGCTGTAAATGAGTGCGATGCGCAAGAGGCAGACCTCAACAAATCGAACAACAGCTTCGACTGCCACATCGAGTAGCAGCTTATTACCAGCAAGGGTTTAGCTATTTTTACCGGGTATATGCGCGGGCAGCCCAAAGACTATTATACCATTCTTGAGGTTCATCCCTCTGCCACGGCACAGGAGATAAAAAAGGCTTACCGCAAGCTGGCATTCAAGTATCATCCAGATACTTCGCAGCATAATACTTACACCGAGATACATTTTCGTGAGATACAGGAAGCATACGATGTGCTTTCTGATGAGGTGAAGCGCAAGCGCTACGACGAAGAACGATGGCTCTCGGGCATGAGCAGCCGTGCGCGCCACCAGCACGTCATAACGCCGCCGTGGATACTGAAGGAAGCACAGCGCCTCACCAGGCACATGGCCACCGTCGACACCTACCGCATGAGCCATAGCGCCCTGAGTGATTATGTCTTCCTCCTCCTTTCCGACTCGCACATGGCTATATTACAACAGGCCGATGACCGCGATACCAACAAAGAAATAGTGAACGAGCTGCTGAAGGCTACCTCTAACCTCAAGTACCAATATATGGATGCCATAGCCGCGCGGCTGGTGCAACTATCCGGTGCCGACAATGCACTGCACGCCAGCATCTATGCCCACGTACGCAACCGCCGCGCCGAAGCCACCTGGGAAAGATACCTGCCGCTGATCATTGCCATCATTACGCTGGTACTGGTGGTGGTGATGTGGTGGTGGGGAAAGCGCAATTGATATTTGTCTGAACCGCTGATTAGAAGGATTAAAATGATTTCGCTGATTTCTTGAAACTGATGTGTATGACTTTAGGTTGGATTTTGGATTTTTATTAGCTTAAGATATTCTTTAACTACAAACCAATGTCTGAAACAACTAAACCTGAGTTTCTTCATTCCCAGCTAACGGGCCAGATAATTGGATGTGCTATGAAAGTACACGCAGTGCTTGGTAACGGCTTTCAGGAAGTGATCTACCAGCGTAGCCTTGCAATTGAGTTCGAAAAACTAAGCTGCAATTTGCACGCGAGTATGAAATGCCTATTTTCTACGATAATATTGAGGTAGGCACAAGGCGGGTCGATTTTTTAGTTGGGAACAATGTGATGGTGGAACTAAAAGCGCTGGTTGAACTTCAAGATGTGCACACAACGCAAGCACTCAATTATTTGGAAGCATATAAGCTGCCAATAGGGCTACTAATAAATTTTGGTGCAAAGAGTCTGCAATTCAAACGTTTGACCATCGAGCATAAGCTACGGAAACAATAGGTCTTGCCGCTATAATCAGCGCAATCATTTCAATCATTCTAATCAGCGGTTCTGACGAGATTTAACGGCATCATTTAACTAAATATGCCAGTCGTTCTGGTTTTACAATTATTTTTATTATTTTTGCAATAATAAAACCTATCACCACCATGCTCACCAACAACCCTAAGTACAAAGAAGTATTCCACAGCAAAGTACATGACCTGCGTTTTTATATGCCCGAAGATGTGGCCAGCGGTTACCATCTTAGCCGGTACGTTGCGGCAGGGGCGCAAAACATTTATTCGGCAGGCGGCGCTACAAAAGATCTGCTGGGCGCTATGATGGATAAGATGCTGGAGCTGTGCAACGACGAGAAGAATGTAAAGAGCCTGCGCACTGATATTGCAACACTTGCCAATAATATCAAGTACCGCCTCAAATATCCTGTCGACGAAGATTGTGCTCTGCGCATGGGGGCGATATACTCGTTTGTGGAAGATGAAAACCCTGACACCACCGAAGACTACTGGACGCGCCGCAAACTTGTACTGGCCAAAGGCGATGCTACGCAAAATATCTCACCCGATCCTGACCTGTACGCTTTTTTTTTAAGCATCGGGATGCCGTACACACCATCATGGAGCGAACTATTGCCTGGTTCGATCGGTTCGAGCTATTTCAGCCAAAGAACGGAAACGCTGAACGCCCTGCAGCCACAACGCTAACATCTGTGGCTACGCGCATAGACGACTGGTACGATAGCTTTTGGGACATAGCCATGAAATACTGCGAAGGAAATGTAGAAGCTGCCGAGCGGTTTATGGATACCAGTGTGTTTATGTTCTACTATCGTATCAAACAAAAGGCAGCTTATGTTAACTGGCACAATCGTCAAATGAGATCTTAATAGTACTCGTAATTGCGTACATGCAACCAGTGCCGAATTTTTCCATCGATGCCGGTAACTGTTTCAAGGGTTTTCACAGGGTTGCCGGCATCGTCTTTAGAAAGTATGCGGAATGCTGACCGGGTGGTATCTCCCGTAAATAGCGTGCCGGTTTGTACCAGGTCATTACCCTCTGCATCGTATCTATAGACATTTGCCGATAGAAGTTTTCCGGGTGAGAAAAACTGAACGAGTACCGGTTTTTGAGCGTCATTAAGTACAGTTCGGACCTCCTCGTCTGCCTTCCCATTTTTATCCAGGTATATTTCGCGGTACGTACTGTCATTTTCCCAAACGGTAGTCATGCTGCGTTTTATTGAGTTTTCGAAGACCTCGCGCCCTGTAAACTTGTTATTGCGGTATAGGTAATTGTACTTAAAATGTATGAGACCATTGTGTGTTTTTTCCTGCTTTTCCATTGATAACAGGCGGCCGTTGGTATCATAAGTGTAATGCTCGTCAGCGAAAATGCTGTCTACAGGTACCCACTCGCCGTTTTTGAAAACTGTTTCATTGTAGTTATGCACCGTCATGCTTTTTATCACAGGCTTATCCACCAAGCTGTCTGCACTTGCAGGGGCTTGTCGCGAGACATCGGCGTTGCAGGCTGCGAGGAAGATTAAAAGTGCAAGGCTGTATCGCAGGCGGTATTTCATTGGATCGGTTTATTGGTAGTAACTAAAAGTCCGCCAAATGCGTTGCGTCTTATTTTTACCTGTCAAACCAGTTACCTCTTTCAGCGTTACGTTTTGCTGCGCATCCATTTTTTGATGTGTTTCTTTTACCAGCCGTGTCTCGTCAAGAAAAACGGTGTAGGTTTTGCCGCTTTTGTTATAGGTGTATTCTTCTCTTACTTTTCCCGACTGCAATGCTTTTTTTAAAGTACCGTCGCTGTTGAGCACGTACAATGTGTTCATTGGTTTGGCATCGCCCACGAAAGAGGTATTTACTTCAAACGTACTGTCGTCTTTATAGGTGTACTTACTGATGCCTGACAACTCGCCGTTCGAATAGATGTGCCGGACTGCCGGCCTGCTGCCATGGTATTCATACACGTATTTAATGGTTTCGCCATTATTGTCTTTGACTTCAGTAAAATTGCCGCGCTCATCCAGCACGTAGGAGATTGACCAGCAGCTCGATGAATCTACCCGCGAGCGGTCCGCTTTAAGTATATCGCATGTGGTTTCTTTGATCTCTTTTACTTTGCCTTTATATCCACTTAGTGAGGCATCTGATTGCGCGAAAGCAATAAAAGGAAGATAGATGAGGGTAATGCTCAATGCTCTAATTAATGTTTTCATATGGGCTAACATGATTTCTAATACAAGATAGCGCAAAAATATTTTTCAGTAAATAAATATTATTGTATCTTTGCTGTATTATTGTTATTCAAGGACGCCATTCCTTTCAAAAAGTGTAAACAGGTATCTGCCGCCTGCAAGTGCAAAAACATAATAATGTTTCACACTTGTTCTCACCATGGCAGAAATAGTAGAAGTAATTCACCAGATCAACTATGAAGTAAACGATGCGCAGCTGCAAAACGCTGTAAACGTGATACATGCACAGATACGGGAACTGAATAGCCTGTATAATGTGCTGGACCGCTACCACAGGCAACTGGCCAACGTGCGCGATACAACCGCGTTTAATGAGCTATCGCGCAAGGTAGATGGCGCCACCCGGCAGATAGAGGCCAGCCTGGGTAAAACCAAAGGTATACTGGCGCAGTTTGGTAGCGGGCTGCTGAAAGGCCTTGGGGTGGAAACAGACCTGGAAGGCGCCGTAGCAAAATGGCTGGAGCCACTCAACACTCACCTTGAAAGCGTAAAAAATAGAGGTAATGACACGGTCACCTCGCTGGGTGGCATAGCCGCTAAGCTCACATCGTTTTCAGGATTGGCACCACTGGCTATAGGCATGTTGTCTGAGTTGGCAGATGAGTTCTTTTCGGTAAGCGAAGAAACAAAACGCGCACGCGAAGAGCAGGAGCGCAGGCGCATGGCGCTCGATTTTGTAGACAAACAATACAGCGGCGATGCAGTGATGAAGAAGAAAGC
Source organism: Polluticoccus soli (assembly GCF_029269745.1). Classification (NCBI taxonomy): domain Bacteria; kingdom Pseudomonadati; phylum Bacteroidota; class Chitinophagia; order Chitinophagales; family Chitinophagaceae; genus Polluticoccus; species Polluticoccus soli. The sequence continues at coordinate 246,092 of NZ_JARJHT010000003.1, read as the reverse complement.
AGCGATCATTACAGAGATGGACGAACTGAGTGTGCTGACGCTGGAAGAAGTATTGCAGCTAAGAGATGCAGGCACGGTGACGGCTGCAGCTATCATCTACTCGCGCAAGCTGCCGGTGGTGTTGGAGAATTTGATACGCGCTTACGGAGAGCAATGGTTCCTGAATGCAGGGTTTGAACAGATCAAAACGGAAATTGAAAGTGAGATGGATGAGCTGGTGAACGTGGAAGAAGTAGTTAAGACGCTGCTCAACTAACGTGTTCGGTTTCATAGTGGTTAAGAAAAACGGGGTGGTTTTCCGCCCCTTTTTCTGTTGTTAAGCGGTAGTTAACGCCCGCGCCGGAAGCGGCTTTAACGGTTTTTATTTTTGAAATTTGAGTAGCAAATACAGAGAGATGAACAATACACCTACCCAATTTGCCCTCGCTATAGTTTTTCCAGGTGCCGATAACGGTGATGTAGTTAAAGCTGCCATCAGGCACTATGTGCACGTTATAGACAAAGAAGATTTTATAGCAGATAAGGACTATGCTGCGCAAGCCGCCAGCTACCAGCCTTACACCAACGGCAGCCGCATTATGTTATTGTTCATTTTTTCTGAGGGCAACACCGTGCTGGCCGATAATGAGACCAACCTGCAGCGCGCGTTGTTGTGGATACGGGAGATGAGTAATTAAAACACCATTTTTCTCCTGTCATTCTGAGCGAAGTGATAACGCAGCGAAGAATCTGCCTGGATGCAGTACTGCCGCCGTGCTACATGAGTTCCTCGTTTAAAAACCGCCACTCCGGATTAAAAGCATTGATCAGTGCTTCCTTTTTCCAACGCTTAAGACCTTTTATTTCTGTTTCCCGTGCAATGGCACTTTTGACGTTCCTGAAATGCTCCCAATAGATAAGGTGATAACAGTTGTATCTCGCGGTGAAATTATTTTGATTAAGCCTTGCCCCTTCTTCGTGAAACCAGAGTCGCGCGGCTATGTTGCCGGTAACGCCGGTGTATAATACCGTTTTGTTTTTGTTGGTGGTGATGTAGACGTAGTAATTGTGCATTGGGCTTAGGTTCTTTGATTAGGCGGGGCCTTGATTAGGCAGATTCTTCGCTTCACTGTGTTTCGCTCAGAATGACAAATAGGGTGGGCGCTAAAACACCAACGGCAGCGAATACTTCACCGTCACCTTACGGCCATTGTAGGTACCCGGCTCCCAGCGGGGCATTGCTTTTATTACGCGCACTATTTCTTTTTCGAGTGGCGTGTTAGGTTTTCGTGTAGTGTTGTTATCCATTATCTCTACATGTGCAATGCGGCCGGTGGAGTCTATCCAAAGTTGCGTGTCTATCCTTGGTGGGAACTTTGTACCTGCAGGTATCTTCAGGCTCTTGCTCAGGTACTGGCCAAGGTTGCCTTTGAACGCTGGTTGTGTTTGTACAGTATCGAAAAAAGTCTTTGTTTCCAGTTTAACGGTAGTGTCCTGTGTCAGTGTAACATTAGTTTGTGCATGGGCCATGGCTGAAAAGGCCACCAGTAGCAGGGTCAATAAAATTCGCATAGGTGTAAAGTTACCTCAAAATCGCGTTCGGTACACGTGCTGTCATCGATTGTCCTATCGTGGTTCTTTTTTATATCTTGTTGGCCAATTCCGATAACCAATAAGGCAGGCCTTGATGAGAACCACCCACCCAGCGATTCCATTATTTGTATTTACACTTGTATTCCTGGTGATGTGTTTTGTCTATTATGCCGACCTCGTGTTCATGTACCCTTTCGGTTTTCATGAATGGGCACAGGCCGACAGGCTGGCACTAGCGCTCAAGTTTTACGATAACGGGATGAACTTCTTCAAGCCGGCAACGTTCAACCTCACATCTATAAAGGGAGTGACGGGCGTTGAGTTCCCGATACAAAGCTGGCTGGCTGCGGCGTTGGGACATGTGTTTGGACGGGAGAATATCTCTACCTGTTTCCGCCTGCTGACGCTGGGTATCAGTTATGCAGGGCTCTCGGCACTGTTCTTACTCTGTTATCGTCATACGCGCGATATCATAGTATCGTTGCTGGTGCCCGTGTTTTTCATGTGTTCACCCATCTTCATTTATTACTCCTGCAGCTACCTACCCGATACTGCTGCGGTGTCACTGTGCTTTGTAGGTTTCTACTTCTTCGACAGGTACATATCCGATAGCAGGTTCCGGGATCTGTCAAAAGCAATTGCATTCCTCACGCTCGCAGCGCTTATCAAAACATCAACCGGCACCATGCTTATCGGCATTATGGGCATTACCGTTTTGTGGGCCCCGCTCAGGACGCGTATTTATGCACCCGGCAAGGTTGCCGGTGTGTTCCTTTATTCGGTAGTGGCATTGATCGCTTACTATTTCTACAATCAATACCTGAATAAAACTTACCAGAGCACGCTCTTTCTCGCCAAGCCCTATCCTTTCCAGGAAGGTGAGTTTGATACCTATGTCAACCATGCCTTCAAGGATTTCTGGATAAGAGAATACTTTGTGCTGCCGCAATACTTGTTGTTGGTGGGTATTCCTGCTGCGGGCATTCCGTTATTGTCAAAAAGCCGTGAAGGTAGAACGGTGTTGGCAACCCTTGGGCTCTTCGTATTGGGAGTAGTAGCAATGGCGCTGCTGTTTGGACACCAGTTCATCCAGCACGACTACTATGTGGTATCTATCTACTTCCCGCTGTTTGGCTTTATGCTGATCAACTCGGTAGTGGCAATCCGCCAGCAGATAGAGGAAAAGCCGGCGAGGATCTCGATCCGGTCGTTTGCTATCGGGGCTATGCTCATCTTGTTCGTGTTTGCAGATCATCATACTTACCGCCGCATCCACCTCAGCGATGATCGCTACTACTCGGGCTGGAAGGATAACTTTAGCACCGCCTGGCTGAAAGGCACCGATAAGCAACTGGACGAACTGGGCGTTAGTCGCAAGGAGCATGTGGTAGTGGTAGGAGAGAACGCACCCAACCTGTCGTTCGTTTATCTTGACAGAAGTGGCTACTTGCTGGAAGAACACCAGGTATTGCAGTTCGCTTCGCTAATGAAGGAGAAAAACGTTAGGGTGGCAGTTGGCGCTAATAAAAAAATGGAAGACGTTTACGCGCAGGATTCCACGCTGTTCAACGGGTTCAATGTTGTGAAGAAGGAGAAGATGTGGGTGGTGATGAGGAAGTAGGATTAAAACCGTCCTCCGTGTTCCTCTTTATCTTTTTTGTTCTCTATGCGGCGCATCACGGCCTTTGCCAATAGGTAGACAATAACTATAACAGTTACAATGAGTACACCGGTCTGTACAGGTCCTATGGCATTAACAAGTGGTTGCATGGCAGCGGCTATTTTACCCAATGTAGCACTTTTTTGTTAAACTGTTATGGTTCAGTTCGTTTAATAACCACAAAAAAACTTTCCTGAAATATTTTTTGCTATTTAAAATAATAATTGTAGTTTTGCTATAGTAAACCGAACCTCACCCTATCATGGAAACTAAAAAGTTCTCCCCCAAGGATGCTAAGCTCATCCGCGATAATCCCCATAGTGCTCCCGAAGAGTTATCGACACTCGGCCTTTCCAAAGCCGCTTACAACAGGCTTACAGAAAACACTGTTACATCTATACAAAATCTGCAACCCGTAAAAGTGGAAGCTGCACCACAGCAACCACAGCCCGGCCGCAGGCCCAACCATGTAGTGCGCATGCTCAACAAGGCTACCAATGTGGTAACCGAGCTCGGCTACCGCGCCGCGCTATCAGTGTCAAGCACCTACCCCGACAAATTCGAAATCCTATCCAAATGATAAACGAAGAAACCAACCTCACCGGTGGCGAAGACGAAGTACTTCTCCCCCTGGAAACCGCTGCCACCAATTCTGAAAAAGCACAGCAACCTGCTGTTGAGATACCAATTGGCCACGTGCTGATAATCGCCCTTGATGGAAACGGCGCAGAGATACCCGGCAGCGAATTCTTTTATCCTGAGCGAAGTTACCAGCGCTTCTACGCCGACGAAAGCAAATTCAACGTCAAAAAAAAACTTTAACCACCTATAATTCCAATCACCATGAAACTCTCACTAGAACAAGCCAGCAAATTACTCAACGCATTACTGGGCGATGCGGCAGTTGTGGCAGATGAACACGAAGCTGACACTGATCTCTCACACGAACAACTGATCTCGACCGTCAATGACACCCTCTCCAGAACTCTCCGCCCTTCGATTGAAGAACAACTAAAGCCAGCACTGGAAGCCGGCTTCACCGGCCGCTACCTGGGCGCTCTGCGCAGTGCAGCACAACGTGTGTTCAATGTACCCAAGCGTGAGCTGGAGGATATGAGCATCGAGCAAGTACTATCTAAATGCAAAGGCGCTTTTGAAACCCGCGCCAGCCAAAGCGACGATGAACGTTTCGTGTCTTTAGAAGCTGCTATCCACGATTATGAATCGCAAATCGACCAACTCAAAGCAACACACGAAGCGCAATTAAAAGACGCACACGATAAATACGTGCAGCGCGACATTGCAGCCCGTTGTATCTCCATCATAGAAAAACTACCACGCAAAGGAGGCGACCTGCACGAACAAGCTGACATGCTGCGCTACAAGATGAGCAACACCTACGAGGTGCGCTACAACGAGCAGACAAAACAACTCGAATTCTACAAAGAAGGCAAACCCGCAACTAGCGAGGATAACACACCTATAACCGACGAAAATTTTGCGAGAAACTGGGCCGAAAAGGCCGGCATACTGGTGAGTGATACCAGGCATATCAGTCCCGCCGATGTGAAGGCAGGACAGCAGGGACAATATGCCACCGGCGTCATCTCCATCAGTAACAGCGACGACCCCGCCGACGATACGCTGGAAGCGATAGCCGCATGGGCCGGGCAGTAACACACAGCCGGGCGCGGTTGTTCTCTCCAAACGCATAGCAGGCGTGTGTCCCGCCTTGAGAGGGCGTTTTATTTCACCATACTTAACTCTTAAAAGCAATGAGCTTTAAAAATGCCATGCAGTCTGTGCAGAAGAACCTGCTGCAATACGCAAAGCAGGGCCGCCCTTACGAGGTGCTGGCCGCAGTTCTTGCCGCACGGCAATTCAATACATCTATAGTAGAGACCGACCTTCATGCTGAAGAAGGTAAAAAGCGACAGCTGAAGATAAACTACTACGCACCCATCTGCGAAGACAACGGTACGGGTACCGAGAACTTCTGTGATCCGGGCAATGCAATTGCTCCAAAGCAGATGTACTTCAACCTCGATCAGGTCACCGCTTCGGCAAACTATTCGCTGAACCGTGATGACATTCGCATGGTGGATGGTCATTATTCCTTCAGCGATCATGCGAAGGCTGCGATCAATGCAGCGCTGCCTGCTGTGCGCCGCAAGCTGGCGGTACAGGTTGCAGAGTTGTTGATAGCCAACAACGGTATTCTGCCCGATGGTAATGCAACACGTATGCTGCCCTTCCTGGACAAAACGCAGGGAACAGTAAACCCGATGGGCCTGTGGGAGATCGAGCGCAACTTCCGCGATGCGGGTTTGTCTAATCCGTTCATCATTGGTGGCACCGACGTGTTTCACTGGCGCAAAGCGGTGGAGATAGGCGGCGTGAACGAGAAGGGACAGAACGTGAGCCAGATGGGCCGCGCCAATGCGTACTACGACAGCCTGATCAACGATGCTTATGGCGATACATCGAGCGAGCACATTCTCGCATTCGATCCGCAGGTGCTGAAGTTTGTCAGCTTCAACCGCAACGCCGGAATCTTCGCCACCGATCTGCAAAACATCGACGCCATCGATACCATTTACCAGCAAGGTGGTACCGACTACCTGCATGGTGTGATGGCCGATCCTGTTACAGGTTTGCTCTGGGATCTCAACATCAGTTATGAAAAGTGCAGCTTCACCTGGATGTTCCAGTGGCGATTGGAGTGGGACATCTTCTTTATGCCGCCTGCAGTGTGCAATGTGACGGGTGTGAATGGCGTATTCCACTATACTACCTGCGCGCCGGTTGAATACACTTGTCCTACAGGTGGTACGCCTGCAACACCGGGTACCAGCGATACGTTCGACTGGGATACCAATGGTGTCATCATGTTCCCGCTGTTCATCAACAAGCTGGAGCTGGCAGGGCAGGAGAGCTATCCTGCAACCACGGTGGCAGATATCACCGAGCTGCGCGACCTGTTCAACGACAGCGTGACGGGTTATGTGTTCAGCGTAACAGGTACCAAGCTACGCTATGCCGGTTATGCCGGCATCAGCGGACAGATAAACGATACTACTAACATTTCCTTCACCGCAACCCCTTAGTATCCTATCTCCAATAAGTTCCCCGGTGTTAGTAGCGGGGAACTTTTATTTAACCACACAAACCCCATCACCATGCTCGATAATATCATTTCCGTACGCGATGTTTGTAACAGCGACGATGCGCCCACATCACTCAGCGGCCTCGACCTGATGGACGCGCCTGAGATATCGGTGCTCAACCTGGCGCATATTGCCAATGAAGAATACATCAGCGGCCTTACACTGGCAAAGAAGAAAGTGCAACAGGCAGTCATCCTTGTGCGCAACGACCTGATGAGCGCACTGGCGGCTAATAATGTCATTTCAAACCTTTCTGCGAAGAAGTACAGTACTTCAGAGTTCAAACCTGCAGTAACCTTTCCCACCGAAGCAAAAGAACGTGGGCTGACACTTTATAAGAATACCCGCATACGTGGTGCGCTGCGCAAGCTGAAGATCCATACTGTGAAAGTTTATCCGTTAGTTAGCCTGGACAATATATCGTTGAAGATATACGACGACCATGCAGGCGGCATAGTATCTACTTACAACATCAACCTCACCGCAAACGAAGTGAACAGCTTTAATGTAGCCTATGAAGTGAAAGGAAGCTTTGCGCGTGTGTTGCTGGATGGGACTAATGTGCCTGTCGGCAGTTCATACCTCACCTGCTTTACCGGTTGCAATGGCAGCATGCCCAACGATTGCGGTTATACCAAAGGCTGGTATGGCGATAAAGAGATCAGCGGGAAGGAAGGTTTTGGTGTCGGCCTCGAGTTTAGTTGTGAATGCGACTACGACCAACTGCTTTGCGACCTGAGTCAGACGTACATAGGCGAGATAGTATGGCTAAAAGCCCGCGTGCTGCTGATGGAAGAACACCTGCGCACCAATAGGTTCAACAACTGGGTCGTGTACGGTCGCGAGGAAACTGAGAAATACCTCGTAGATGTAGAGAATCAGTACCGCGATAAATGGAAAATATTCATCAACGCCATGCCCGGCATTTTAAAACAATTCAAAGACGACTGCCTGGTGTGTAATGGTATTAGGTGGGTCACAAATCTCTAAACCATGTTAACCTTCCTACTATACACAATAGTGGCGCTAATCGCCAATGCCTGCCTTGTCAGGATACTCTACATCAGCATTCAACCCGGTAAGTGGTTGGATAAGTTGCTCAACTGGCAACAACGGCTACAAAAATGGGATCTGCAAGGCAAAACCTTTCTTGTAAAAGCAGGAGGCTACTGTGAGTTGTGCTTCAGTCATTTTATCACCTTTATCAGTTTCTGGTGTTATGTGCTGGTGTGCAAAGTGGTCATTGGCTTCTGGCTGACTGCGGGAATTGACAACATCTTTTTAAAGGTAGCAGTGAACATCATCTGGTACCTGGTGTACATAAGCGTCGGCACCAACATCGCACTTTTTTTTATTAGCAACCCGCTAAAAACTAAACAAAACTAAACATTCGTCAAGCTGGCCCCTATGAACCTTCATGAGTACTATCACTACCTGCAGCAATTGCCGCAACAAGCCGTTGCTATGTTGCAAACGCGAAATACGCAACAAAACACAACAAAACGCAACAACGTATACAAGAAGAAGCTAAATCGCAAAACCTTCTCACGTAAACCTAAACCCTGACACCCATGCAAAAGCAAGATTTCGAGCAGCTGCGCTCGCACATTCACAATAAGAACAACTATTTCCACCATGGCTTTGCCAATGCTTTCCGCAGTGATGCCACTGGTGCAATCTGGGTGCAGAAGTACAACGACATGCAATGCCTGCTACCCGATGATACCTTGGGTAACTACTTCTACCTGCGTGCCGAGCAAACTGTAAAACATGATCCGCAATCCGCAGAAAGACTAAGTGATGGCGGCGCACAACGCTTGTCGTTTCTTGACAGTGCCACAGTGTACCTCGTAGCCATTGTGCACAATGCCGACGAATACCTGCTGATAGAAAACCTGCGCAATGCTGCCATGGCATATGACGAGATGAATGTGATACCGCTTAGCAGTAATAGCAACCGCGAGTACATCATTGCCGATGAACTCGCGAAGATGAGAACGGATGATGTGCAAGCAGTTCTCAAGCGGCTCACGACACAAACCGTAGTACGCCTTACGCTGCAGGTGTCTAAGACATTCGTACCATCCAACTGTATTGTAAACCCTGTAAAACTATAACCATGGATTGTGAAACCAATTACACTGGCCTCGGCCTGGCGCCTGTATGCGGCGAGGCTATGTCGCTGCCACTTATTGCAGACGCCACCGGCACCTGGGCGTTTATGACCACCTTCAACGGTGCGTATCAGTACACCCAGTTCCACCAAGCCAGCGGACAAACAATTGTAGTACCCGCGAAACTAAATGAGGACTACACCTACGTCTTCAAACTTTACAAACCCGACAACAGCATCTTCAACGATACCTGTTACGCGGTGAAGACCATACCGATGATAGATGGCGAAGTTGCGCTTGTACCTGAAGGAGGAAGCGCCGGTACGATCACTACCGGCAAGTTGCAATTCACTGCGCTGCCGGGACAAGATTCGGTCAGCTACCTCGAACTGATCAACGCAAGACAAATAGCTGTATTTATCGAAGGCACTATCAGGCAGGAAGGTACAGAGCCCGAAGAATACCTGTTCGACAAAGTGCCGGGCATCATCTCTTTCAACTCAGAACTGCAGTCGGGACAAAAGATCACTATTCTCTATTTTAAATAAGCTCTATCATGAAACATTTGCTCATTTCTCTTTTATTGACTTTTACCATCGGCGGCAGCTACGGCCAATCCGGTATGCTGTTCGATAGGTACTACATCAGCGGCTCTCTTTCGCTCGGCCAGCAAAGCAGGCTCTTTGCAGACAGCTCTGCCTGGCTACAGGTTGGAAAGGACACATCCAATAAAGGCATCGTTTTCCCACGTGTCTTGCTCGATAGCATCCACAACACCAAACGCGCGCTGTTTGTATACGATCTAAAAGACTCCGTGCTCTATCATTTCGATGGCAGCAAACGTGTGCGGTACATGACCTACAAAGACACCACGACTATCCGGCAGTTGTTTTCAAACTACCGCATTACCGATAGCATCTCAGAAGGCGTCAACAATAAATACTACACCGATGCACGTGCCCGGGCTGCAATATCTGCCGGCAGTGGTATTGGTTACAATAACAGTACCGGCGTAGTAAGTAACTCCGGCGTGCTTTCCGTAGATGGTGCGGCGGGTTCTATCGATCTTTCCGGTACTTACCACAAACAAGGCGGCAATGCATTCGCCGCAGGCGCAACCATTGGTACTACTAACAACACAGCTGTCAGCCTCATCACCAATGGAACTACGAAGTTTAGTATATCGAATGTTGGTAAGGGGCTATATAGCGGCAGCAGTGCTGAAGATATACTTACATTGAGCAACGACAGGACGAATAAGTTGATCATGGGTATTGCGAGAAATGGTGGTTTTGCAAGCGATAATTTTGTTTTTGTTCAATTCGGTAACAATCTAGTGAACCGATTCTTTCAGCTCCTCCCTTTGCTGGTAGCAGTCAGCTAAATATTGGTCGAACGGATGTGTTGTCGATTATTAGTAATAATTCAGGGAGCGTTCCTACTGAATTGCGTGGAGGACTCGTTGGAACTAATAGTGGGTCTGTTCTCGCCGTTGGTAGTAGGGCGAATTCCGCCGGAAATGGTCACACGGGTACTAGTGGCACACTTAATTGGCTCACGATTCCATGGCACTTAGGTGCCAATTCGGATATAAAGCCTACGTCTGGAAACATGGAGTTTAATGTATTCAATATCATACCCAATGTTAACCAGACTGGTACTGCCATTGTCGCGGTTCGTGGAATCTATATCAATCCCAACCTGATTTCCGCGCCTAATTTTCGCGCTATCGAGATCGATCGCACAAACCTCTGTTACAAAACTGCTGCATGGTATTGTTCAATCTGGCGGCTGGTTGTACAACAGCGGTTCACCCGTCGGCAACGTAAATACCTTTGCAGGTCGCAATGTATTCGGTAACGCACAAGGCGCTACCGGCAATCTCGGTATGAAACTGGAATACTTCGGTGTTAATACTTCTGTCGGCGCCGACCTGGGTAGTTCCGCCGGTGGCAACTTGTACGAGACTAATACACGCACCTCTAATACTGACAAACTCTGGTGTCTTCGCGGTATCGCTTACAACAATACACACATTGGATTGTTTGGTTACCAATCATCGTCATCGGGCAGTGAGCTCATGATCGGGCAGGGTACGAGCTGGGGAAGTACAGCGCCCGGTAAAACGAGTTTTTTCAATACCGTATCGGGAACGGAGACCCGTGCACTCACCATATTCAACACCGGCAACGTGAACATCGGACCTGTGAATACCGATCCGGGCTACAGGCTACAAGTGCAGGGTACTGCAAAAGTTGATGGTGCGTTTGAAACCACGGCCACTATCAAAACCGCTCAGCCCTCAGTAAACGGTGCCGGAAGTGTTAAGCTGGGAAAGGTGATCACCGGTGCTACGGTGACCCTGCAAACGGACAAGTTCCTGGAAGTGGAGATCGACGGAGTGATACGCAAACTGGCAATTGTTGACTAATAAATCTTAAGCTATGACGCAGCATGAATACAATTTGCTAGACCGCCAGCTGAAGAACTTTAGCTATCGAAACCTCATTACTTTAGTGGTGAGTACGGTAACGACGGTCGCAACTGTGTTGGGGGTATACTATGGATTTCGTACAGAACAAGCACTAATGAAATTGGAGATAAAATTGCTGGAACAACGTATTGAACGACTGGAAAGACAGTAAATATCCCATAGTAAGCTTTATCTTGCACTTAAGATACCGTGTTTATGCGCTCACTATTACGAAAACCATTTAGAAAATTTTATTACTCATTATACGGGAAACAAGGCAAGTGTGTAGTAATAAACGACGAAAAATATCGCGTATCCGCTCATATCGCACGGGGAGTAAATAGCGTTATTGACGAAACGCCTTATAAAATCCTAAAAAATCTGGTAGCCAATGCTTCAGTCGTGTTTGATATCGGAGCTAATGTTGGAATAATATCGGTTTTACTGGCGAAGGCTATGAAGCCAAGAACAAAAATTTACTCGTTTGAGCCAGTTCCGTCAACATTCGTAATGCTTGCGGATAATGCAAGGGTGCAAGATGGCAATGCTGCTGTAATTGCAAATAATCTAGCCATTAGCAATGGTGTCGGCGATATTTTTTTTACAAACAGGACGACACACACGATAAATAATATACTTCGTAGTCCAGAGCAGGGCGCAATTTCAGTTAAAGCAACTACAGTAGACGTTTTTTGCAAGGAAAACAACGTAACACCTAATGTAATTAAGGTCGATGTTGAAGGGGCAGAATTTTTTGCGCTTGAGGGTATGACTAAAACGCTACAACAGAATGATTGTATTGTTTTGGTTGAAATTCACAAGTCTATGTTGGCGGATTTTGGAGTTGACAAACAAAAGTTCGTATTGTTTCTCGAGAGGATAGGCTACCATTTATACAACGAGTCAGGTAATCAGATAGCCTATGACGAAATTTTGAATCATACTTGTGTTGTGCTTTCGAGCAGGCCGTTGGAAAGTTCGATGTTCAGTATCTAAACAGTTGACCTCCGAATGCCTATGTCTTCTTGGAGCCTATAGTAGGACTCCCCGCTACCTTCCTTTCCTCCCAGGAATGGCCAGTATAACACTGATGAAGCACAACAACACTGCTCCAACGGTGATGATAGGATAACTAGCCGTTATGCCTACATATAGTGAGCTTATTCCGGCTACCAGGAAAAGCACTGAGACGAAAAGGCGTCCAACTTTGCCCATGTTGTCGAAGGGCATGCGCATTGAACGGATAAAGCTGTAAATACTGTTGGTGAACATATTCTAGAAATTAAGTAAAACTAGAATCTGTATTATGGATCATCAAATGTTTGGGCCTCAATAACATATTAATAACATGTTATGTGTCAATTGCTGAGCTGTATATTTTGTCTTGATACCGAATGTTTGTCAGTTTCAACTGCTTTTGCCAGTTTCCCAATTTCCTTGTTTTATAGTTTCTTTGCACCCTTGGTTGACTTGATCAACCCAACTAATTAAACCGCAGACATGCCACGCATCAAGATCAAAGAGATACTGAATACTGAGAAGTATGATTTCCAGGTAACCGTAAAAGGATGGGTTCGCTCATTCCGCAACAACCAGTTCATTGCCCTGAATGACGGTTCTTGCCTCAATAACCTGCAGGTGGTTATCGACTTTGAAAATATGGCGGAGGATCTGCTGAAAAAGATCACTACCGGTGCCAGCATTAGTGTTGATGGTACCGTGGTACAATCGCAGGGTAAGGGACAAAAGGTTGAAATTAAAGCTACCAACCTGGAGATACTGGGCGAATGTGATAATGAACAATACCCGCTGCAGCTGAAGAACCGTCCCAGCCTGGAATACCTGCGCGAGATAGCGCACCTGCGTTTCCGCACAAATACGTTTGGAGCCGTGTTCCGCGTGCGTCACTCACTGGCATTTGCGGTACATAAGTTCTTCAACGATCGTGGTTTCTTTTACCTGCATACACCAATTGTTACAGCATCTGATGCTGAGGGTGCAGGCGAGATGTTCCGTGTAACGACACTGCCTTTCGATAACCCGCCGCGCAAAGAAGACGGCACTATCGATTTTGCTGAAGACTTCTTTGGCCGCAGCACCAACCTGACCGTGAGCGGTCAGCTGGAAGGCGAGCTGGGTGCTACTGCGCTGGGCGAGATCTACACGTTCGGTCCTACCTTCCGTGCCGAGAACTCAAACACCGCGCGCCACCTTGCCGAGTTCTGGATGATCGAACCAGAAGTTGCTTTCAACGACCTCGTTGACAACATGGACCTCGCTGAGGACTTTGTACGCTACATCATCAAATACGCACTCGACAACAACCGCGAAGACCTCGAGTTCCTCGCACAACGCCTTGCTGACGAAGACAAACAAAAGCCTGTAGCCGAGCGTCATGAAATGGGCCTGATCGAGAAACTGGAGTTCGTTGTAAACAACAGCTTCGAGCGCATCACCTATACAGAGGCTATCGACATACTATTGAATTCGCCTGCATACAAGAAGAAAAAATTCCAGTACGAGGTGAAGTGGGGTATTGACATGCAGAGCGAACATGAGCGCTACCTGGTAGAAAAGCACTTCAAAAAACCGGTTATCGTTACTGACTATCCTAAAGACATCAAGTCGTTCTACATGCGCATGAACGATGATGGCAAGACAGTTGCTGCGATGGATATCCTTGCTCCGGGTATTGGTGAGATAGTAGGCGGATCGCAAAGGGAAGAACGCCTCGACATGCTGGAGAAACGCATGCAGGAAATGGGCGTTCCCACAGAAGAATTGTACTGGTTCCTGGATACACGTCGTTTCGGTACCGTGCCGCATGCCGGCTTCGGGCTGGGTTTTGAGCGTATTGTACTGTTCGTTACCGGCATGACCAACATCCGCGACGTGATTCCTTTCCCACGCACACCAAAGAATGCAGAGTTCTAATTTTCATTAAGTTATACGCGAAAGCCGCCCCAGTGGCGGCTTTTTCATTTCAATTTATCGTTACTTCTGTAAGATCGCCATTGATTTTATAGGGCATTTGTGTTATATTTACTATCCGCCCTAAAATTATCGTCACCATGATTAACCATACGCTACCCGCCGGCTGGCATTGCATATATAAGGGAATCCGCGCCCTCAGGTTTCATTTTACCGTTCCATAGGCTGCGCTCGTAGTCCACCCAAGTCCGAAATTCAATCTCTCACCACGATAAATCACCATTCATGAACATTGAACGTATGTACGAGGCGTACGACAACGCCTCCGACCGTTACTCCCACTCCCAAACCGACATCGAGCAAATGCGTCAAAGCGTACAGGATGCCCGCGAGGGAAAGATCAAACTCACAGACATACCGCAGAACGAAGGCCGCATCAAAAAGCGCCTTGCCCGCGAAGGTCTCAACCAGGCAGACAAAGCGCTGGAGCGCATCAACGGTATCGCCGATTTCCAGGACATCTGCATTGTAAGAAAGATCACCCGCCTGGGCGAAGCTGTTTGCCGCATTGAAATACCGATGCCCTTTGGCAGTACTGCTTATGGTACGGGCTTTCTTATCAGTCCCGACCTGATCATCACCAACCACCACGTGCTGGAAAATGTACAGGCCGCAGCGGGTGCTACTGCCAAGTTCCGCTACGAGCTGGATGAACAAAGCCGCCCGTCCGAAGATGTAACCTTTAAGCTTCGTCCCGACAGGTTCTTTATGACCTCGGATATAGAGAAGCAACCCAACGATCCCAACAGCGGCCTCGACTTCAGCATTGTGGCAGTAGACCCTGTGTCATTTGAAGGCGTGCCACTGTCTGAATTCAAACACGTACCGCTGGATGGCGGACAGGGCAAGATACTGGAAGGCGAGAACTGCGTGGTGATACAACACCCGCAAGGCGACTATAAAAAGATAGTGCTGAAAGACATCCGCCTGCTCACCATACAAGGCGACTTCATCGTGTACGAATCAGACACACAACCGGGTTCATCGGGCAGTATGGTGGTAGGTCTGGGCACAGGTGAGATAGTTGGCTTGCACCATTCCGGAGTGCCGCGCAAAGATGCACAAGGCAACTGGCTGCGCAAAGACGGCACACCTGTTCAAGACAGCGACAGCGATGACACGATAGACTGGCTGGGAAATGAGGGCATCCGCGTCAGCAGCATACTGCGCACCATCGCCGGCATGCCGCTGCCTGCACATATGGAAGACATCCGTCGCGGACTGGTGCAGCTGCACACCATGCCGGATAATACAGCTCCGCAGGAAAGCAAACGCACTACTACCACCAATACTACTTCAACTCCAACAGCATCTACCCCAAAGCCACAAAACATGGAACAACCAAAAAACAATAACACCACACCTGCCAGAGAGCAGTATTTCGATATCGTGATCTCTGCTCGTCCCGGCATGCAGGAGAGCTGGGAAGATCATAAAGAGGCACTCATTCCAAACCTGGTATCGTCTGAGCGCCTGCTGCCATTCAGCACCGATCCGCAACTGCGCAGGCATTACTATATAACTGTCAACAGCAACCTCGACCCATGGAAACAGGCCGCTGAGTTTGAAGCGCTGCCACAGGTAGAGAAGTGTGTGCCCGATCTGCCGTCTAAAACATACATCGATGCGCCGGAAGAAAAACCAAGGGCAGCGCACGAAAGTTTCTTTGGTGGCGATGACAGCGATGAAAAGAACTGGGCAGAGTTCAAAGCCAGGTGGAAAGAATCGCACTGGGGTAAAGACCTGATAGCAAATGCCGACCCGCGCCTGCACCGTTCATGGAACTGGAAAGCAATAAATGCAATAGACATCCATAAAATCAAGGGCTTTGATAAGATACAGGATAACCTGAAGAAGCTGCGACTCGTTCAGCTGGATACAGGCTATACTACTCATAGTAAGAACGCCAACGGCTACGACTTTGAGCGCGACTATGATACCGTGAACGAAGACAGCGACGCAGCCGACCGCATGAGCAACCGTGTAGGACGCATGCCGGGTCATGGTACGCGCACTGCCAGTCTTGTGGTAGGTAGCAGGATATCTCAGGATCCGAAGAAATGTGATGGCAACCGCGGTATACTTACGGTGGGTGATGCTCCGCTGATCCAACTGGTACCGTACCGCGTAGCGAACTCCGTAATACTGATAGGCGCGGCTCACGATATGGTGGAAGGTGCACGACGCGCTGTCAACAACAATGCCGATGTCATGTTCATGTGCATGGGTAGCTATCCACGGCCTATGATAGAAGCTATGGCCAAAGACGTGTACGACAAAGGTGTGATCTGGGTATGCGCCGCCGGCAACCAGGTGAAGGTGGTAATAGCGCCAGCTGTGTATCCCGGCACTATTGCCGTGGCTGCGGTTAATCCGGACTTCCGTCCATGGAGTGGTAGCTGCCGCGGACCTGAAGTCGATGTAGCTGCACCGGGCGAAGATGTATATGTGCCCACGTATAATGGCAAGTCAGAGACCATGCGCTTTGGTAGTGGTACCAGTTATGCTACACCGCATGTGGCATCGGCAGCTATGTTGTGGAAAGCCAAACACCTCGACGAATTGAACAAACAGTATGATAAGCCATGGCAGATAGTGGAGGCCTTCCGTTACTGCCTGCACAAAAGCGTGCAGCAGTACGATGCAAGATGGTCGCAGTGGGAGCGTGAGAACTATGGCGCTGGCGTGCTTGACATCAACAAGCTCCTGGCTACACCGCTGCCTGCAGCTGTTACGTTGAAATACGCTTACGAGAATGTAGACATCTCTCCGTCGTGGGATCTTGGTGTGACCGAAGCTGTGGCTAAGATATGGGAAGCACTCAGCCTGACCGTAACCGGTGCAGAGTCGACTGTTGGCCAGCAGCCTTTGACAGAACGTGCGCAACTGGCCATGGGTGCATTGACCGGCACTGCGGTATCACGCAATGCGACTGAGTCTGCCGTAACCACGCTGACGGAAGACGCGAAGCAAACCGTGCTCGAAGCTTATTTCGGCAGCTTCCGTAACCCCGTGAAATACGACTAAGGTGAAAATGAATATTCAGTAATCCCAACGATCCATCATCATTTAAAAAACAACACTATGCCAAACAATAAATATTTCGATTTTCATTTTCACCCACTGTTCAAACAAATGCTGTGCAACTGGGAAGACAATTACCCCAGTGCCGTTCCGCTCAGCGAGCTGGAGAACAACCTTGACCTGAAGAACTACCTGCTGGAAAAAATAGACAGCATGTTCCTCAACATACTGGGTAGCCAGTCGAGCGTAACACAGTTGCAAAAAGGTAACGTGCTGCTGGGTGTGGCTAATATTGTGGCATTGGAGTTTGGTTTTGCCGACAGTCGCAAAGGCTTTGGCGCCATCCTGCAATCCAATATCACCCGTCCGCTCGATTTGCGTTACTTCAGCAACGTGCGCGAAAGCAAGACGTCTTACTACCGCATGTTCCTGCACGAGCTGAGCATGTATCGTAACCTTGTGGCACTTAGTGAGAATGGCAACCATCCGGTCAAGTTCCTTTCGCGCAAGCAAAAGACAACCATCGGTGACAACGATATCATCTTCGCGCTGGGTATAGAAGGCGGGCATAACCTCTGTCGCGACTATGTGGCTAAGAAAGGCTATGCCGATACAGGCAAACCCGGTACCGCAGACGATGAACTTTGGAAAGACTTCTGCAAGCCACTCACCACAACGCAGGCACGCTCGGCCGAAAGCCTGAGGCGCCTGCACGCTGCGCTTTGGAAAGAAGACCTCGATCTGCTTTACGTTACGCTCACACACCTCACACATATCGATCAGCAACTGCTGGCCAACCATGCCTTTGGTATGAAGATGCTGAACCACGCAGCTTTCTATCCGCAAGGCTACGGATTGGAGCAGGAGGGCAAAGATTTCATCACTGCAGCATACGAGCTGACTGCTGATGGTAATCCAACGCCTGTGCTGATAGACACCAAGCACATGAGCCTGAAGAGCCGCATGGATTTCTACGACTATCGCAGGGAGAAAGGCTATACGCATCCTATCGTTGCATCGCATGTGGGTGTTACCGGTTACACGCTCAATGAATGGAAGTTGGCCAAAGCACATGCTGCGCCGGCAACCAAAGAAGGCGTACGGGTGAATGAGGTAGTGACAGAACCACAGAAATGCGGTACCTATGGCAATCTCATTGTCAAAGACCAGTACCACTACAACCCGTGGAGCATTAACCTGATGGACGAAGACATAGAAGAAGTGATAGAAAGCAAGGGCATGATTGGCGTGAGCCTCGATGTGCGCATACTTGGTTTTGAAAGCAGGGTAGCGCAGCTACTGAGTGGCGAACACGCCGAGTACCTCAGCGTGAATGAATACAACTGGGCATTTGGTCGCGGTACCGATACCAACACTGCGCTGGCAGAAGTACGTGGTGCTGAAGAAGCGCTGATACCAGGCAAAGACACCCGCCAGCCACTGGCGCTCGCGTTCAATATCGTCCACATACTGGCGGTGGGCAAACGTATGGGCATGACGGATGCGTGGAAGTACATCACCATCGGCAGCGACTTTGATGGACTGGTGAACCCGGTACAACTGGCTGAAGACTGCACGCTGCGCCCGGCGCTGGAAAGCACACTGATGCGCTGGCTGCCGGTTGCTGAACGCGCTTATGACCAGGAACATGGAGTTGGTGCGCTGCTGCCCGGTACAAACGGTACACAGCGCAGCATGAACACAGAGCCAGACCTGCAAATGCTGCAAACCGTTGTGCGCGGACTGCTGTATGAAAATGGCCGCAGGTTCTTGTACAACTGGTGCAACATACCGCTGGTTCACCCTGCTGCCGAAGAAGCGGCTTTGGTGAACGTGACAATGCCAGCCGTGGAAACTATTACGAAAAAAGAATAATGGTTAACTTAGATGTCCCCCTGCAAAGGGGGGCATTAAATACCCGGTACTATGTCAAAAGTAATTAAAATAAAGATCGATTCGCGCGAGCCGTTCTCCGGCTTCAAGCTCCCGGTGACGGCCGGACAGAAGATCGAATTTGCCTGCGACAGGTCACAGCGTTGGAAAGACCTTTTCTTCAAGAGCTCGCCCAACGGATTTTTTAACCCCCTGGCCTGGATAGCAGGTTTGCGGGTACGTGGTGTAAAATGTTTTGCGCTTTGCGGCTGCTACAACGATGACGTGAAGACAGGATTCAAGATCGGTACGGGGCGCACAATAGAGATAGAGAAAGATGGTTTCCTATCTTTCTTTGCCAACGACACCGAGGGGTACTACTACAACAACTACGGCTCGGTAGAGCTGGAGATAAAGACTGTGTAAGTCACACGCATGAACGAGAACAAGAAAGCCACCCTGTCAAGGGTGGCTTTCGTATTTTGAATTAGCGATGTTATGACATAGTTGTTGGAGCGATCGACTATTTTAGTGGTGTGAGACGCTTGTTTGCAACACTTCTTTTACTCATATCCGTTTGTTTTAATGTTGCTCGCGCAACATCGTGGTCACCTGTTCACCCGTATAAGGTGTTTTCCAGCGAAACTGATATAGTTGTAGACGCTGTGCCCTATAATCCTTACGCATGGGAGCCATCATTGGGTGAAACACGAGTTTACAGTGCAGGACAATTGCTTTATAAGATAGACAGGTACTTTGACGCACCGGTTTTCGCCAGCAATGATGGCAAGTATTTAGCAGTTGTTTATAGTGCAACTGACTCTCATCGGGGAACGCCGGCAGAAGTACGCGATCACTCGGGTATTGAGATATATGAAAATGGTAAGCTTTACCATAGATACAGTATGCCGGAAATAATAGGTAAAGTTCCCTTCCCTGAAGAAGGGGCTTTTGAATGGTCATACTATGTCGACTGGCCTGAAGAAATGCGAACAGGTGTTCAATTTGGGTGCGAAGCGTGTAGGGAAACATGGAGCGAACAGGTGTTGGCCAGTTGTGATACAAGTGAAATCGACAACGACGACTGCGCTGAATGCAGATCGGCCTGTGATTCATTCAGTCTATATCAACGATTGAAGCAGGTCGAGGAAAACGCCATATCAATGCGTGGAGATACCTTACGCATCTTAACCAAACTGGGAATGATATTGGAAGTCCATCTTTCTTCAAAACAGGAGATGACGCGGCGTCGTGTCTTTGATCAATCGAAGATGGAGATTTTGCCCGCGTCGACAAGGAGAAAAGACACAAAGGAGATCGACTGGCCTGGCATAATGGATTTACCACAATTGGTAAATGGTGATAGTATCGAGATAGAGTTGGGAAAGCTATTTACGAATTTAGGTAGGTATAACGCCAACGAAAAGCTGGGAGTGCACATTACAAGCATGGTCATAGACTCGTCGGGCCGCTGCGAATTTTCAGAGATTTACTTTATGACAGAAGACAAAGACTGGGATAAGCATTTCTATAAGTACTCTGCAAAACAGGTGCGATCAATCATTAAAGAATGGATAAAAAAACAACGTTTCGACACATCGTTAATGCCGTCGGGGTTTAAAAAATATTCCTTCGAAAGCTATATCGATATTTAGCTTAAAACAAAAAAAAGCCACCTTGTCAAAGGTGGCTTTTTTTTAGTTAGTGTTTCATTTACTCGCTTATCACAAACTTCACATCGCTGTTTTTACCGCCTACATCGAGGCGCAGTATGTACACGCCGGCTGCGGGTTCTACCGGCATATTGATCGTCTTATTGAAATGTTTTCTGAATGCCTTTACCTGGTCGCGGTAGATGGATTTGCCCATCGCGTCCACCACATCAAGGTTCACCACCTGGTCTTTTTCAGTATTGCCCTTTACGGTAAAGCTGCCTTTGTTAGGATTAGGGAATAGCTCGAAGCTGATCTCCTCCGTTACACGAACATGTGTACTGGCGCTAGCAGTACAGCCGTCTTTCGATACGGTGAGGAAATAATCACCGCGCTGGTCAACACCAATGTCTTCCAGCAACGGATTTTGCAGTGTCGATACAAAGCCGCCGGGGCCGGTCCAGCTCCATGTTACGCCATCCCTGTTGGCCGATCCTTCAAACTTGATGGTATCGCCCGGTGTGCGCAGTTCTATTTCTTTGATGTTGGCTTCCAGTTTTATGATATCCACGTTCAGGGAGTTCGAGTCTGAAACGCAACCCTTGTCTGAGGTCATAAAGGCATAGTACAAACCAATATTAGCTTGAGTGACACCCGTAATAGTCGGCGATTGCTCGGTCGACGTATAACCATTAGGACCTACCCATTTGTAGCTTACATCCGGCATACTGCCTTCAACGGTCATGGCCAGGTTCGAGCCTTCGCATATAGGGCCTTTGTAGGTTAACTTAGTTACATAAGGGCGTGGATTAATGATCACCTCAACACTGTCTTCGCTGCCGCAGCCAAAGTTGTCTGCAGTCACCACATAACGGCCGGCGTGTGTCTCTGTCGCATGACCAATTTTTACCGATGCTCCCGTTTGACCAATGCCGCCCGGCAGGCTCCATGTGAACAGTACACTTGGTGTAGTGCTCGTAGCTGTCAGGTTGATAGAATCATTGGTACATACTTGCAGGTTGCCCGTAATAACAGGTTTCGCCTTTTCCAGTATGCGTATGTTCTTGCCATTGTCTGGTGTAGTATATACTGGCGATGATGACACAATGCGCAGGCGGTAACCATTGCCCGGTGTGATGTTCGCTGGTATGCCGCCTTTTATCGTGCCGCTTTGGTTGGAGTAAAAAGAACCGATAGTGGCAGGATTGGTAAAGCTGCCATTAGCATCCGAAAGTTGCAGGTAAAAAGTGTTGGTCGCACCGAATTGCACCTCGGCTACGTAGGCCAGCTCTATAGAATCCGGAGGACAAACAATCGTATCGGTGAACGGCTCGAGGGTAGCAATGGAATCGTGCCATTTAGCAATGAAGGCGTCGGTAGTAGCATAGCCAATGGTCGTCCATGTGTCGCGGTGCGTGCCGGGGGTAGTGATACCGCTGGGACTGTTGGTATTGCCGCACACATACAGTTTGTTTCTCCTGTCTAGCGCCAGGCCTTTTATGTAGTCGTGGTTGGCGCCGCCGTAGTAGCTGCCCCAGGTTTGGTTACCTGTAGGGTCCAGCTTGAGGAGGTAACCATCCCAACCACCGCCGGGATTGAACTGGTAACTACCCGGCGTAGAATAAGTGGGCGTAAGGTGAGCCACAGAACCTGCCAGGTATATGTTGTCTTCGTTGTCTGCAACAATGTTATTTCCACCCAGGCTTTTTACCCACTGAAATTTACCCTGGTTATTGAATTTCAGGGTTGTCTTGCCCACATCCGTAACCATATACACATTGCCCTTGCTGTCGGCGCAAAGGTCTGACGGTCGTGAAGTGACATCAGTGCTGCCATCCCAGCCGTCGTGGTAGGAGCTGTACAACACCACGCCATAAGGGGAGAACTTTACAATGAATGAATTGCTTATGTCTGTTGGTGGTGGCGGCGGGCTGGGTGGGGGTTGTGGGTTGTAGATAAGTGTATCCAGCTCCGCATCGGGTGTGCAATAAAGGTTCAACGACCATGTTTCGCCTGTCATGAATACATCGTTGTTGGCATCTACCGCAATGGCGTGGCCCCAGTCCAGGGCTACGTCGCCAAAGTAGGTGCCCCAAAGCACCGTGCCCGATGTACTGAATTTTGCAACATAGGCATCGCCACCGCCGCCGCTATAAGCGCTTTTAAAACCCGAGGTGTAATGGATCTTGTTGTTGCTGGCGGTCCTTCCGGTGATGTACACTTCGCCGGCGGCGTCTATCGCCATCCGTTCGCAGGTTTCATCACCGTTGCCACCATAAAAAGTACCCCATACTATCTGGCCGCCTGCATTGAACCTGGCCAGGAAGGCATCATCGCCGCCCTGGTTGCTGGTCTGGTGTACCCATGGAGGGAAGGCAAGACCCGATAGACTGTTGGACTTACCGCAGATGTATATTTCACCGGCCTGGTTGGTCAGTGCATCGTTACAGAACTCATCGCCGAGACCGCCATAGTAAGTAGCCCACGCGCGTTGTCCGTCGCGGTTCAGTTTTACGATAAATGCATCTATCGTTCCCTGCAGGATTTGCTGGAATGATGGATTAAAAGGATCAGTGATATCATCGTCGCTATAAGTATAGCCCGCGAGGAACACGTTGCCTGCCGTATCAGTTGCTACTGCTTCTCCATAGTCATCCATGCCGGCCTCGCCGTAGTAGGTACCCCATGCCAGCACGGGGTCTATCACTACCGTGTTCTCTGAAGCCGCCACGGCAAAGCGCAGCTCGTTGTTCTTTACTATGAACGACGATGGCAGTTCTTTCTTCGTCACTGCATCGTAGCTGTATGGTTTCTTCTCCGTCACGCTGCCCAGGGGGGTGCGTGCGGTCACCGCGCCGTCTTTCATGCTCAGCTCTGTGGCGCCTTTGTAGCGCAGCCTGATATCGCTGGCCTTGCCGCCGGGGCGTACTATAAAGTCGTACTTCAGTTGGTTGTTGCTGGCATACAGCACCCAGTCAATGTTTGGGTACACGTTCTTATAGGTCACCTTGCCGAAGCTGTGGGCGGTAACGCCCTCCGGGCATTGTGGCACGTAGTAATTCTCGTAGTATGGTTGCTGCTGCTCTTTTACGATTACAGCGTTCTTATTAGCCCCCACCAGTTCTACATCCATGCGGTAGGTCTCGAAGGTAGCTGGCGTGATCTTGCCTGTCTTGTCTTCGGTGCGTTGAGGCGTGGCTGTTTTCTTCCACATATAGTGCACCTGCCCGTCGCCTATGAATATGCGCACACCTGCCGCTTCCAGCTTCAGGTCTATGTCTGTGCGTGGCTTTTTATTACTGCCGGTTATCTGCCCCTTGTTCTCGATGAAGGACAAAGGCGCCTCCTGCAGTTTTTTGCCTCCCGATGCAGGAGCGGCCTGCAACAGCCAGGGCAATGCAATAAATAAACTGATGGGTAATAATTGCTTCATTGTGTGCCGATTAACCCCTTTAAATTAAGCATTTATCCCCTAAAAACGCAATCCGGGGCCGCCAAAGGGGCCCCGGACCGGGTATTCATTCGTTATATGGTTATTTTCTACCTGCTCACCGTAAACCGGGCATGGTACACCACGCCATCAGCCTGCAGCTTCAGCATATACACCCCATTGGCCACAGAAGCCGGCAGGGCGATCTCTAACCTGTTCTCTACAGGCTGCGACCGGTCGCTATAAACAGTCCTTCCCAGCGCGTCGACAACATCGGCGCTCACATGTCCCCCACGAGAGAGGGCAAGGGGAATGTACACAACAAACGACCCGTTATTAGGGTTCGGGTATAAATCCAGTTTCCTGTCGGCATCAATATCCGAGATGCCGGTCTTGATATTCACCACCATCCTGTTGCTCGTATTGCTGGCAGGCGAAGCGCACCAGACCCCGCTGGTTACTACGCAGCTAATGGTATCTCCGTTCGAAAGATTATTAGCGCTCCATACATTGCTGGTGGCGCCTATCACATCCTGCCCGTTGCGTTTCCACTGGTATTTGGGCAGCGTGCCTGCATTGGTAGCCACAGCCGTGAACTTCACCAGCTGCCATGGACTGAGTAATGTACCGGGATCCGCTGTTATCGTTACAGTAGGACCCACAGTAAGTGGCAGCACCGTCATGCCCACCTTATTACTATACAGCACCAGCGGATCAGCACAAAGGCCCGTCACCGTCATCCGGCAATAGAAACTATCGCCGTCTGCAATGCCGGTAGCAGGGTAAGAGATGGTTGTTGCACCGCCAATGAGTGTGTTATTCTTATACCACTGGTATTGCGGCGCTGTGCCTGCGTTGAAGGGCACTGCTACGAAATTTGCGTTGGCGTTATTGATGCACAACGTATCGTTGGGACTGGGGTAGACGCCGAGGGAGGAGACGTTGTTGACGGTAATGTTGGTCGTTACAGTAGCATATTGACAACTATTCAAAGTAGCGTACACAGAATAGATTCCACCCGCATTCAATGGTACGGGCGCTATCGAAGGGTTTTGTGTTGTAGCTGCAAAGCCATTTGGCCCGCTCCACGTAAAGACCGCACCGGGCATGTTGGTTACGCTCAGATTGAGTGTACCCCCTGCACATACGGGGCTGTTACTGCCAGCCGTGTAGGTTGCCGGCGGCGTGGCGACCGCAACGTTTGTTGTGCCCGCCTGGGATACGCATCCATTTACGGTAGCTGTAACCGAATAGGTGCCGGCTTGCGATAAAGTTGCGTTGTTGATAGCAGGATTTTGTTGTGCAGCAGAATAAGATAACGGGCCGGTCCAGTTATAAGTGGCACCTGAAACGTTATTCGCGAAAAGGTTGATCGGTGTGTTAGGACATACAGGACTATTGCTGGTAGCCACAGGTGTAGCCGGTGTCGGATTGACAAGTACCGTGGTAGTGTTTGAACTACTACAGCCATTAAGCGTGGCAGTAACACTGTAGCTTCCCGAATACGAAGTGTTCACATTTAGCCTGTACGGGTTTTGCTGTATCGTTGTATAACCTCCGGGACCAGTCCACTGGTAAACTGCACCTGCGGTACTTGTTGCTGTCAACCCCATGCTGTCGCCGGGGCAAAGCGGACTGTTGCTTGTAAGTGCAGGAATAGCCGGCAATGGTTTTACTGTTACAGCCGTGGTGTCTTTCCTGTCGCATCCATTCATGTTGGCAGTTACTATGTAGTTGCCACTGTGTGCAGGTATTGTACTTGTTCTGCTGGCGTTTGCAGTGTTGGCTGTATAGCTTGCCGGGCCCGCCCATGAATATGTTGCGCCTACTGTAAGGTTGCTAGCCGAAAGATTAAATGAAACTCCTTCGCAAACCGGTCCGCTGTTAGCGGCTACTGGTTTGGCCGGCGACAGGTTGACGGTTACTTGTGTAGTATCGGACTGTTTGCAGCCATTCAGGTTAGTTGTCAATGTGTATACTCCCGAATGAGCTACAGTAGTATTGGCTCTCGCAGCATTTTGCAGGGTCGAATTATAACTGCCGGGTCCTGTCCATCCATAAGTAACACCCGCAGTCGTAGTACTGCAAAAAAGTTTAAGACTATCGCCACTGCATACCGGGCCATTGTTTGTAGCGCTTGGTATTGCCGGCATCGGTTGTACCGTTACAATAACGGCAGATGATACTGCGCAGCCATTACCCGCTGTTGCCGTTACAGTATAGGTGCCACTATGAGAGGCACTGGCTGGAGTAATTACCGGCCTTTGCAATGATGACGAATAACTGTTAGGCCCTGTCCAACCGTATACCACGTTGGCTACGTTGGTTACGTTTAGCTTTATTGAATCAGTAGCACATACAGGATTGTTGCTGATTGCGTTTATCGCAGGTGGCGACTGTTTGATCGTAACAAATTCTGTATCGCGCGCAAGGCACCCATACTTGAATACAGTAACTACATACTCGCCGCTATCTGCCAACTGGGCACTGGCAAGAGAGGTGTTTTGAGAAGCTGCAGAAAAATTGGGACCCTTCCATTTCCAACCGGTAATGCCTGTAGAGGTAGTGGATGCATAGAGGTTGATCGTGTTGCCCGAACATACTGGTGTGTTACTTGTTGCTACAGGCTTGGCGGGGCTAATCATCCCTATGGAAATATTCTTGCCATTGTCTTCGGATACATGGACGCCATTACTGGAAATTACGCGCATCCTATAACCTAACCCCGGAGTAATTGTTGCGGGTAAGCCAGCCTTAATATTACCGGAGACGGTATCAGTCTTTGAGCCGATGTTGATCGGGTTGGCAAAACTTCCGTTAGCATCAGACAACTGCACGGTAAATACATTGCCCGCATGGAAAAAGCCTGAGTAAGCATTGTAAGGAACCATAAAGCTATCTGTGCCACATATCATTGAATCTCTGTAGTCGATATACAGTGTATCTCTTAATCTCACTAAAACTGAGTCGACATAATAGTTGCAGTGATAATTTGTTGAGATAACAAGCGGTGTGATAGGTGTGGCACCGGGAAATCCGCCGATCACAATATTGTCGTAGGCTGAGTCGGCTACAAAAAAGCCTCTGAGTTTGGTCCAGTTTATTTTATCGCTGATGATGCCGTAATTGCTGTATGATACATGCGGAGCGACATTGAGCTTGCCGGATGTTGGCACAGTTGATGGTCCTGAGTCGTAGAAGAAGACACCGAGATCATCTGTGGCGCAGCCTGAATAGTCTGAAAGTGAAACGTGGATGGTTACCTCGTAGGCTGCTCCCGCTTGCATGGGGGCCATATAGCCGGCGGCGTATGCCTTTAAGTCGGTTGGAGAAGAGGGATTGTAGTAATGCTCGTATATGCCAATGTACGCGTCTCCCGCAACAGTTTGTTGATAGCCAAAGCAGTTTGTTGGAATATCTTGGTCCAACCAGGAGGAACAGGTGTTGTAATACTCGACCATGTACCCATTGTACATTCGCCAGTTAGTGCAAAGTGTTGTTAGGTTATAAACGCCATAAACAGGACAAGAATTGTACTGCTCAAACCCCGGATTAACTACAATGTTCGGGTGTTGAGCATAACCGAAGATGGGTGCCAGCAACAGCACCATGGGCAACAAGTACTTCATAGAGTAGTAGGTTGGGTAATGGGATACTAAAGATAATAATTATTGTAAATGCAACAATTACTACCTGTTTACTGTAAATGGTATCGTCTGCACTCCATTGTTTGTGGTCAGCTTCAGCATATAAGCGCCATTGGCTACTGAAGCCGGCAAGGTCACTTCCATTTTGGTTCCTGCAGCCATTGGGACCGTGTATACTTTTTGTCCCACAGCATTCACAACATCGATGCGCACATGTCCACCGGCTGAAGGGAGATACACAACAAACGATCCGTTATTCGGATTCGGGTACAAACTCAATTCGCCTTTATTCATGTCATTGATACCCGTCGGGAAGTTCACCACCATGGTATCGCTGTAAGCTGCCTTTGGTGTGGCGCAAGGGTCGCTGCTTTCTACTATGCAGTTGATCTTATCATTAGGGTGCAGGCCAGATGTGCTCCAGTTAGCGTGTATGGCACCAGTAACGTTCTGGCCGTTGCGCTGCCACTGGAAGGTGGGTTTGTAACCACCATTGCTCACGTTCGCTATAAACAAAATGTTCTGTCCCGGCAATGGTGCTGATGGATTGGAGCTGATATCGATAGACGGCGTGGTGGTAATAGGCAGCACATGCATCTTGATACCATTGCTATAAAGGTTCAACGTATTAGCACAAACATTCGGTGCTATCATCTGGCAGTAGAACGAATCGCCGTCTGCTACTGCACTCGTTACATACAGTGTGCTATTGGCACCGCTGATGGCCGCGCCATTTTTATACCACTGGTATGTTGGCGTAGGACCGGGATTGGTCGGCACTACCACAAAGGTCACTGTGGAACCCGCGCACACTGTATCACTAGGGCTCGCCCAGCCGCCAATAGAAGAAACAATATTGATAACAGGCACAGTTGATCCCGCCGCTGAAGTACAACCGTTAAGCGTCGCAGTTACCTGGTAGGTGCCTGCGTCGTTTGGCCCTGCTGCATTTATAGTTGGATTCTGTGTAGCAGATGTAAAGCCATTCGGTCCCGTCCACGAATAAGTAACGCCTGAAGTACTGCTGTTGGCAGTCAGGTTCAGGTTAGCGCCTGCGCAGATGGGTGTGTTGTTGCCCGCTGTTGGTACTGCAGGATATGGCTTGATGGTTACGTTAGTTGTGCCTGCTGCTGATGTGCAACCATTGAGGCTGGCAGTTACACTATATGTGCCGGTATGTGCTAATACTGTTGTTGCGATAGTCGGGTTTTGCTGGCTCGCAGTAAAGCTGTTAGGTCCTGTCCAGTTATACAGCGCACCTGGTGTTGTGCTGTTGGAAGTCAGGTTGATGCTCGCCCCTTCGCATACAGGACCATTGTTGTTGGCCGTAGGTACTGCGGGTTTTGGTTTAACCAATACCGTCACTGTATCCTTTACACTGCAGCCGTTCAGCGACGCGGTTACTATATAGTCGCCCGACTGTGTGGGCTGCGCGCTTGCAATAGTTGGATTTTGTATAGCCGATGTATAAGAGTTCGGTCCCGTCCACCCATAGGTAGTATTGGGCAGGCTGCCGCTAGCCGACAGGTTGAGCGTGCCATCCTCGCATATAGGACTATTGCTGGTAGCCAGCACGCTGCCCAGCGTGTTCACCACTTTTATATTTATACCATTGTCCTGCGATGCGCGTGCGGGGTTGGTGCTCACTATGCGCACCCTGTAGCCCGTGCCGGGCGTTACGTTAGGTAGTTTGCCATGAATGATGCCACTGGTGGTAGCAGTGAGTGTGCCGATAGTTACCGGTGTAGCAAAACTGCCAAAGGCGTTCGATAGCTGCAGTGTGAACACATTGCCCGCCTGCATAGTCTGGTTGACCGTAAAGGCCACGTGCACGCTGTCGCTGGGGCACTTCAGGGTATCGATATAAGGTTGGGTGATCGTAATAGTGGTATCGTCGGCAAAAGCGAAGTCCATCAGGCAACCGCCGCCTGCACCTGTCGTGTGCATGATCCGTATAGAATCGATAGCGGTGAGCGAACTGATATTGACCTGCGCACCCTGGTGGGCGCCGGCAGCAGTATTGAAAGAAAGATCGCCCGATAGGGCTATGGCTGTACCACCCATGCCCGAACAGCTTACAGGCAATGCACTGACGTCTGTTGGTGTAAGCATATACTGCGAGCCGTTGATGAAGAAGCGAACATTTTCGCCGGTATGCATGATGGCGAAGTTTGTCCGCACTTTGTATACAGGAGTACTGAACTCGAATTTATATCCATTGATGCCGCCGCTGCCTATCAGGTATGGGCCTACGCAGTTGAAAGCCGGGAATACACTGCTGACATTGATACCAGTTACTGTTACAGTGCGCCCGCCAATGGTTTGGGGTCCGCTGTTGTGTGTTACCGGGTAGTAAGTTTGCGCACCCGCCGCCACCGATAGTAGCATGACCAGCAGGAATAGAGTATAGTTCTTCACTTCTTTAATGTTTTATTTATAGCATGTTGAACACATGCGGGTTCGCATTACCTGCTCACTGTAAATGGTATGCTTTGCACGCCCTCATTAGTGGTCAGCTTCAGCATATAAGCGCCATTAGCTACAGAGGCCGGCAGGGTCACTTCCAGTTTGGTTCCGGTAGCCATTGGTACCGAGTACACCTTTTGTCCCACTGTATTGACAACGTCAATGCTCACATATCCTCCGGCAGAAGGGAGATACACTACAAACGACCCGTTATTCGGATTGGGGTACAAGCTCGACTCGCCTTTGTTTATATCCTCAATGCCTGTCGGGAAGTTCACCACCATCGTATCGCTATAGGCATTCTTTGGCGTGGCGCAAGGGTCGCTGCTTTCTACTATGCAGTTGATCTTGTCGTTAGGATGCAGGCCCGAGGTACTCCAGTTGGCATGTATCGCACCAACAACGTTCTGTCCGTTGCGCTGCCACTGGAAGGTAGGTTTGTAACCGCCATTGCTCACATTGGCCATGAACAAAATGTTTTGTCCCGGCAGTGGTGTACTGGGGTTAGAGCTGATATCTATAGATGGCGTTGTTGTAATTGGCAATACGTGCATCTTGATGCCATTGCTGTGCAGGTTGAGTGTATTTGCGCAAACATTAGGCGCTATCATCTGGCAATAAAAAGAGTCACCATCGATTACTGCACTCGTCACGTACAGTGTGCTGTTGGCGCCGCTTATGGCCACGCCATTTTTATACCACTGGTATGTTGGCGTAGGACCGGGATTGGTGGGCACTACCACAAATGTTACCGTAGATCCCGCACACACTGTATCGCTCGGGCTTGCCCATCCACCAATAGACGAAACGATATTGATAGCAGGCACGGTAGATGCAGCCGCTGAAGTACAACCGTTAAGTGTTGCAGTTACCTGGTAAGTGCCCGCGTCTTTTGGTGTGGCGGCTGGTATAGTTGGATTTTGTGTATTCGATGTAAAGCCATTAGGTCCCGTCCACGAATAAGTAACGCCTGAAGTGCTGCTGTTAGCGGTCAGGTTCAGGTTAGCGCCTGCGCATATGGGTGTGTTATTGCCCGCTGTTGGTACTGCGGGGTATGGTTTGATGGTAACGTTAGTTGTGCCTGCCGCAGATGTACAACCATTGAGGCTGGCAGTTACACTAAAGGTACCTGTATGTGCAAGAACAGTTGTAGCAATGGTTGGATTTTGCTGGCCGGCCGTAAAGCTGTTAGGTCCGGTCCAGTTATAGAGCGCGCCCGGTGTAGTGCTGTTAGCCGTCAGGTTGATGCTTGCACCCTCGCATACCGGGCCGTTGTTGTTGGCAGTAGGTACGGCAGGTTTTGGTTTCACTAATACCGTCACCGTATCCTTCACACTGCAGCCGTTCGTCAGGGCAGTAACTATATAGTCGCCCGAGTGCGATGGCAGCGCGCCTGTGATAGAAGGATTTTGCGAGGATGAAGTATAAGAGCCGGGACCACTCCAGGTAAAGGTGGTAACAGGCAAGCCACCGCTGGCCGTCAGGTTCAGCGTCGCATCCTCGCATATGGGGCTGTTGCTCCCGGCAAATATGCTGCCCAGCGTGGTCACTACTTTTATATCCACCCCGTTGTCCTGCGATATGCGTGCAGGGTTAGTGCTGGTTATACGCACCCTGTAGCCTGTGCCAGGTGTAACGTTAGGCAGTTTGCCATGAATAGTACCATTCGTGGTTCCTGTCAGCGTGCCGATGTTTGTGGGTGTAGCAAAGCTGCCAAAGGCGTTTGATAACTGCAGTGTGAATACATTGCCCGCCTGCATAGGCTGGGTGGTGGTAAAGGCTACGTGTACACTATCGCCGGGGCATTTCAGTGTATCGGTGTATGGTTGGTCAACAGTGACGACGGTATCGTCGGCAAAATAGAATTCGTAAGCAATGCCGCCCAGAGAATAGGAACCGTTATGGTGCAGGCGCACAGAGTCTATAGGGAAGGTGGTATTGATGTCCACATTTCCGCTGGCTGCACCGGTGTTAACCTCCAGGTTGCCGCTCACAGCTATCAGCAATCCGGTCAGAAAGCATGCTCCCGGAGTGGTAATATTGGCGCCGGTGAGCGTATAGGCCACACCGTTGACGTAAAAAGTAACGACCTCGCCCATATTCTGCCCCTGCATCATGAAACGGACTTTATACACAGGGGGTACCATGGCGTATTTATATCCCAGTTGGGTATTGTTCTGAGCCACTAAGTACGAGTTAGCCGCCAGTCCGCAGCTGGCCGGCGAGTATGTGGATGCAGCATTGGTGGCCGTAACCGTAACGGCATGGGTGCCGATGGTTTGTGTGCCGGATGTATGCGATACTTTATAGTAGGGCTGCGCCTGGCTGGTAAATGCAAACAAGCTTACAAAGGCAGCAATAAAAAAAGCAAAACGAAACATAATAGGTTAAGGTTGTATGGGCAAATTAAATGGACTTACCTGTTAACTGTAAAACGTATGGTATGTGTTTCCTCATCCGCTCGCAACTTCAGCATATACACACCGTTGGCTACAGAAGCGGGCAAAGCAATTTCAATTGTTGGGGTATTGGCTTGATAAATTGATTGGTACACCTTACGTCCCACAGCGTCGACAACGTCGACACGTAAATTCCCCCCTTTGAAGGGGGCAAGGGGGATGTTCACAATAAACTCACCATTATTCGGATTCGGGTACAAGCTCAGTTCGCCTTTGTTCACTTCGTTGATGCCAGTAGGGAAGTTCACCACCATCGTATCACTGAAAGCATTCTTTGGCGTAGCGCAAGGGTCGCTGCTTTGTACGATGCAGTTGATCTTATCGTTAGGGTGCAGGCCAGATGTGCTCCAGTTGGCATGTATCGCACCAACAACGTTCTGTCCGTTACGCTGCCACTGGAAAGTTGGTTGGTAACCGCCATTGCTGACAGTCGCCATGAACAGGATGTTCTGTCCCGGCAGTGGTGTAGCTGGGTTAGAGTTGATGTCTATTGATGGTGTTGTAGTAATAGGCAACACATGCATTTTGATGCCGTTGCTATATAAGTTCAATGTATTCGCGCAAACATTAGGCGCTATCATCTGGCAATAGAAAGAATCGCCATCGCTTACCGCACTGGTAGCATACAGCGTACTATTAGCTCCGCTTATTTGTGCGCCATTCTTATACCATTGGTACGTCGGTGTAGGGCCGGGGTTATTAGGCACTACCACAAAGGTCACGGTAGAACCTGCGCACACCGTATCGCTCGGGCTGGCCCAGCCGCCTATAGAAGAAACGATATTGATAACCGGTGTAGTTGATGCCGCACCTGAAGTACATCCGTTAAGTGTAGCCTTTACCGTGTAAGTGCCTGCGTCGTTGGGTCCTGCTGCAGGTATGGTTGGATTTTGTATGCTCGATGTAAAACCATTAGGCCCCGTCCATGTATAAGTTACACCCGCTGTGCTGGTGTTGGCCGTGAGGTTCAGATCAGCACCTGCGCAGATGGGTGTGTTGTTGCCCGCTGTCGGTACTGTGGGGTATGGCTTGATGGTTACACTTGTAGTACCCGCCGCCGAAGTGCAACCATTGAGCGTAGCGGTTACACTAAATACACCTGTATGTGCCAATACAGTAGTAGTGATGGTTGGATTTTGCTGACCAGCTGTAAAGCTGTTAGGGCCTGTCCAATTATACAATGCTCCCGGGGTTGTGCTGTTGGACGTCAGGTTGATGCTGGCCCCTTCGCATACAGGACCATTGTTGTTAGCTGTAGGCACTGCAGGTTTTGGCTTTACTAATACAGTCACGGTATCCTTCACGCTGCAACCATTCAGCGAGGCAGTTACTATATAGTCGCCAGAGTGTGTGGGCTGCGCGCCGGTTATGCTTGGATTTTGGGTAGCAGATGTATATGAGTTCGGCCCTGTCCAGTCGTATGTGGCATTGGGCAAGCCGCCGCTGGCCGATAGGTTGAGCGTGGCATCCTGGCATATCGGGCTGTTGCTTGTGGCCAGTACGCTGCCCATGCCGCCCACCACTTTTATGTTCACCCCATTGTCGGCCGATGTGCGCACCGGGTTGGTGCTTACTATGCGCACCCTGTAACCAGTGCCGGGTAGTGAGTTTGGCAGTTTGCCATGAATAGTGCCTGCGGTGGTAGCTGCGAGCGTACCGATGTTGGTCGGTGCTGCAAAGCTGCCAGAAGCATTTGACAGTTGCAAAGTGAATACATTACCTGCTTGGAAGTTGGAGATCGTGGTAAACGCCACATGCACACTATCGCTGGGGCATTTTACAGTGTCGATATAGGGTTGCGTGATCACAGCCATGGTATCGAAACTGAACTGAAAATCGTGTATGCACGCGCCACCATTTGTCGATAGCAAGCGCCATACGCGTACTGAATCCATCGGTGTTGAAAACAGTATATCCACCTGGTGTATGTTATCTACCAACGGTATGGTACTCGGGTTAGCATTAAGCACCACGCCTGTGCTGGTAACTGTAGGCAGTATCGAAGTAGCGGGACACCCTATTGTTGTCAGCGATACATCGGGCGTAGTAATGAGGTGTTGCACGCCATTGCCAAACACCACGTACGACTCCGTATTATGGAACGCATAGAACCTGCATCGTATGCGGTTGATGGGTGTAGAGAACTGGAACATGAAACCACCCGGCAGGTTGCTCAGTCCGATACCGTAAGGGCCAACACCGCAGGATATGCCCGGTACATATACAGACCCCAGGCCTGTTACGGTTACGTTGTTGGTACCGATGGTTTGCGTACCAGAGGTATGCGTTACCGGGTAATAAGTTTGCGCACCTGCTACTATTGATAATAAAGTAAAGAGCAGGAAAAGGGTATAGTGCTTCACTTCTGCTAAGTTTTAAAACCTACAAGTTAATGAAACTTTATATCTTTTCGTAACGTGTTGCCTTTTTGTGTTATCCTGTGCACAACAAAAAAGCCCCATGATAGACATCATGAGGCTGGTTTTGGTTGACCATACAGAAATTAAATATTGTCACTGACCTCCGGAGATTCCAGTTGGTCGGCTCTGTTAAGATTTTGCTCTTGCAGGTATGTTCTTAGTTCTTTGTAAAATACCTGTGTCCGGTCGCTTTTCATTACCGATATCAATACTACATCGAACAGCGGACCCACGTAAAAGCCCAATGCTTCTATCACATCGCGGCACTCCCTGTAATCTATCAGGTATATGTATCGGTTTATATCATCATACGGCACCACGGCAACGCAGTCTATAACAAGACTGTCGTCTACTCCCGTGTTTAGCGGCTGTCCTACCAGGTGACTGAATTGCTCCCGCAGATCTTCCGCTTGTTGGCGTGTCAGGGGTTGTTTCTCCATCTCTCTCTCCTCTCCGTTTTAAGCCGTAGTTCACATCCCGTCGTCTTCAAACAGTGATAATTTGTGGAGTAGCTACACGAGGATTCTGCCCCGTTTTGGGTAGTGTGAATGAATAACATGGCCGTTTTTCAACTAATTTCCTCTATAACAATAAAAATCATGCCGTTACGAAAATTTTTCATTCGCGCAGGCCTACCTCCCCACCGTAAACCTCGCATGATACACCGCACCATCGGCAGCCAGCTTCAGCATATAAACGCCATTGGCTACAGAAGCAGGCAGGGTGACCTCTAATTGATGATTAGCAGTTTGCAATTGATCTCTGTAAACAGTTCTTCCCAGCGCGTCGACAACGTCGACACGTAGACTACCCCCTTTGAAGGTGGGGATGTTCACAACAAACGACCCGTTATTAGGATTCGGGTACAACTCCAGTTTTCTGTCCGCATCAATATCAGAGATACCCGTCTTGATATTCACCACCATCCTGTTGCTGCTCGCGTTCGATGGTGAAGCGCACCACACGTCGCTTGTTACGATACAGCTGATAGTATCTAAGTTCGAAAGGTTATTCGCACTCCACACATTGCTGGTAGCACCTATTACATCCTGGCCATTGCGTTTCCATTGGTATTTAGGCAGGGTACCTGCATTGGTAGCAACAGCCGTAAACTTCACCAGCTGCCATGGGCTGAGCAGCGTGCCCGGATCTGCTGTTATTGAAACAGTAGGTCCTGCTGTAAGTGGCAGCACTGTCATGCCAACCTTATTGCTATAAAGAACAAGTGGGTCAGCACACAAGCCTGTTACCGTCATGCGGCAATAGAAGCTATCGCCATTGGCGATGCCGGTTGCGGGGTAAGAGAGATTCGTTGCGCCGCCCATCAGCGTATTGTTCTTGAACCACTGGTATTGCGGCGCAGTTCCCGCATTAAAAGGCGCTGCTACAAATGTTGCGTTTGCATTATTGATGCAGAGTGTATCGTTAGGACTAGGATAAATGGCGAGAGAGGAAATAGTTGTGACAGTTACATTAGTAGTTACTGCAGGATATTGACAACCATTTAGTGTAGCATATACGGAATAAATGCCACCATCATTTACAGACACAGGGTTTATTGCGGGGTTTTGCGCAGTTGCTGCAAACCCATTTGGTCCGCTCCATGTAAAGCTCGCGCCGGCCATGTTCGTTACATTTAGATTTAAGTTGCCGCCTGCACATACAGGACTGTTACTACCCGCTGTGTACGTTGCAGCAGGAGTAGCGACAATAACTGTAGTGGTGCTTGCAAGTGAGGTGCAACCGTTCACAGTCGCAGTTACCGAATACGTGCCCCCGTGCGAAAATGTTGCATTATTGATAACCGGGTTTTGCTGCGACGAAGCAAACGATAAAGGTCCCGTCCAGTTGTAGGTTGCACCTATGGTATTGTTGGCGGACAGGTTGATCGAAGTGTTTGGACACACAGGTCCATTATTTCCCGCTATCACAGGTGTAGGTAAGGCTTTTACTTGCACATATACGGTGTCTTTATCCAGGCAGCCTCCATTGGAGCAGGTAACAGTATAGTTGCCTGTGTTAAGGCCTGTTGCACTGAATATTTGTGGATTCTGTCCTGCACTGTTAAAGGCCAAAGGTCCGGACCACGAATAGGTGACACCGGTCGTTGTTGCCGTTGCATAGAGCTTTAGGGTGTCATTCTCGCATACTGGCGAAGAGCTGGTTGCGACGAGTCCCACCGGCTTGGAGTTTATTGCGACGGTCACAGTATCTTTCACAGTACATCCGTTTAATGTGCCTGTTATTACGTAGTCACCATTGTGAATGGTTCCAGCCGGGGCAATATCGGTGTTTCGGGTATTGGCCCAAAAACTGTTTGGTCCCGTCCAGCTGTAGGTCGTGCCGGGGCTACTTATGTTGCCGGAGAGCTTCAAGGTGTCGCCAATACATAAGGGGGCGTTGCTGGTAGCCACGATCAATGACGGCTTTTGCACTATAGACACCGTTTCGGTATCGCTCGATACACAACCGTACTTTAGGGCTTTTGCAATGTAGTTGCCAGACATTACGGTTGTCGCGCTATTAATAACAGGATTAGAAAGCGTACTAGTGAAATTGTTAGGCCCTGTCCAAAGCCAACCAGTTATCGTACCAGTTACCGTTGCCGATAGCTTGAGGGTATCGCCGTAACATACCGGTGAATTGCTCGCGGCAATGGGTTTTGCAGGTAGTGTCATTCCAATGGCAATATCCTTTCCGTTGTCGGCAGATACGAAAGGAATATTTGTGGCAACCAAACGGATACGGTAACCGGCGCCTGGTGTAAGCGAGGCTGGGAGACCGACTTTAATTGTGCCAGATGTACTGGATGCTTTAGTACCTATGTTGATAGGCGTGGCAAAACTTCCGCTGGCATTAGATAGTTGTACAGTAAATACATTGCCTGCATTAAAAACGGATGGCAGCACAAAATAGTTTATGGAGAAGCTATCTGTCCCGCAAAGCAATGTTCCGCTAAACCGCGGCTCTAATGTATCAACCTGTTTGATAAATACAGAATCAATAAAATAATAAGAATGAATGCTGTTAGAACCCGTACCACCAAGATATGTGGGATTTAGGGAGCTAAAATGCGTAAAGCCGCCGATTACGAGATTGTCGTAAGCAGAGTCTGCCGTAAATATTGCCGACAGACGTGTCCAGTTGATCTCATCGGTAATATTGCCATAACTGCTAAATGAGACTTGCGGGGTGACGGGGAGCACTACGGTGCCCGAAACGGTATTGGGTCCTGAATCATAAAAAAACATGCCCAGGTCATTAGAAGCCCAGCCTGCTGTATCAGCAAGGCTAACAGACATTGAAGCCTCGTAATGTTTACCAGCCTGTAGGGGCGATATGCTAGTAGCGATATACTCCTTATAGTTAGCAGGACCGGTCAAATTATTATAGGTGTAGGTAATCACGCCCGTATAGGCATTTCCGCTGGCTGCGTATTGGAAACCAAGCAAATTGGCCGGTATTCCGACATATGTAGTTGTAGTCGCGCAGGTATTGTAGTAGTCAGATGTTCCGCCGGTGTATTGTCGCCATCCAGTACAATTGTTTACTTGCCCCAAGGTGTTAGGGCAGGGCGTGTAGTATTCAAAATCGCCATTTGGAACAATATTCTGCGCATTAGACGACAAGCAACAAAATACAAGCAACAAGGGTAATAAGTACTTCATAGATAGTTAGGTTGGGTAATGGTAACTTTAAAGATAATCATTATTGAAAATGCAATCGGCTACCTTCCCACAGTAAACCTTGCATGATACACCGCACCATCCACACCCAGCTTCAGCATATACACGCCATTAGCCACAGAAGCAGGCAAGGCGATCTCCAATTGATGATTAGCAGTCTGTAATTGATCTCTGTAAACAGTTCTTCCCAGCGCGTCGACAACGTCGACACGTAGATTACCCCCTTTGAAGGTGGGGATGTTCACAACAAACGACCCGTTATTAGGATTCGGGAACAACTCCAGTTTCCTGTCAGCGTCAATGTCCGAGATGCCTGTCTTAATATTCACTACCATCCTGTTGCTGAAATTGCTGGCCGGAGAAGCGCACCACACGTCGCTTGTTACGATACAGCTGATAGTATCTAAGTTCGAAAGGTTATTCGCACTCCACACATTGCTGGTAGCGCCTATCACATCCTGGCCGTTACGTTTCCATTGGTATTTAGGCAGGGTACCTGCATTAGTAGCTACAGCCGTAAACTTCACCAGCTGCCATGGGCTGAGCAGCGTGCCCGGATCTGCTGTTATTGAAACAGTAGGTCCTGCTGTAAGAGGTAGCACGGTCATGCCTACTTTGTTGCTATAAAGAATAAGTGGATCAGCACACAAACCGGTCACTGTCATGCGGCAATAAAAACTATCACCATCAGCAATACCCGTTGCAGGGTAGGTAATGCTTGTTGCTCCACCAATAAGCGTATTGTTCTTGAACCACTGGTATTGCGGCGCAGTGCCTGCGTTAAATGGTACAGATACGAAGTTTGCGTTTGCATTGTTGATGCAGAGTGTATCGTTGGGGCTGGGGTACACGCCGAGGGAAGAGACATTGTTAATGGTGACGTTGGTGCTACCTGCTGGCGACACGCAACCATTAGCTTCCGCTGTCACGCTGTAGATGCCACTTCCATTTAATGGTGCCGGACTGATCGATGGATTTTGTGCTGTTGATGTAAACCCGTTTGGTCCTGTCCAGTTGTAGTTCACGCCTGGTGTTATGCTATTTGCCGACAGATTCGACGTTCCACCGGCACAAACTGGCGTGCTGCTGGATGCAGTAGGGGTAGCAGGATACAAGTGTACCGTAGCAACGGTTGCGCCCGCTGCCGAAGTGCAGCCGTTGAGTGTAGCTGTAACACTATAAACACCCGACATGGAAGTTGTAGTATTCGTTATTATTGGATTTTGTGTTGTTGAAGTAAACGAAAGTGGCCCAGTCCAGTTGTAGTTCACGCCACTGGTGCTACTTGCAGCTGTCAGGTTCAGGCTGCCGCCAATGCATGATGGTCCTGACACGCTGACAACAGGAACGGCTGGCATTAGTTTGGTTTGCACGGTAACAGTGTCTCTGGCAGTGCAGCCGCTCAGCGTCGCGGTTACCACATAGTCTCCCGCCTGTGCTGATGTGATATTGGTCAGCGCCGGATTCTGTATGCCGGCAGAAAAGCCGGCAGGACCAGTCCAGGAGTAACCAGCTCCCGCTCCTGCGTTGCTGGCCGAAAGATTAAGCGTTACGCCTTCGCACACCGGGCTGTTGCTAGCTGCTACAACAATCGGGTTTGGTATAATTGTTACCAGTTCGGTATCGCTGGAAATGCAGCCGTAGTTCAAGGCTTTAACTATATATATGCCAGATAGAGGCTGCGTAGCATTATTGATAGAGGGATTGGATACTGTACTTGAAAAATTATTGGGACCTGTCCACGACCAGCCTGTTACGCTGCTGGTTGTGGTTGCCGACAAGGTAATTGTATTGCCTTCGCACACCGGGTTATTACTTGCCGCCACCGGTTTTACCGGAGGGGTCATCGCTATGGCTATATCCGTTCCGTTGTCAGTTGAAGCGAACACAATATTTGAAGCCACAACGCGCATGCGATAGCCCGTTCCCGGTGTGAGCGACGAGGGCAATCCAACTTTTATCGTCCCGCCGGTAGTCGCGGCTTTTGAACCGATGTTAATGGGGGTTGCAAAACTTCCGCTTGCGTTGGACAACTGCACGGTGAACACATTGCCAGAGTTGAACAACCCGGTACTTGCCACGTAGGGCACCATGAAGCTATCGGCGCCGCAAAGCATGTTTCCTGTAAACTGTAGTTTAAGAGAATCGCTGGTTTTGAGTACTACCGAATCGATATAGTAGTACGCGTACCCTGAGCTGCCACCAGGGTTAGTCACAATGGTCGCAGCCGAAGGAGCAAGGAAGCCGCCAATTACCAGGTTGTCGTAGGTTGAGTCTGCCACAAAAGTACCAACCAGGCGATTCCAACCCGTCGTGTTTGTCTGTGGCCCGTAACTTGAAAAAGATACCTGGGGTGTTACGGAAAGGCACACTCCGGGCATGGTAATGGTAGCTGGTCCGCCATCATAGAAATAGACACCAAGTCCATTGACGCCGAAACCGCTAACATCTGCAAGCGATGCCGATATAGATATTTCATAGGTGAATCCTGGTGTTAAAGGTGGAAAGCTTGTGGCGACATACTCGTAAAAGTTGTTGGGCGTGTAGGCTGAAAAACCAGCGTAAGCGTTACCATGAGCAGGTGTTTGTGTTCCTATCCAGTTCGTAGGCACCATCGCGGGACCGCAACTGTTATAGTAGTCGGGGCTTCCTCCGCTTGTATATGGCCTCCAGTTAGTACTGTTTGTAAAGGGCCCCATACTGCAATTAGTGTACTGTTCGAAGCTGCCATTTGTAAGAATATTTTGGGCATTAGACGACAGGCAATAAAATGCCAGCAGCAAGGGCAATAAGTACTTCATAGATAGTAGGTTTTGGGTAATGGTAACGCTAAAGATAATAATTTATCTAATAACAGCCCGGCTCCTGATAAATTAAATTGTCCTTAAAGGAAAATTGTTGTATATTTGTAATAGAAA
The DNA here is from genome assembly GCF_029269745.1 of Polluticoccus soli. Taxonomy (NCBI): domain Bacteria; kingdom Pseudomonadati; phylum Bacteroidota; class Chitinophagia; order Chitinophagales; family Chitinophagaceae; genus Polluticoccus; species Polluticoccus soli. Next base: position 204,541 of record NZ_JARJHT010000003.1, on the reverse strand, counting down.
GCTACCGATATGAGAACCCTAAAACCGTACGCACATCCAATCGCGCCCAGCGCCAAAACTGCAAACAAATTTTTTTCTCCGCGAAAGTTTGATTTTTCTATACAAAACTAAACAAAACCGACAATCGCACCCATGAGAACAAAACAGTATAACCCTTGTTCAAAGCGTGTTTCAGCGATTTTATGTCGCACAAGGAGAGAAGCGGAAATTGTATAAGAATATCAGCAGGTTTCTGCAATAAATGTATCAATTCTATGACAGAATGTTACAGGATCGCGGTCAATATGTAATAGGAAAGACTATTTCTTCTGGAGATACCCTTTAAGAACCAGGTAAAAGAAATACAGGAGGAAGATAGGTAGCAGAGCTAGGCCAAACACCTCATAACCGGGCATAGAAAGCAGATAAAGATGCATGTTGATAACGTTTGTTATTTTAAAGTTATCAAATTGTTACCTGAAATGCAAGCTCTTACGTGACATTTTAACAATTCCCGAAAGCTGTATCTTAACCCGTCAAACCCATGAAGCGCCTCATCAAGTCATACACCAACTTCACCCGCCCCGAGCGAAACGGGCTGATAGGGTTGTGCCTGTTGCTGGCGGTTGTCATTGCAGCAAGAGTGATAACAGCAGAGCCCAACAGCAGGGTAGGAGAGCCGCGAATAGCAGCAGCATACCGGCAACAAAACGATGGCTTTTTAAAAACCACCCCAAAAAGGAAACAACCGGCAACAAATCTGGAGGACGCGGAATCACCAACAACACCATCAGCGCAATCAGAAAAATCATTCAAATCAGCGGTTCAGACATTCGACCCCAACACCGCCGACAGCCTCACCCTCCGCAGTTTCGGACTCAAACCACACACCATCGCCAACCTGCTGAAGTGGCGCGCCAAAGGCAAACGCTTTTACAAGAAGGAAGACCTCAAACCACTCTACACCCTCACCAATGAAGAATACACCATGCTCGCACCCCACATCGCCATCAGGCCACTGCAAATAGACCTCAATACCGCCGACTCCATCACCCTGCTCCAACTCCGTGGCATAGGCCCTAAGCTGGCGCACAAGATCATCGTGCGCCGAAATACCATCGGTGCCTTCACCAACTATGCCCAATTGAAAGAGCTGTATCACTTTCCGGATGGTGTGTTTGAGGGGTTGGTGGAAGAACTGAAGCCATTGTCTGAACCTCAGATTAATCGAGATGGGACTGATTAGGCTGATAGTCTGATTGAAAAGTAAGGACCGGCATGGGCGAATAAGGCGTTAAGAAAATTCATTGAGTGCAGTGGCCGCAGTGAAAGGTTTCACAGAGAACAGGAAGGTGATTTCAACATTGCTAAATAGAAATCGAATGGAACATAGTAAGCTATTTCACTGCAACGGAGCGAAATGAATTTTTAGCCGGTTTCGCTAAGCCTTGAACTTTTCTTTTGCTTCTTTTCTTTTGGTTCAAGCCAAAAGAAAAGAAGGAGGTAACACGGAAGTATGACTAGAGAAATGAAACCTGAGATTACAGCTAAAACCCATATAAACCCACCATAATCCCCAAAAAAATCCGTAAAATTGCACCTCCTTAACAAGACTTATGGACTTTCAATATACTGATACTCAAGTGCAGATCGCTGAAATGATCCGCGATTTCGCCAACAAGAACATCCGTCCCAAAATGATGGAATGGGATGAGGCGCAAAAATTCCCTGTCGACCTGTTCAAGCAAATGGGCCAGCTGGGCCTCATGGGCGTACTGGTACCAACCGAATATGGCGGAAGCGGCCTGGGCTACTTCGAGTACGTGACCGTGGTGAGCGAGATCGCTAAAGTATGTGGTTCTATCGGTCTGTCGGTAGCGGCGCACAACTCACTGTGCACCGGTCACATCCTGTACTTCGGCAACGAAGAGCAAAAGAAGAAATACCTGCCTAAGCTGGCAACAGCTGAATTTATAGGTGCATGGGGCCTGACAGAAGCCAATACCGGCAGCGACGCCGGCAACATGCGCTGCACTGCCGTACGCGATGGCGATGACTGGACACTGAATGGTACCAAGAACTGGATCACCCACGGTATCAGCGGCGATGTAGCAGTAGTACTGGCCCGCACCGGCGAACCACGTGCCAAGAGCAACGTGACAGCCTTCATCGTTGAGCGTGGTACACCGGGCTTTACAGCTGGCAAGAAAGAAAATAAACTGGGTATGCGTGCTTCAGAAACTGCAGAACTGGTGTTTGACAACTGCCGCATCTCTGACGCACAACGTATGGGCGAAGTAGGTGATGGTTTCCGCCAGGCTATGAAAGTGCTGGATGGTGGCCGTATCTCAATCGCTGCACTGTCTCTGGGTATTGCAGAAGGTGCTTACGAAGCTTCTCTGAAATATAGCAAAGAGCGCCAGCAGTTCGATCAGCCTATCTCTAACTTCCAGGCTATCGCCTTCAAGCTGGCAGACATGGCTACCAAGATCGAAGTATCTAAAATGCTGATCTACCAGGCTGCCGATATGAAGAACCGCGGCGTGGCTATGACCAAAGAAAGCGCCATGGCTAAGTACTATGCTTCAGAAGTAGCAGTACAAAACTCGGTTGAAGCAGTACAGATCTTCGGTGGCTACGGCTACACCAAAGACTTCCCTGTAGAGAAATTCTACCGCGACAGCAAGCTGTGTACCATCGGCGAAGGAACATCAGAAATACAAAAACTGGTTATCTCCCGCGAGATATTGAAATAAGTAAAAAGCCCCGCAAGTTGCGGGGCTTTTTATTTTATTGGCTTCTTTCAAAGGTCAGGATGTCATTGTAATTGCCACGTAATACAAATCGCGTAGGGTCGTACGATAACACACGAAAGCTACGCCAGGTAGTGCCTGCAAATTCAGTATGCGTATTAATAGCCATACTGTCCAGGCGCTCATTCACTACCCACTGCCAGCCTGTATCTGTCCTTACAGTTCCTTTGTATCGTTCCAATACATCAAGCCGGGAACTGGCCATGAAGTTGTAAACGCAGTAGTCAGTACTATCAGCCGGGAAGAGTATTTCGTTGCCGTCCAGCATCTGGTTGCCGTCCCTATCGAAGCCGCTTTGTGCCAGTTTCCAGAGTCCAACTACAGGCTCTTGACGGCTGGGGGCTTTCTTGCAGGATGTAATTGTAACTATAGCAAATAGAAGTGCAAAGGATCTCATAGTGGTTATAAAACTAGGTAGATTTTTAGGAGTGCCTACAACCAGCCATATTTTTTGACAGTACTGTGAGTTCACTAGATCTAACTACTGCAGAATTGTGAAAGCCTCGCTGATGCGAGGCTTTCTTATTGATATCATTTCAAGCTATTGCTTGGTGAATGTTTGCCAGTAAAGCATGTTGTTAGCAACCTCCTGTTCGAGGGTCAGCTTCTTATCGTCTAGCACCACTACCTTGTAACTGAGCACACGCGATGAGGGTAGCGTTATCTCCAGTTTCTTGTCATCGTCTTTCAGGTCCCAGGTACCGCTTTCCATTACATCACCCCAAAGGATGTCTATCTTATCTCCGCTTTTAAAAGTGTACACGGTGTTCATCATGGGCGAAGCGGGAACGTTCCGTATTTCAGAGTCGTCCATCACCTTATTGCTGTTGCTGTCTTCGGCATACTGTGTCAGCAGCCAGTTGCCGGTCAGTTTCTTGTTGTCAGACTTTTTGCAGGCGGCCAGCAGGCAGATAGCTAAAGCGGGGTAGATCAGGAACCTGGTCATAAGTAGTTGTTTGGTTTAAGTATCAATAACCAAATACTGTACCAGATTATTGCCTCACATACCCATTCCAAAGTCCGTGCATGTGTTCCATCACAAACTCTTTGTCTGTCAACACTTCGATGCCGGCCTCTATGGCCATACCATCATCAAACACCATATTAAGTTTTTGGGTACTGTTCTTTTGCAGTTCCCATTTGCCCGGGTAGTTTTTAGTAGAGCCCGGCGAGAAGTATTGGTTTACCTGCAGAAATGTTCCGTCGTTCTTAAACGTTAGCGTGACCTTACTTTCGGTGCTATCGTGAGGGGTGCGTTCAATGGCATCATAGGTGCCATTGCCATTCACATCGCTTCCGTTGGTCTTCATCAGCCATGTGCCAACCAGCTTCTCTTCAACTTCTTTTCTATTATTCTTAGTGCACGATGCTGCCAGCAGGCAGATCGCAAGTATCAAAGGCACAAACAATTTGTTCATAGGGCAATTATAGGGGAAAAAGCTAACAAACGCCGGCCTAAAATAAGAAGGCCTCCCGCGAAGGGAGGCACATCATTTTCGACACAAAAGCTGTTAGGAGTAAAGTATTGCTCACCTGGTTTGGTGAGATAGGGTAGGTGTCAATATCATAGTAGTTTAGGTAGGGGCCGGGCCGCCTTTTTGTTATCCGTTATGGTCAGGCTGGTTGATCGGGTTTGGTTCAGCGAATTTCTGAAACCCCTCCTGCTTGATTTGTCACATTTTGTTAAATGCAGTTTTCGTCCTGCGAAACTGCGGTTTGGTACAACGAATGGAAAGAGGCGGTGGAACGTATTAGAAATAAAAAAGCCCCACGGTGTGGGGCTCATGACTATATTGCAAGTGGTTATTGTTTTTTGAGTACTTCCCAGTTCTTTTCGCCGTACTCGTCTGACCATTCCAGTGTCAGGTCTGTGCTGTTGAGTGTTAGCACCTTGAAATCTTTCGATGTTGCAGCTGTGATTGTCAGGATACCATTTTTCAATTGCCATGTGCCAAGGTGGGTTAGTCCCGCATTCACTTCTACATCGCCGCCTTTCTTAAAAGCATAGCCCCAGTTGTTTGCGGATTCGTCCCATTTTTCCTGAGTATCCATTACGCCATTACCATTGGTGTCGATAGCCATCGCCGTTGCTTTCCAGACGCCAACCAGTTTTTTCTCGTCAGACTTTTTGCAAGAGGCCAGCAGGCATATTGCCAGCGCAGGGTATAAGAAGTACTTATTCATAGTTTGGTTTTACAGAGTTAAAATAACCAAACGCCATGCCAAATAAAAAGCCCCCCGCAGTTGCGGGGGGGCTTTCAAATATAATAAAGCGTTCTATTAATAATCTCCCAGGGTAGCAGGCAGCTGCGCTTCTGCCAGTGTCAGCTGTGCGTCGCTCGGTGCGATACCATGCCATTCGTGCGTACCTTCCATGAAGTCAACACCCTTACCCATTACAGTGTGCATCAGTATGCAAACAGGTTTGCCTTTACCCAGGCGGCCTTTGGCTTCTGCCAGCTTGCTTACAACTTCTTCCATGTTGTTGCCGTCCATTTCCATCACATCCCAGCCAAATGCAGTGAACTTATCGCCTATTGAACCCAGGTTCATTACCAGTTTGGTAGGACCGTCGATCTGCTGACCGTTCACGTCAATAGCTGCGATCATGTTGTCCAGCTTATGGTGAGCAGCAAACATGATTGCTTCCCAGTTCTGGCCTTCCTGCAGTTCGCCATCGCCGTGCAGCGAGTAAACCACGGTGTTGTCGTTGTTCATTTTCTTGGCTTGTGCCGCACCTGATGCTACGCTCAGGCCCTGGCCCAGTGAGCCGCTGGCGATACGTACGCCAGGCAGACCTTCGTGCGTGGTAGGGTGACCCTGCAGCCTGCTATCCAGCTTGCGGAAGGTAGCCAGCTCCTGCACAGGGAAATATCCTGAACGAGCCAACACGCTGTAAAACACCGGAGAGATGTGTCCGTTAGACAGGAAGAACAGGTCTTCACCTATGCCGTCCATGCTAAACTCTTTCGGGTTGTGCTTCATTGCGTGGAAGTACAGCGCTACGAGGTAGTCAGTACAACCGAGAGAACCACCGGGGTGGCCGCTCTGGCAGGCGTGTACCATTCTTACTATATCCCTGCGTACTTGCGCCGCTACTTGTTTCAGATCATTAATTTCCATCTGTGAGTTGAAATTGTGCCGCAAAACTACGGTTTTAGCTGCGATATTTTGGAGAAAAGTTCAGCGCTCCACGGTGTAGTGGCCCGTATATACTCTAGCTTCTGGGATCCTGCCTATAATACACATTCTCACTGTCGATAGCTATTACTTCATAATTGTACTTAGACAGGTAGGTTGTTATTTCAGATTCCCTTACGTGCATTATGTTGCCGGGGTACTCAACACAAATGACCGTTGGACGGTAGCGGCTGAGATCGAGCCCCTGCAATACCTTCAGATCGTGTCCTTCAACATCAGTGGTCAGCAAGTCTATATTCCTACCGCCGAGGTGCTTGTCAAGTATCTGGTTCAATGTCTCTGCCTGCATCTCAACTATCTTTTGGTCGGGCTGCGCCTGATACCGGGAATGGGCTTCATGCTCTTCAATAGATGACATGCCCGGATTTTTATGGTTGATATAAAAACTAACCGCCCGTGGTTCGTCAGAGACTATGGCATGCAGGCAGATATCTCGTTTACGGATTTTTGAGAACCTTTTAATAAAGTCGGCATTACCGTCGATACAAATTCCCCTCCACCCTTTCAGGTATAACCGAAAGGTGTTGCTGTTTTGAATAGGGTTATTACACCCGATGTCGAGGTAAAAGCCATTCTTTTTATTGCTAAGCAATTTCTTAATAATTAAATCCTCTGCACCTTGCGCATACGACACAACAAATCCTTCCATTTCCAAAATGGATAACATCTTGGATATCATATAGTATACGTATGAATTTCGAAATGAATTGAGAAGTTTCTGCATGCGCCTAAGATAGAGATTTTTTGCCCGGTTGCCATGATATTTCAAGCTTTTTATGGCAATAACAAATAAATTATAATTAACTGTAAAGATATATCTCGATGCAACGACATTCTTTGTACCAAACTGTAGTACAGCTACCTCTTCTTGAGTTGCCCCGTTGGATATTTTGAAGTGATAAGGTATCACCCCATTTGACGGCCTGCTAAACGATCGATGTCCCTGCGGTTTCGGGAAGTGCCTGTTCGCCTTTCTGTTCCTTAGGTCGTAGCGCATTCCATGGCCAGAAGGCATTAGCCGTATGCAAGCCTTTAGCGTAGCGCCGCTCTACAAAATGAAACAGCAGCATGGCTACAAAAAGACTGAGCGGCAAGGCCAGCGCCCGGGTAAAAAATCCATATACCAGGTTGCGGCCGGGTGTAAAGTGCGATACGGTAAAGTTGATCAGGTACAGCACCGAGAAATGTGTGAGAAATAGTGAATAGGAACGCTCACCCAGCCAGATCAGCAAGGGCTTTTCAAGGTATTGCCTGAGCCGTGCCCTGTAAAAAGCAAAAATGATAAGTCCTGCATATATGAAGCCGTAGCCGGTATATAGAACTGGCAGGTAGGCATACGATAATAAGACCAGCAACACGCCTGCAACAATAAAGTGAACAGCTTCTTTCAGGCTGCTATCGGTAGCGGCCAGGTACACACCCAGTATGAAACACACCGGATAGTCGATGAATTTGTACAGCACCAGTGCGACACGATTGTATGAGTATATAGAAGGGTAATAAGCTGTAAGGTATACCTGCAGCACTGTTGTACACAGCAGGGTGATCATTACAACTGTCCATAGTGAGCGACTGGTGAACCGCACATTGCGGGAGAACAGATAGAGTATCGGCGGCACGCAGAGGTAAAACAGTACTTCGATCTGCAGGCTCCACCAGGCAAGGTTGTAGTATTGCGAATCGAAATTGAAAATAGCCGCCTGCGAGATCGCCTCCTGTAAAGTGAAGGGGATGATGATCTTAGAATACCATGTTGGCTGCTCATGGATGACCCAGATAACAGAAGCACTAAAGACCAAAGCCCCAAGGTAGGGCGGATATATCCTGCGAAACCTGCGGTAGTAAAACTGGCGTAAGTTGACGGCTCTTTGCGTGCGTATATAGGGCCGCAGCAATACCACCCCACTCAGCACAAAAAACAGCTCGACACCCGAATGCGTGAAGTTGTATAGAAAGAATGCAGGAACGTTCAAATGGTACTGCTCCATCAGGCTTACGATGTTGCCCGTAAAGATGTGGTGGAACACTACCAACAGCGCGGCCAGCCCCCTTAGGCTGTCTAAGAACTGGTAGCGTTTTTTTTCAGGGTCCATACAGCAAAATTATGTTGGTGTGTGCGACACTCCGGGGGCGTCTTTGCCCTTTATTCGGACCTCTGCCGGCCGTTTTCTTCACCAGGTCGATTCCAGCGAGATAAAAAAGATGATGATTCCCAATAAATTACAAACTGGTTGTTAAGGATGCATAAAGACATTACCTACCTATTGCAGCCGGCGTATATATTTGTCTAAATCCTTATGGATATAACAGCATTCTTTTTACCGGCTTTTCTCTCTACTGTCATGACCGTGGCGGCAGGTTGTAGCATGGCCATCGTGTTCGACTGGTTGGGCCGCCGGATATTTAAGACCGATGAGGTACTGGCCCGTGCTATGTACTTTCTCACCGGCCTGCTGATGCTGTCGTGGCTGCTGTTATTGGCAGGCATGGCTGGAGTGGTACAAGTAGAATGGGTGCGCAGGGTCCCTTGCGTGTTTATCGTGTTTGCGGTACTCATCGTTATAGGCACGCGGAGCTTCCAGCCTATTCATTTATTCATGCAGCCGTTCAGGATGCCTGTCAGCAGCAGGTGGGACAAGATCACCCGCACAGCTATATACATCACAACAGGTGCGCTCTTCCTGGTATGTCTCGCGCCCCCCACTGATGCCGACTCGCTGGATTATCACCTGGGTGTTCCTGTTGACATGTTGAGCAGCGGTGGATTGTTCTTCGATGCACGCAACCTGCACTTTCGCATGTTTGGTTTCGGCGAAATGCTGAACCTTCCGGGCGTTGCCGCGGGCTACCCGCAACTGGGTGCGTTTATCCAGTTCCTTGCATTTCGATACCTGTTGCGTGTTTATTCCGATCCTGTCAATGGCAAAACACGCCTCGACCTGCTGGCCGTGTTCATGGGCATACCCTTGCTGTTGTTTTTTGTATCGGGCGAGAAACACCAACTTACGGGAATGGTGGCCACTTCGCTCGCATTTTATGCATTGCTGCAGCGCGATGGTCATCTGCGCAAGCCGTATACCTTCCTGTTTTGGGCCGTGCTGGTGTTTGCCGTTGGCATCAAATACTCGTTTATTATCAGCGCCGCAGTCATTGCGGTGATGCTGATAGTAAAGGACAGAAGCTGGCCGCACGTTTCGCAAAATATGTTTGCGGGCATCCTTGTATCGATCGTCTTCCTTGCTCCGCTATACGTATTTAAAGTTATCCGGTTTGGTGATCCGTTATCACCACTGCTGGAGCGCTTTAGAGCTCACCCGGACCCGGTTGCCGTACACCTACAGCTGTTTTTGCGAGAGTTTACAGACTCTGCATTCCCCTTGCCGCTCAACCTGTTCATTCCTTCGTCACTAGGATTGCTTACTACTGTTATCGGGCTGGCCGCTGCTATTATTTTCATATTCCTGTTCTCGCGGGGTTTCTGGGCAGAGAAGCTTACCGTGTTGCTCTTCGTTGTGTTTACCATTTTGCTGGGACAACCTACCGCACGGTTTTTCATGGAGCCTTTACTTTGGGTAACCCCGCTGTTTTTTGCCAGCCTGTCTGCATCCAAATGGCAAAAGCTTTTGTTTGGAGGGCTGCGGGTGCAACTGCTGGCTATGTTGCCGATAATATTGTTCACTGTGTATTCGTTTGCTCCGGGACTGTTTACCAACAAAGGGCGCGACGAGGTTATGCGCTCTTATGCGGTTGGCTATGCCGAGAGCCGCTGGATAGACTCAACACTGCCACCGGGGGTGAAGATATCTACGGCACTGCGTTCACGCGCGTTAGTACCGAGAGACAACTTCGCGGTAGAATACCTTGCCTATTCTGCAAAAGACCAAAGCCAGGTGGATTCGCTTATTGCGGGCATGCGGAGCTTTGGCGTAGAGTATTTCGTAGTGCCGGGATATTATTTGGATGCGCTGGATACCAGCTATGTATTCCCTCCCATAGCACATCATGAGTTTAGCGTGGCTACCCGAAATCCAATGAATGCGTCTATGTATACGCTCAATATCTGTAAGGCAAAGCCCTGATGCTTCGTTTCCGTTGCTTCCGTTTCGGTGTAGATTTTCTCCATCCGGACAACAATCATTTGTCATATATCGCTACATGTATTCTCTTTGTATAAAATCTAATGCAATGCGGTTTTTGAATGCATTATTTAGTTTCCTGCTGATACCGGTGTTTAGCACCGCACAGTTGCAGGTCAACAGTATCGACGAACTGATACGTTATGCTGATAGAAATGGCCCCGCAGCAAAGCAGGCCAGGCTGATGCCTGAGATAGCCCAACAGGATGTAAGGATCACACGAAGTGGTCTGTACCCGCGCGTTAATGCTTTTGCACAGGGCGATTACTACCCCATCCTCATTACACAGATCATACCCGGTGCAGCGTTTGGCCGACCTGAGGGCGAGGTGGTAAAAGTAGAATTTGGTTTGCCCTATACGCTGCAGACAGGTGCCGAATTCAGTATGCCGGTAGTGAACCTTGAAAAATGGGCGGCGCTGAAACGTAGCAAGGCAGAATATGCAGAAGCACAATGGGGCAGCAAGGCAGCACTCGAAGATTATCATATACAACTGACACAAGCCTACTACCAGGTGCTGGCCAACCGCGAAGTGCTGCGCCTGAACCAGGAGAACGTGACCACTACCAATGAGCTGATACGCATTATGCAAGACAAGCTGGATGCTGGTGTTATCAACCCTGCGGATTTCAACCGCTCGAAGAACCTGCAGCTGGATGTGCGCACACTCGATGCCACTTACAAACGGATGCTGGAGTTGAGCCTCAATGCACTCAAAAGATTGATAGCTGCCGATGATGGAATCGCAGTTAATGAAAGCATTGGCGATTATGAATGGCCCGTGATCTCCTCGCCGGCCGCCATATCAAACCGTGCAGCATGGCACGAAGCCGAGTTTAAAATTCGTGCTGCAGAACTGGCTGTTGCAGAGGCCAGTCGTGGTGGCTTGCCGAAGCTAGGACTTGCAGGCAGGTATACGTACAACTACCAGACAAAACTTCAAGAAGACTTCGAAGGCGTCCAGTTCAACATGGCGAATGTGAACATGAGACTGGATGTGCCTTTGTTCCAGGGCAACTACTACCGGGCGCTGAAAAAGAAAAGCAAGCTGTTACTGGAATCAGCACACTATGAACAGGAAGCCACTACTGCGGAGCTCACCCAGCAACAATCTGACTGGTTTGTGCAGTACACTACTGCCTTTAATAAGAATGCAGAACTGAAGCAGAAAGTGGAGACCACCCGCGAGAACCTGAAGATTGCTAACCTGAGCCTGAAAGAAGGCGTAATGGAGTTTGACCAGTACAACGAGATATTCAGAGAGTATAACCGCGCCAAGATAGAGTACCTGCAAAACCTGTCCGACGGAATATTATATCACTTACTAAGCACACAAACATTTTAAGATGAAGCGGCAACTATTATGGTTACTGTTAGCTTTTACCGCTGCCGGCTGTAAACAAAAAACCACCGAGGTACGCCTGCAGGTGAAATCACTCACCTCGGCTGTGTATGCATCGGGTTCACTGGTGCCTGAAGAGGAGTATAAAGTAGTATCGAGCATGGATGGTTATTTGGTGCAGGCTAACGTGAACGAGGGCGATATTGTACAGAAAGGACAACTGCTCTTTCGCGTAGATAACGATGTGCGTGATGCACAGGAAGCAAGTGCGCGCGCGCTGGTGGTTCGCACCATACCAACTGCAACCAATAATGCTCCTGCCCTACGCGAACTGCGTGGCAGAATAGAAAAGGCACGCATACAACTAAGAAATGACCAGGCAGAATACGGAAGATATGAACGCTTATACAACCAGAAAGCGGTATCCAAGAGTGCATATGACCAGAAATTCCTGCAGTACCAGGCTTCGTTGAAAGACTACGAGAACATGCAGCGTCAGTTGCAGGCACAAGAATTGACTGCCGATATACAACTGCAGCAGGCACAAAACCAGCTGATAGTTGCCAAAGCGCAAAATGAGGTTGGTCTGTTACGCAGCTATGTCAATGGTACGGTGTACGAAGTGTACAAGAAGAAAGGCGACCTCGTAGCACCCAACCAGCCTATAGCGCTGATAGGCGCGGGCAAAATGATCGCCAAGCTGCTGGTAGATGAAGATGATCTGGGCAAAGTAACAGAAGGACAGAAAGTGCTGATCATCATGGATGCTTATCCCGACTCAGTGTACCGCGCGCATATAGCCAAGATCTACCCGCTGCTGAACAAAGCAGAACAATCGTTCCGAATAGACGCAGTGCTGGATGAGCCCGTACCGGTGACCATGTACGGACTGAACCTTGAAGCCAATATTGTGCTAGCGGAGAACAGGCAGGTTTTAGTATTGCCTAAAGCTGCCCTGCACAAAGGCGATAGCGTCATGGTGAAAAAAGGCAAAGAGAAGCAACTGATAAAGATCAGCAAAGGCCTGGAAGACGACGACTACGTGGAAGTAACCGGTGGTATCGATAAGAACACAGCTGTAATCATTGAACAAGAATGAACTGGAAACTAGCATTCTCCATAGCGGTAACTCACCTGGTTACCAAAAAGAAGCAGAGCGTCATTGCCATGCTGGGCGTGACGTTCGGTATCTCCATGTTCATCATCATGATCAGCTTCATGACCGGCGTGAACCAGTTTACCGAGGACATGGCAATGGACAATACGCCACACGTGCGCATCTACAAACCACTCGACATAGAAGACAACAAGATCATCGCAACCAATAAACCACAGACCGATAAGCAATGGTATGTGGTGGAGCACGTACGCCCGAAAGATGAACTGCCCAAAATAAAGAACGGCCTCAAACTGGCTGAACAGATAGAATCTATGCCGGAAGTGGAAGGCGTAGCACCACAGGTATCGAGCCAGGTGATTTACAACAACGGCCCTGTGCAGATACCGGGAACCATCTATGGCATAGATGTAGAAAAGCAAACTCATCTCTTCGAGCTCGATAAAAAGATGGACTACGGCTCGCTTGACGATCTGCTGAAGGCCTCAGACGTAGTGGTAATGGGTAAGGGCCTGGCTAAGAAGATGAACATCAAGATGGGCGACCGCGTTAGTATCACTACTCCCGCAGGTAACTACCTTACATTGAAAGTAGCAGGTATCTTTTCTTTTGGCATCGTGTCAATGGATGAGAGCCGCTGTTACGCTACGCTAGCTACCGTGCAGAAGATATTGGGCAAAGACCCGTCTTACATCACCGACCTGCACATCAAACTCAAAGACCTGAACGTTGCCAAGCCATTTGCCAAAAGGCTGGAAGCCCAGATAAAGGGAGTGCGCATTGAAGACTGGGAGACAGCCAACGCATCATTCTTTGCAGGCAACCAGATCAGGAATATCATGACCGTAGTTGTATGCCTCACGCTGCTTACGGTAGCGGGCTTCGGTATCTACAATATCATGAACATGAATATCATCAACAAGATGAAAGACATCGCCATCCTGAAGGCCACCGGCTTCCAGAGCAACGATATCACAGCGATATTCCTGCTGCAGTCTGTTATGATAGGCCTGGCGGGCGGCTTGCTCGGATTGATCATTGGTTTTTTCGTCAGCTACTTGTTGTCGATGGCGCCATTCCCCGCTGGTGATTTCGTGAGGATGAAAACTTTCCCGGTCAACTTTAAGCCGGTGCACTACCTGTTTGGTTTGTTCTTTGGTTTTTTGACCACGCTGTTCGCGGGATACTTCCCATCCAAGCGTGCATCTAAAGTTGACCCTGTACAGATAATAAGAGGATAACAATGGCCACAGTACTGAAAGCAGATAATATCGTTAAATACTTCCTGCAGCCGGAGAAGTTCCAGGTGCTGAAGGGTGTGAGCTTTGATGTGAATGAAGGCGAGTTCCTTTCCATCGTCGGTAAGTCGGGCTGCGGTAAGAGTACGCTGCTTTACATTCTCTCTACCATGGATACCGACTATGAAGGCAACCTCGAGATACGCGGTGAGCGTGTAACGGGAAAATTGCAGAACGAACTCTCTGCCTTTCGCAGCGAGCATTTGGGTTTTGTGTTCCAGTTTCACTTCCTGCTGCCCGAGTTTACTGCACTGAAAAACGTGATGCTGCCTGCGCTGAAGCTGGGCAAATATTCGCCCGAAGAGATAGAACATCGCGCCATCGAAAAGTTGAAGCTGGTAGACATGCAGGACTTCGCCACCAAATTTGCTTCAAAGCTCTCTGGTGGACAACAGCAGCGTGTGGCCATTGCACGTTCGCTTATAAATGACCCAGCGATCATTATGGGCGACGAGCCTACGGGCAACCTTGATAAGGCTAACTCGCAACGCGTGTTCGATATATTCAGAAAACTCTCGCACGAGAACAAGCAGACCATCATCACCGTTACCCACGATCCTGACTTCGCGAATGGTGGCGACCGCATCATGGAGATGGAAGACGGCAGGATCATCAACATGCACTACCCGGTAAACAATGTAAAACACTAAGCGTACTTTAGTGAGAAGGAAACCAACCATATTGTCTACGCCGCAGCAAAAGAAGATAAACTACCTGCAGTACCGCTTCACGCCGTATTTCCTGATACTGCTGTTTGTACTTGGCGGTGCAGTTTTCCGCTGGTACCTGTTGACGGAGTGGCCCTGGTATTTTCATGTGATGTCCTTCTTTGGTCAGTTCGTCATGATGACCATTATCTGGCACCTCATCGTGTGGTTGAATAAAAGACTTGAAACTCGTTTTCCTTTTGAAGAAGGACCACTGCAGCGTATGTTCCTGCAAATACTTTTTACGCTGCTTATACTCTCACCTATAGTGGCCATAGGCCTGAAGGTAACCAGGCCGATCTGGCCGGTTGGTGTCAATGACATGGTGGTCGGCGTTACACTATTCCTATTCACCATCGTTATCATACTATTCAACTTTAGTTTTTACGCTGCTTACTTCTTTACCAACTGGCAGGAGTCAGTCGAAGAGCGTGCGGCCCTGGAGATACAGGCAGCACAACTGCAGCGTGAGAAGTTTGACCTGCAATACCACCAACTGAAGAACCAGGTGAACCCGCATTATCTGTTCAATACACTTACTTCTCTTGATGGACTGATACACACCAACCCCGAGCTGGCATCAGAGTTTGTTCGCCACATGGCTAAGGTGTACCGGTACGTGTTGCAGCATAAGGAAAACGAAGTGGTAAGCCTGGACGAAGAGCTGGAGTTCATCAGTCACTATATAGAGCTGCTGCAGATACGCTATGGCGCGGGCATCAATATCCACCACAACATCTCTGCAGCCGCCAAAGAGCGCGGCATCGTGATGGTGACGACACAGATGCTCATCGACAACGCCATCAAGCACAATATCATCAATCCCAATCACCCGCTCAAGATCATCATCTGGGACGAGGGCGACTACCTGCAGGTGTACAACAACAAACAGCTGCGCCGGCAGATAGAGACATCCAACAAGCAGGGACTGGCGCAACTGCAACAGCTGTATTCGTACCATTCAGGCAAGCCGGTGATCATAGATGACAACGACGAGCATTTCACAATTAAGATACCTTTGCTGTGATGAAGATACTGATACTGGAAGACGAACACCTGGTAGCGCAAAGCCTGATAAAACTGGTGCGCCAGCTGGAGCCTGATGCGGAGATAGAAGGCCCGGTAGACAGTGTGATCGATGCGAAGGACGCACTAAGCAACTTCAATCCTGATCTTGTCATTTCAGACATCCAGCTTTCCGACGGTATCAGTCTCGATGTATTTACCGAGGGTCAGATCAAATGTCCCATCATCTTCACTACCGCTTATAACGAATACGCCATACGCGCCTTTAAGGTAAACAGCATAGACTACCTGCTGAAACCGATAGACAAGAAGGAGCTGAAGGCAGCGCTGGATAAATTCCACGAGCTGCGATCTAAGTTGGGCAACGACCAGTACCTGCAGCAGCTGGGCGAGCTCTTCAGCGATCTCAAAAGCGGCAAGAAGTACAAGGACCGCTTCACAGCCCACCATGGCCGCAACATTGTGCTGATACACAGCAAAGAGGTGGCGGGTTTTACTAAGGAAGAGGTTATTTACCTCGTTCATGCTGATGGAAAAAAATATATCACCGACTACCGCTCGCTCGACGAAATTGAAGAGCTTTTGGATCCCGAACAATTCTACCGCGCCAACAGGCAGTATATCATTTCCTTGCCCCAGATAGACACCATGCGCAGCGACGAGACTGGCAAAGTTATAGTCAGGTTAAAACCGCAGAGTTTCCCCGAAATTATTGTCAGTAAAGAGAAAGCGGCCGCATTTCGCAAGTGGGTGGAAGGTTGAATGTCGTACCTTTAATGAATGCGGCTGTTGACCCTTTTATTCGTGTTATTGATGTTTGCCTTCGGTGCGGGGGCTCAGAAAGTTTCCTTTGAAGGGTTGAAGGAGATCAATGGCGTGAAGATGTACTTCAAGATCATTGGCGAGGGCGAACCGCTACTGGTGATACACGGTGGACCAGCAATGAACCACGACTACCTGCTACCACACCTGCTGCCACTTGCAAAGACCCACAAACTCATATTCTACGATCAGCGCGCCAGTGGCCGTTCCGATATCCCTCTCGACAGTATCAGGGCCATTAGTCACGAGATAATGGTGGATGATATAGATGCCATACGCAAGGAGTTCAGGCTGGATAAGATCAATATACTAGCACATTCGTGGGGAGCCAAGCTGGCCATTAACTATGCGCTCGACTATCCCGAAAACGTGGGCCGGCTGATACTGAGTAATCCCACTACCCTGAGCCATGAATACGATAGCCTGCAGGTGGCCGCTATGGCTGGCAAAACAACAGTAGCTAATGCCGAACGTAAAAAGAAGCTGGTGACCTCAAAAGAATTTTTGAGTGCAGACCTGGGTGTTTACAAACAAGTGCTGCAGCTTAACTATCTCACATCCTTCTTCGATACTACCAATCTCGCAAAGCTTGATATCGTGCTCGATAATGATTTCTTTCGCCAGAATGCATTGCTTATGCGCGGGCTGTACAGGGACTATGCGAAATACGATGTCAACTATTATCCTTTCCTGCGTCGTGTTGCGGTACCCGTATTGATCCTGCATGGCCGTGCCGATAATATACCGCTGGCGGCTGACGAACGACTGGAGAGCAGTCTTGCCAATGGTACCTTGGTGATCTTCGACAGCTCGGGTCATTTTCCTTTCATTGAAGAGAACGGCAAGTTCACACAGTCGGTGTCTGCATTCCTTAGCAGTAGCAACTAAATACTTAGTTACCATTTACGATAAACAATGGCCCGCATCACTGGTGCGGGCCATTCTCGTTTCTATATAGAGGACAAATTATCGTTTCGGGTATTTCACGTCCTGGTTGCGCAGGGCAGTGCGTTCCATTTCGCCATACACAGCTGGCAGCGGGTACCCCAGGTCTTCCATAATGTGTTCCAGCATCGGTTCGTCGGCGGGCGTGTAGCGTTTGTTCAGGTTAAAACCGTTGAACCTTGCCCATGCCTGCCACTTCACAGCCGTAAAAGGATTTTTGAACTCGCCGAGCATGCTGTAAATGTTGACGCCCGTTTGGCGTGCTACGAGTTTTACCAGCAAAACGCCCTGCGTTTCGTTCAGGTTTTTTACTTCGTTCTCAAACTTATCGCGCAGCTCGTCTTCTTTCGACGATACAAAGGCTTTGCGTTCCTTTCTGTTGGTATTTGGATCGTTGACCTTTGCATCCAGCTCGTTGAATAGTTTGGTGGCCGCGTTGAGGTAGGGGAGAATAGTGGTAATGTAGTACCGGGTCTGGTTGTACTGGTAGCGCACGGTGTCGTTGGCCCATTTGCGTTCTGCATTCACGTTTACCGTAGGCAGTTTTACCATCAGCAGGGTGTCAGGTGCATTTGCATCCTGCGCCTGTGCCGATGAGCAGCTCAATATAGTAACCAACGCCCCGAGGCTCACTATCCCTTTCATACAGCACAAAGGTACAAGCAGTATGCCAGAATAGCGGTATTGTTAACGTATCAATGGGTTTCTTAACAGTTGCTTACGCTGCCTTCAGCGTTACTTTGTTGATAGCATCCTCCAGCTCGCGTATGCCAAGCGGTTTAGGAAGGAACATGTCCGCATGGGCTTCTTTGGCCAGCTTAGCACCTTCGGTGTTGGCCGATATACAGATGATAGGAATTGCCTTATAAACGGTGTCCTCCTTCAGTACTTTGGTTGCCTGCAACCCGCTCAGTACCGGCATTTCGTTGTCCATAATAATTACATCGGGGTGTACCTCTTCGATCTTGTCCATGAGGTGCAGACAGTTTTGGGCCGTATGCACCTCGTGGCCTCGTCGCTGCAATATCATGCTGTATAATTGCAGCACATCTATCTCGTCGTCAAATATCATAACTTTCATCTCTTCTGTCTTTTGCCGCTACAGCAGAGAGAAAAACTGTGCCATGTCCCGGTTTTTTCGGCTATATGACAATTTGTAACGCCTTGGTATATAGGCTATTGGGAGAGCCTTTCCAGCTCAGTAGCAAAGCCTTCTATGTCTGTGGAAGAAGTGTCCCAGGAACACATCAATCGCGCCTCATTGCTGCTTTCCTTCCATATGTAGAAGGGGTATTTTTCCTGCAGGACGGTGGTCCATTCCACAGGTAGTTCGGCGAAAACAGCGTTGGCGTGCACCGGTTTGGTCAGTTTTATCTGAGGGTATTTTAACAAAACGCCATTGAGTTGCTGCGCCATTTTGTTGGCGTGTGTGGCGTGTTGTCTCCAGTTGTCGTTGCCCAGCATGGCCTCAAACTGCGCGGCTATGAAGCGGGTTTTAGACGCCAGCTGCATGCTTTGCTTTTGCTTGTAGGCTATGTGCTCAGATAGTTTTTTGTTGAACACCACCACCGCTTCGCCAAACATCATTCCGGCCTTGGTGCCGCCCAGCGATAGTATATCTACACCTACATTGGTGCTGATGTCTTTCAACTCGCAGCCAAGTCCCGCAGCTGCGTTGAGGAAGCGCGAGCCATCCATGTGGAGGTACAGATCATTAGCATGTGCCAGGTCGGCTATGGCTTTTATTTCTTCAGGCTTGTACACGGTGCCGTATTCCGTGCTTTGTGTTATAGAGAGCAGTTTGGTTTGCGCATAGTGCACATCGCCTTTGCGCATAAGGCGCTGCTGTATCACTTCCGGTGTCAGCTTGCCTTCATCGTTTGCCGGCAGGGGGAAGAAGCGACAGCCCGTAAAGGTTTCCGGTGCTGAAGATTCATCGCAGTAGATATGCGATACATCGGCACACAGCACCGCATTATACGACATGGTAGCGCTGCTGATGCTAAGCACATTCGCGCCCGTACCGTTGAAGACGAAGTACACGTCCACATCGGCACCAAATACTTCCCTGAAAAGTTTTATTGTACGCGCTGTGATGTCGTCAGCTCCATAAGAGCGGGCGTGTTCACTGTTGGCGCGTTGCAATGCTTCCATTACTTCGGGCAATACACCCGCATAGTTATCGCTGGCAAAACTTTTCATTGAAATGTAATGTGTGTGGTAAAGATTAGTCTTCTTCCATCTCGTTGATGGTAAGTTTTATGCGCTGTATACGCATGCGCTCTATCTGCAGTACGGTAAAGTCGAACTGCTCGTAGCTCACGGTCTCATTCACAGCAGGGAATTTGCCGGATATTTCCAGTAACAGCCCCGCAAGTGAATCGCTTTCGCCGCGTACGAGGTCGAAGGTGTCTGATGGTTCGCCTATCAGGCGGCACACGTCGTTGATAAGGGTTTTACCTTCTATGATGAAGTTGTGGTCGTCGATCTTTTTAAAGTGCAGGTCTTCTTCGTCAAACTCGTCTTTGATATCGCCAATGATCTCTTCCATGATATCCTCCAGCGTCACGATACCTGATGTACCGCCAAACTCATCCACCACTACGGCAAAGTGTATGCGCTTTTGCTGGAATTCCTTTAGCAGGTCTTCTATCAGCTTGCCTTCATGCACAAAGAAGGCGTGGCGTATCAGCGTGTGCCATTCAAATTCGTCCAGCTCTGCATAAGGCAGCAGGTCTTTGGTGTGAATGATACCCGCTACTTTGTCCAGGCTGCCTTTGTACACTGGCATGCGCGAGTAGCCCATCTCCACCGCAAGGTTCTGCACCTGACGGAAGTTCAGGTCGTGCGGAATGCCGCTTACGTCGAGGCGCGTACGCATTATCTGGCGCACCGTGATGTTACCAAACTTCAGGATGCCTTTGAATATATTCACCTCCTCGCGCGTAGCAGTGTGGCCCACGGTCAGCTCAATAGCGTGTTCAAAATCCTCGCTGCTGATGTTGCCGGGATTGCGGCTGCCCATCTTTTCTTCGATATAGCTGGTAGACGATACCAGCATTTTGCTGACAGGTTTGAAGATGCTGGTCAGTATTTGCAACACAGGCGCTGCAAACAAAGCCATGCGCATATTGTTTTGCGTAGCGTACACTTTTGGCAGCACTTCTCCGAAGAGTACCAGCAAAAAGGTGACCGCTATTATCTGTATGAAGATAGAGGCTGTCGGGCTCAGGTCGTGCGGCAGCAGCTGTCTCAGTAATACGTTGGTAGTAACGATGATGGCGATATTGATGAAGTTGTTGGCCACAAGTATGGTAGCCAGCAACATTTTGGGGTTCTCCAACAGGTTCACCGCCTGGCGGCTGCTTTGCTGGTCTTTTGTCTTCAGGTAGTTAATATCCTTTGCCGTAAGGCTGAAATACGCCGTTTCTGCTCCTGCTGTGATGGCGGTCATCAACAGCAGCAACAGTATGATAATGATAAGGATAGTAGTATTTGATGCAGAGAAAACCCCTGGTGCCTGTAGTAACATAGTATTCAGAATCGTCTCGCCCTCAGTTGTGTTTCGCAAGTTCAATACGGTTTGGTGTTGCCCAAAATTAAAAAAAGGAAGAAATATCATCCATTTCTTCCTTCAATGCTTATATATTTTCATGCCAGCCTAAAATGGCAGGTCGTCTTTAGTACCACTTGTGCCGGGGTCAAAGCTCATGTCAGGAGCCGGAGCTGTGAAGCCGTTCATGTCTGTTGAATGGTGCGTATCGGCAGCGGGCTGGTAATCAGTGCCGTTCTCCTTACGTTTGTCCAGCATTACCAGGTTGTCGCCCACTATTTCAGTGCTGAAGCGACGGTTCTTGTCTTTGTCTTCCCAGGTGCGGGTACGCAGGCGCCCTTCGATGAACACGAGGCTGCCTTTGTGCAGGTATTTTTGAGCTAACTCGGCAAGGCCGCGCCATAATACCACTGTGTGCCATTCTGTTTGTGAAACCAGGTTGCCATTTTTGTCCTTAAAAGTCTCGGTAGTGGCCAGTGGAAACTTCGCTACAGCGATGTTACCTTCAAGATATTGGAGATCCGGATCCCGCCCTAAGTTGCCTATCAACATTACTCTATTAACTCCTCTCATGATTGTTCAATTTACCAATTAACAAAAATTATAACTTAATGGATTTCTAAAAGTATAATTTTTTTTCTAAAAAAGAAACAATCGTTTTCGGGAAACCATAATTTTTTAACGCCTTTATGGGCACCCATTCTCCACCTTCCAGCTTCAGTTCCGAGGCTTTATCTACACCGGCATTAAAGAAACGGCTCTCGATCAACCTGTGTGTGAGACGCTGCTTCTGCTGACCTTCGTATTGCAGTGCTGTCTTCAGTTTTAACGCTTTGTACGAGGGGTGTGCGGCAAGCGCCTGTATATCCAACGCTTCTGTATGCTCTACAAGGTAAGGCTCGTGCAGGTTTTGCCAGATGTCAGACTCTGTGCGTTTGCGTATCCAGAGCTTGTCGCCATCGGTGAGCAGTATGTAGTGAAAGTAGCGGGTAGTCACCGCTGTTTTTTTAGCTTTTACCGGCAGCAAGGCAGTCAGTTCCTGTTTGTAACCAGTGCATTGCTTCAGCAATGGACATTCGCTGCATTTTGGGTTGGCCGGTGTGCACACGGTAGCGCCCAGGTCCATAATGGCCTGGTTGTAAGCTGCGCTGTCTTGTTCGTACAGCAACTCTTGCGCCAACGTAGCAAATTCCTTTTTGCCTTCTGTACTATCAATAGCTGTGTCTACGGCAAAGTAGCGCGACAGTACACGGTACACATTGCCATCCACCACAGCGTTAGGTCCACCAAAGGCGAAGGATGCAATAGCTGCCGCGGTATAGGGGCCTATGCCTTTGAGTTGCAGCAGCCCTTCATATGTACCGGGAAACTTGCCTTTCAGCTCACCGGCAATAATGCGTGCAGTAGCCAGCATGTTCTTGCAGCGGTTATAATAACCCAGCCCCTGCCACAGGCGGAAGGCATCTTCGTCTTTTGCTTTGGCAAGCGCTTTTACAGTGGGATAAGCTTCGGTGAATTTCAGGTAGTAAGGCAGTCCCTGTTGCGCCCTTGTTTGTTGCAGTATGATCTCAGAGAGCCAGATCTTATATGGGTCTTTCTCCTGCTTCCACGGCAGCGAGCGGTCGTTGGCCGTATGATGCCAGTCTACCAGTCTGC
Organism: Polluticoccus soli; assembly: GCF_029269745.1. NCBI lineage: Bacteria > Pseudomonadati > Bacteroidota > Chitinophagia > Chitinophagales > Chitinophagaceae > Polluticoccus > Polluticoccus soli. The sequence goes on along the minus strand of NZ_JARJHT010000003.1, from coordinate 181,946 downwards.
TGGTAAAGTATTGCTTCTTAGTATCGTTCTTTCTCATTCCAGTGCAACGGGGCTCGTCTATTGTCCCGTTACCGGCACCAGTTGAGGTGGGGCAGGTAAAGGACTGCTGTCGCCGATCTTCTTACTCCGTTTTTGAAACGGTTTTTCAACCAGCAGGTAAAACAGCGAGGAGCATGCAAAAATACAGGCTATGCACAGTAAATTGGTTATCACCGGGTCCATCCCGGGAAAAAACCTGTTGGCCAGACCGAAAAACCTGCCTACGATCAGGTTGTGTATCAGGTACATGGAGTAGGAGATAGTGCCGATGAACAGCAGTGGCCGGGGCACTTTGCCTATGAACTGTATGGCCGCCAGTGTTACGACAGCCAATACCAGGTATTCAGGATCGAAAGCATAGCCGATGATCAGGCCATTGAGAAGCATCAATAACAACGTGGCCAGGAGGTTTGTCTTGCCCGTAGTAAATAAGAACAGGCTGATGCCCAGGCCAAAGAACGGCATGTGCTGGAATATGTGAGCCCGCGATACCGGCAGCAACGCGCTGGCGATGACCAATAGCGCCGTCAGCCACATCGTGCGCCGTTTTGCCGATACCAGCAGCGGAAAAATGAGCGACATTAGGATATAGAATTCAAACTCAATGGCAAGCGTCCAGTAAGCAGCATTGAGCCATGGATTACCAGTAAAAGCATTTAGGTAAGCCAGGTGGCCCAGTGTGTTTGGCCAGTTGATGGTAAACGGCTGTCCGCCCGACCATGGTGATAACGAATTGACGAAAAGCAGCAGCAATGCCAGCACAATCGAAAGTATGTAAGGAGGCTCTATCCGCGTTATCCGCTTCATCATAAACTCTTTAAAGTCGCCGTACTGGTAGTTGTATTTCGACATGGAGAACGGTATGATAAAACCTGAAATGATGAAGAACATGTTGACCCCCATATGGCCATAGTCGCCAAGCAGCCAGAGGAAGCTGCCTTTCTTAAGTCCGAAATAGAAATTGCAATGGTGCAGCACTACCCAGCTGGCCGCCAGTCCGCGCAATAGTTGGATCGATCTTAATTCCTTAGATCTTTTGGTAAGCATGGTGAAAGGGCACCAATCAGCATCGGCTGTGGTGTCGATGCAATTTAGCCCCTGCTACCAGCGAACAGGCCAGACGCAAGCGTCATACTTGCATACTACTTATCATTTTTGGCCAGCTTCCCTGTGCTCAACAGGAAGCTTGTTGGTGGGTGGAGTGGAAGGTTTATCGAAAAACAGGTACTTGATGCCAATAATTATCATAAACACGGCGAAGATCCTTTTCACGGTTATGGTGTTCATGTCCTGCACCAGTTTTGCACCGAAATAGCTGCCAATCACGAAAGTAACTGCCATTATCAGGGCATAAGACCATTTCACATTGCCGGCTTTGTGGTACACCATCACTGCCAATATTCCTAAGGGAAGCATGAGCAATGCCAGCGATGTGCCCTGCGCCATCTTCTGGTTGAGCCCAAGCAGCAATACCATCGACGGAACGATCACAAGCCCGCCGCCAATACCCACGAGGCTGCTGAGCATACCTGCGGCTAGTCCAATAAGCAGCAATGTCACTATCGTTATTATACTCATTTCCTTCACGGTTTATGTTTATTAAGACGAGCGCAAGTTAAAGCAATGCAACTATTCGCTCCGCCGACATTAAAGAATAGAGCCAATTCTTAATCCTAACCAAAAAATAAAGCCACCGTGTAGGTGGCTTTTTCTATTTAGTGTTAGTTCGATTCGCTGTGTTGCAGTTCCGCTACTTTGCCAAATTTGGCCTGGTAGTCGTTGATGCTGTGCTGGAGGATCTTCTTAGCCAGGCGTGCACCCTGGAAATCTTCGATCTTCACCACTTTGTTCTCCAGTTTCTTGTATTCTTCAAAGAAGTGGCGCAGCTCTTCGATGAAGTAAGTAGGCAGCTCGCTGATGTCGTTGATGTGGGCAACACTCATGTCGTTGGCGCAAACAGCTATCAGTTTATCATCAGCCTCGCCCTGGTCCAGCATGCGCATCACGCCTATGATCTTGGCTTCTACCAGGCACATTGGCTGCATGTCTATTTGTGATATCACCAGTATATCCAGCGGATCTTTATCGTCGCAATAAGTTTGAGGGATGAAGCCGTAGTTGGCAGGATAATATACTGAAGAGTACAGTACACGGTCCAGCTTCAGCATACCGGTTTCTTTATCCAGCTCATATTTCGCCCTCGAGTTACGAGGTATTTCAATAACAGCAGTTACTACATCGGGGGTATTCTCTCCGTAACTAACGGAATGCCAGGGGTTGAAGTTCATATCGTCTATTTTTCGTTTCGTTTGCCTGTTCAGGCAATTTCGGGGCGGCAAAATTACGGCAGGAATTGGCAAATTCGCGCAACAGCAGCGGAAACAGTGCAATAAACTTGCACAGGCAGGTCAAATCCACCTGTTTAGCCAATTGTTAAAATATTTCTAACTAGCTACAGCAATTCGAAAAAAACATAATTTCGGCATCCCGTCAAAAGAAGGGATCTCCTAATTCAAACATGCACAACATTTTAGCTAAAGTCACGGCAATGTAAATGACTATTAAGTTTACAATAAAACTTATCTAGCCGAGTTGTTTTATTCTAGCGTCCTTATATCTTTGCAGCCTCATCATATAGTGTATTAATAAATAACATAAACAAACAGTAAAAAACAAATAAAAATTCAATTATGGCAGACGTAAAAACAGCCGCAAAAACTCACCAGGCAGGTAAACCTAAAAATGCTAGCAATTTTATGATCAACCTGATCATCGTTTTGGCCTGTATAGGTGTGGCTGAAATTGTATTTCACGTAGTAATGGGCAGCGCAGCAAACTTTAAAGATGCTGAGAAGCACGTTCCTGCAAACGGTATGGGTACTATGTACCTTGGTGGCTGGGTTGTACCGGTTCTGATGGGTACTGCACTTACACTGATCGCGTTCATCGTTGAGCGTGCACTGACTATCATCAAAGCAAAAGGTAAAGTAAACGGTGCTGAATTTGTACGTAAAGTGCAATACCACCTGGCTAATAAAAATATCGACGCTGCCCTGGCTGAGTGCGACAAGCAAGCAGGTTCAGTAGGTAACGTAATGCGTGCCGGCCTGGTTAAATACCGCGACATGATCAACAACCACGAAATTGATACAGATCAAAAAGTACTGAGCATCCAGAAAGAGATCGAAGAAGCTACAGCACTGGAACTGCCAATGCTGGAAAAGAACCTGGTGTTCCTTTCTACTATCGCTTCAGTAGCTACCCTTCTTGGTCTGTTCGGTACCGTACTTGGTATGATCCGTTCATTCGCTGCGATGGCAACTGCAGGTTCTCCTGACGCTGCTGCCCTGGCTGCTGGTATCTCTGAGGCCCTGATCAACACAGCCCTCGGTATCGGTACTTCATTCCTGGCTATCGTATCGTACAACTTCTTTACTACTATCATCGACGGTATCACTTACAGCATCGACGAAAGCGGCTTTACTTTAACTCAAAGCTTCGCGGCTAACTACAAGTAATAGTTAAAAAACTCAAAATGTGAAGTAGGGTTTGTGGAAACTGAGAAGTTTTGGATCTGATTACTAAATAAACAGCCGAAGAAAAAAAATAATAGATGCCTAAAGTAACAATGCCACGAAAAAGCACCACCGTCGATATGACGGCGATGTGCGACGTAGCCTTCCTGCTGCTTACGTTCTTCATGCTGGCAACAAAGTTCAAACCGGACGAGCCAGTAATGGTGAAGACCCCGGCGTCGATATCGGAGATACCCATCCCGGACAACGACATCATGCTGATAACCGTTGATCCTGCCGGACGTATCTTCTTCTCTATCGATAATAAGAACATGCGTAAGGAACTTATTGAGAAAATAGACGAGCAAAAAGGCCTTGGCCTCACCGACGAAGAGAAGAACAAATTTGCTATCGGTGCTTCTGTTGGTACTCCTTTCACTCAATTAAAGTCTTACCTGGCTGCTGAACCTGAGCAACAAAAAGAATACGATAAAACAACAAAGGGTATCCCGGCCGATACATCTGTACTGAACGAGCAAAACGAGCTTGCACAGTGGGTGAAAGAGGCAAGGTACACTAACCCTAAGTTGCGTATCGTGATCAAAGCAGACGGTGCTGCCGGTTATCCGGAGATCAAGAAAATCATCAGCACGCTGCAAGGCTGGAAGATCTTTAAGTTCAACCTGCTGACCAGCATGAAAGAACCACCTGCAGGTACTGCCGCCTACGATATGAAACACGGCGGAGCACCACAGCAGTAGTTCCTGATCGAAAAGAAATAATTTAATTAACTCAATAACAAAAAGAAAGTTCCATGGCTGAAATGGATACCTCCAGTAGTGGAGGACATAAGAAAGGCCCCGGGGTCAAGAAAGGAAAGAAACTTTCTACGCGTATTGACCTGACACCGATGGTGGACTTAGGCTTTCTGCTGATCACGTTCTTCATGTATACGACTACCATGTCGAAACCGAAGACGATGCAGATCAATATGCCGTACAAGGATGAGAACATAAAGGAAGAGGAACAAACCAAGATCAAGAACAGCGTAGCGTTGACTGTGCTGCTCAGCAAAGACCACCGTGTATATTACTACGAGGGTATTGGCGACGATCCTCAAAACCCGCCTAAGCTGGAAGTGACTTACTTCCGCGCCAAAGACGGAATCCGCGATGTGCTCATCAACAAAAAGAAAACCATAGAAGATATGAAGCGTGCAGGCCAGCTCACAGGCAAAGACCAGCTTACAGTGCTGATCAAGCCTGACGAGACCAGCACCTACGAGGACATGGTGAACATGCTGGATGAGATGAACATCAACGACGTGCGTGTATATGCACTGTTGGATATCTCTCCGGTAGATAAAGAATTTATCTCGCTCACTGAACAGGCAAACGCGGGTGGAGCTGCACCGGCAACACCGTAAACTTTTATGGAAAATTATCCCGGCAGCATCTAATAGCTAACGGGCAAACGAAAAAGAATTTATGGATATTAATAAAATACTGAAAAGCGATTACCTCGATATCCTGTTCGAGGGCCGTAACAAGGCCTACGGAGGATACGATCTGCGCAAGAAATATCCTCAGCGCATGCGTAATGCAGGTATTATCGTGGTTGGTGTTACAGCTTTGATAGTGGGCGGCTCAATGGTTGCCAAAGCTATCAAAGGCAGGGAGAAAAAGCCGGTAGCCATCATGAAGGAGGTTACCCTGGCCGAACCACCACCAATAGACGAGAAGAAACAACCACCACCACCGCCGCCGCCACCACCACCACCGGTGAAGCCGACGGTAAAATTCACGCCTCCTGTAATTAAGAAAGACGAAGAGGTACGTGAAGAGGAGAAACCACCAGAAGTAAAAGAACTCGAAGATAAATCGGCAGGTATCAAGACGCAGGAAGGTGATCCTAACGCACTTGATCCGGGTATCACAGAACCGGGAACGGGTGTGGTAGCTGCTCCGCCTCCGCCGGAGATCTTCAAATACGTTGAGCAGATGCCCGAAGCTCCGTACGACGTAAGCGCTTACATGGCTAAGAACATCAGGTACCCTGATGCAGCCCGCGAGGCTGGTATCGATGGCCGTGTTAACGTACAGTTCGTAGTAAGTGAAGACGGTAGCATTGGCGACGTAAGAGTAGTAGGTAGCAAACGCCTTGGCGGCGGTCTTGAAGACGAAGCCGTACGTGTAGTAAAAGGCATGCCTAACTGGAAACCAGGTAAACAAAACGGTCGTCCCGTTAAAGTGTACTACACACTGCCTGTGATGTTCCGCCTCGAGTAGTACGATTGGACTTAACTAACATAAAAAGCCCCCGCATAACGCGGGGGCTTTTGTTTTTATACCAACCAAACTCCCCTCCTCAGATGAGGAGGGGAGACCGGCAGAGGGCGCAAGCCCGTTGCCGGTCGGGGTGGTTGAAAAGCTGAGGAATGTTACTCAGGCTGAAAAGTGTTGCGCAAGCCCTCATAACGTATCCAACCACCCCAGTTTGCAACGAGCCCTCCAGGCTCTCTGCAAACATCCCCCTCCTTAACTAAGGAGGGGAGTTCTCGTGATCCCACAACCCCCTCCATACCCCACAATCGTACAACAACCATTGTACATTCAGCGGCTGAAAATGGGTTAAAACACCCTTGACATAGGTATCACCATACTCTAGCTTCGCCGCTAAATCACCACCAACACACACCTATGAAAAAACTACTGTTCATTGCGCTGGTAATAACCGGCGCATACGCCTGCAACCAGGCTGTGAAGACCGGCGAGAAAGGAGATGGCAAAGAGTTCAAACCATACAACTCTTTTTGCAGCAACGGCGACACCAATCTTTGTACACTGCTGCCTTACGACGTAGCAGAGAACTTTGGCTTCGGTTACCAGAGCGTGCTCGACTCCCAGTTCCAACCACCGTTCGATGCATTCTCCTGGCAAACCTTCATCGCCCTCAACTGGCCTGCTGATGCCAGTGGCAATCCAACAGGCAATTCTATCAGCGCCAACCCCGGCAACAAACGCGTGTGGGAGTATTACATTGATCCGTCAAAAGCATTCAGCAACGGGCTGCTGGGCGGCGAGCTGAAACTGCACATGGATGCTGCTGAAAGCAATGGCCAGAAATTCCTGTACATGGATTCTAAGTCTCCGCACGACCTTGGTCTTACCGTGCCTCGCCCCGATGAATTTGTAGAGGCTGATGGCAAACCACTCGTAGACCGCAACCTCAATTTCACGCTGTACGAGATCAAGGTAAACAACGTAGAAGATACCTTCATCCGCAACAACAAACTGAATACTGCGGCTGGTATTTACAAATACGCATCGCAGGGTCGCGCCGGCAATGCTGCGCTTGAATTACCTGAAAGCGACTCGGCCAAACAAAACCCCGGCACCATCGAGGTCAAAACATCATGGCGCATACTCGATCCTGCAAAGGGCGACGATACCAGCAGGTTCTATTGTCGCAAGGCCACTATCTACATTGATGCGGCACACACTACCAACAAGAAGACGTTGATCGTGCCCGGTGTCACGGTAGGCCTGGTAGGTATGCACATCATCCGCAACACACCCAAGATGAGTGGCTTCCTTATATGGACTACCTTTGAGCACGTAGACAATGCACCCGAAGAAGGCGAGCGCACCAACGGCACCCGCTGGTCGTACTACAACAAGGACTGCAAGGATTGTCCTGTTAACACACCGCCGCCATTCCAGCCCGGCGACAATAAGCAATACCTCTGGAGCCCCACGCCACCATACGCCAGCCACTATACCGACAGCATGAAAGGTTACGGCACACAGGTAGTGCGCGAGAACGCTATTTACAAATGGACAGACGTGCTCAACAACTGGTGGCGCGCCAAACTGCAAGGCACCGTGTGGGCCAACTACAAACTGGTAGGTACCCAATGGGAGCGAGGCGAAGGTTTGTCAAGCACCAAGCCTGCACCCATCTACCTCGCCAACACCACGCTGGAAACATACATCCAGTCAACATCAAGCTGCATAGGCTGCCACAGTGCCGCCAAAGTAGTATTCAATCAAAAAGACACGGTAACAACAGCACTCAGCTTCCTGTTCCCGATATATAAACATTAGGTTAGAGGGTAGGTCGATATTAGACAGAACGCCGGGCTTCTGCCCGGCGTTTTATTATCTAGAGAACTCCCCTCCTTAGCTAAGGAGGGGCGACCGGCAGAGGGCGCAAGCCCGTTGTCGGTCGGGGTGGTTGAAAAGCTGAGGAACGCTATTGCAACTGAAAGATGTTACGCAAGCCCTTACATCCCACACCCAACCACCCCCGTTTGCAACAAGTCCTTGCGGACTTTCTGCAAACATCCCCTCCTTAGCTAAGGAGGGGAGTTGATTTAATTCCTTTTTGTACGCTCACTTTTTTCCGCCTGGCACCAGGATCAATTACGTCGGCCTTTCCCAGTTCCCGACGAAACAAGTATAATTGCTAGTATGCCTAATACTATTGTTGCTATTGCTACTACGAGTCCTAATAAATACTGGGTTCCATGGTCCATTAGTCTGATTAATTTTTGTGCTGTCAGGTGTTTCCACCTGACACATTAAGTCCCCCCTTTTAGAAGGGGGCGGAGGGGGATGTCCACTCGCGCAGGACAGATAATACTATTTAAACAAATACCTTCTTGCCAACTTCACCAAGCAAAACGCCACTGTATACAAAACGCCAAATATCGCCAGCCAAATACAAAGATTAACACCGAAAACAGCTATCAGTTTATCAGTTGCGTAGTGCCGCGGCTTGTAGGTATACAACCATGTTGTCACGGCAAGCGCAGGTAGCAAAACAATAGCCAGGTGTTTAAATATATTCATGACCTCCTTATCATCCCTCCCTTTTTTGTGTTGTCAGGTGTTTCCACCTGGAATCAATCATGCATCCCGTTAAATGCATCAATAAAGTTCCAAACCTGAGTGCAAAAGTAAATGATGATGACTATTAATATAAATGCCAGTAGCCACCCAAATGATCTTACTATTAACCATTTGTCCTCTTCCATCTGATCTTTATTATCCCTCCCACCTTCGCCACTACCCAATACATAGCCGACGAAAGAAAGAAGATGCTGATGAAATACAATATGCCCACTACGACATAACCGATTATCGATTGATAGCTGAGATCCCATTCATCCTCGTCTATCAAAAACAGTATCACTGTAGTGATAATAGATAACCAGAGCAGTCTTTTATAAGGCTTGTCCATATTGTCTGTTTATAAAAGTTTAACGTGCTACCGTAAACCTTATTGTCTCGATGCCGGTCTCATGCTGCAGCTTCAACATATACACGCCATTGGCCACCGATGCCGGCAAAGTTATTTCTAATTGATGATTGGTAAGAGCGGCTTTGGGATCAGCGTACACGGTTTGTCCCACAGCATTGACAACATCAATGCTCACCTGTCCTTTTGTGAGCGGCAGGTAAACAACAAACGATCCGCTGTTCGGGTTAGGATACAGCTTCAAGCCGCCTGTTGTTGCAACATCCTCGACACCTGTCTTGATATTCACCACCATCTTATTGCTGACAGTACTTGCAGGAGTAGCGCACCACACACTGCTCGTCACAACACAGCTTATCGTATCTCCGTTCGACAGGTTGTTGGCACTCCAGTTATCGCCGGTGGCGCCTATTACATCCAGCCCGTTGCGTTTCCATTGGTATTTAGGCAGCGGGCCTGCATCGGTGACTGTGGTATTAAATCTTACCAACTGCCACGGACTCAGCAACAACCCCGGATCGGCAGTGATAGATACTGTTGGACCAGGTGCCAGTGGCAGCACAGTCACGCCTATTTTAGTGCTTGCTATCGACAATGGTGCACTGCACACACCTGTTACGGTCATTACGCAATATATACTGTCGCCGTTGGTGATGTTGGGAGTAGTGTAAGTAATAGCCGTAGCTCCTGGTATCAGCACTCCGTTTTTATACCATTGGTATTGCGGACTTGTGCCTGCATTCAGCGGCACTGTAACAAAGGTCACATTGCTGCCAATACATATCGTGTCGTTGGGGCTGGGATAAATAGCCAGCGATGACACGGTATTTACTACCACCGTCGTATAGCCCGCACCCGAAACGCATCCATTCAACTCGGCCTGTACATCGTAAACACCTGCATTGCTCATAGCTGCAGGGGCAATGGTGGGATTCTGCATTGTGCTGTTAAAACTGTTAGGACCTGTCCATTTGAAACTGGCACCGGCCAGGTTGGTGGTTGCAGTCAGGTTGAGTGCGCCGCCCGCACACACCGGAGAGTTGCTAGCCGCTGTAGGTGTAGCTGGTGTTGGCTTGACCGTGACACTCGTGGTGTCTTTTCTCGTGCAACCTCCTCGTGAAATGGTTACAACATAATTGCCTGAATGCCCGGTGGTCGGGTTGCTGATAACGGGGTTTTGTGCGGTAGATGTAAAAGATACCGGACCCGACCAACTGTAACTTGTGCCTGCCGTTCCTGATGCAGTAAGATTCAGCGGGCTGCCGGCACATACAGGCGTGTTGCTGCCTGCGGTGTCGGTAATATTGGTGATCTGTATATTGAGACCATTGTCGTCTGAAATATATGCAGGGCTACTGGCCACAATGCGCAGCCTGTAGTTGCTGCCTGTTGGTGTGTTTACAGGAATTACGCAAATGATCGTATCAGACAAGCCGCTGTTTTTGCTGCCGATGTTCGCGGGGGTCGCAAAGCTGCCGCTGGCATTCGAAAGTTGTGCGGTAAAGCTATTGCCATTGTTAAAAGCCGGAACCGTTTTGTATGCCAGCTTCAGTGTATCGTCGGGGCATAAAAGAGTATTAGTAAAAGGCGGAATGATGTAAACCATGGTATCGGGCGCAAACTTCGCCAGTAAAGCATCGGTACTGCCACCGTACACAGTTTGGTGAGCGGTTGATGTAGCTATGCCGCTGGTGCTGGCAGTCTGCCCGGTAAAGTAGATAGCATCGCTTTTGGTGTCGTATGCTATGCTGGTTCTCCCGTAGTCGTTCGGGCCATCATAACCTGCTGCTCCGAAATAGCTGCTCCATCTGAGTGCACCCGCGGAGGTGACCTCGGCGAAGAACTCGTCGTTAAGGCCCCCGTAGCTGCTTTGCCATGCACCGCTTGTTGCTATGCCCGATGTTGAGTTTGTATTGCCAACGGCATAAATACTGCCGCCGGGACCCATGGTGATAGCTGTTACAAGGTCGCCGTTATTGCCGCCAATATAGCTGCCCCAAAGCCTGCTGCCCGAAGAATCGAATTTCGCCAGGAAACCATCGGTGCCGCCCTGCAACGAAGTTTGAAAAGCGCCGCTAGTAGCCATGTTTGTGCTAAGGGTCGCTCCTCCAATAAATACATTCGTCCCGTAGCAGGCGACAGAGGAAATGCCATCAATCGAAGTGCCGCCATAGTGTGTTGCCCAGATAAGCGCTCCGTTGCCATTGTATTTTACAAACACACCATCTTCAGATCCGGGAGAAGCACTGTTGGGTTGAAAACAACCGGGCGTTGTTTGCATGTGACCGATTCCTTCACCTACTGCGTAAGCGTTGCCGAACGCATCGCAGGCCACGTTATGAAAATGATTGGTGTGCATGGTGCCATAATAAGTGGCCCATAACCTGGTGCCGGCTGACGAAAACTTTACAATAAAGCCGTCGGGATCGATTGCTGCGGCGGGATTGCCATTCGCGCGTAATGGTTGTGCGCATCCCGGTGTGCTGATGCTGGTGTCACTACCGGTTTCGCCAGCCAGGAAAATATTCCCGGCAGGGTCGCAGGCTACAGCTGCGAAATCATCATAGCCTTCCCCGCCATAGTAAGTACCCCATTGCCTGGCACCGGAAAGATCAAATTTTACCAGGAATACATCAGAGCGGAGATTGTATTGGGTTGTTCGGAATGCACCCGTTGTTCCAAGGCCCGTAGGGCTTAGGGTCCGTCCCGAACCGTAAATAAAACCACTGGGATGATAAGCCAGTGACTGCAGGTCATCACCATCGGAGCCGCCATAGTAGGTTGCCCATTGCCGCACCCCTGAGGTATTGAACTTAACGAGCAGGCCATCGCCAGTGCCCGTATAGGTTGCCAGGAATGCGCCGGTTGTAGCTATGTTGTTACTGCTGATTGTGCTGCCGGCAAGATATACGTTGCCCGAAGTATCGCTAACTACAGCATACCCCAAATCCTGGTTGCTTCCGCCATAGTAGGTTGCCCATTTTAGTACGGGGTCTATCACAAGTGTATTGTTTGTTTGTGCAACAGCAAATCGCAGCTCGTTTCCTTCAATCGCAAATGAAGAAGCAACCTCCTGTTTCGTTTCCGCGACATAACTAAACGGCTTTTGCTCAGTAATACTACCAAAAGGTGTTTCTGCTATCAGCGCACCGTCTGCCAGACGTAAAGCAGTAGCTCCGTTATAGCGCAGTTTTATCTGCTTTGCGTCACCACCAGCATGTACTACAAAGTCATATTTCAGCTGGTTGTCTTTGCTATATAGCACCCAGTCTATACCGGGGTAAACGTTTTTATAAGTGATCGTGTTGTAGGCATAGGCAGTAGCACCATCGGGGCACTGCGGCAGGTAGTAGTTCTCAAAATAACCCTGCTTCTTGCCGTATACAGCAATAGCCTTAGTATTAGCACCCACCAACTCCACATCCATGCGGTATATGTCCGTGGTCACAGGTTCTTTACTTTCCTCACCACGATCGAAAGGGCTGTGACGTTCAGTCCCCCCTTTCGCCGAAGCGGAGGGGGATACCAAAGCAGTCCCCCCTTTGAAGGGGGCGGAGGCCTGCCAATTTGCAACGCCAGCGCCGGGCCGGGGGGATGTCCCACTCACGCTGGTCCGGCTCCACTGGTAATGAATAGCACCTCCACCCACAAACACCACTAACCCGTTTGCTTCCATTTTAGCATCAATTCCGTTGCGGTGGTTACCATATTGGTCAACAATTTGTCCTTTGTTCTCAATAAACGCAAGTGGTTTTGCTTGTTGTTTGGCGGTTTCTGCAAGTCCCGGTTCACGTCCGGCAGCAAAAAATGGCAGTAATAGTAGAATGGGTAGGTAGCGGGTTATCATAAGTCAGGTTTAGGAACAATAAATATAATAAATATGGATGAGGTTTGACAAGCAAAACTCCCCTCCTCAGATGAGGAGGGGCGATCGGCAGAGGGCGCAAGCCCGTTGTCGGTCGGGGTGGTTGAAAAGCTGAGAAATGCTATTGCTGCTGGTATGTGTTACGCAAGCCCTCATAACGTATCCAACCACCCCCGTTTGCAACAAGTCCTTGCGGACTCTCTGCAAACTCCCCCTCCTTAGCTAAGGAGGGGAATCTCGTAAGAGTGCTTTTGTCATTAAAAGATGATGAAAATTTCTATTGTTTTCCAGTTTTAATGTCAGTTTATTATTTTCACACCTGTTCCTTCATAAAGAGAGAGATGATAAGGGATTTCCTATTAGACTATGCTATGCATGTGTTCCTCGCTATCGGGCTTGCATACGCCTTTTTGAAAATAGCCATTATGTATAAGGTGGGTTTGCGACACAATCGCTCCGCTATCTTTCTGCATTCTATTTTCCCGTACCGAAGGCAAACGATCAAGAACACCTTCTACGACCGTTTGCGCCACTACTACAAGATCAGCAACGAGGTGAACCTGTGGTTTTACTGCTTCATGGGGGTAATGCTGCTGGTGTACGGTTTCCTGGTTCTGATAGACTCCGGGCACGCGTAATAATCAAACATAAAACTCCTCTTAAGGAGAGATACCAACAAAATATTTTAAAAACTCCCCTCCTCAGATGAGGAGGGGACACCGGCAGAGGGCGAACAGCCCGTTGCCGGTTGGGGTGGTTGAAAAGCTGAGGAACGCTACAGAAGCTGAAAAGTGTTACACAAGCCCTCATAACGTATCCAACCACCCCCGTTTGCAACGAGTCCTTGCGGACTCTCTGCAAACATCCCCTCCTTAGCTAAGGAGGGGATGTTTTTTGTTATATTTAAATAATGAAGTCAGATCCTGTCCATAACAAGATCGAAATGAAAACAAATCGACGGGAGCTACGAAATAACCTTACTCCTGCCGAAGCTGAATTGTGGAAGCACTTGCAAAACGGTAAACTAGAAGGAAGAAAGTTCCGCCGTCAGCATAGCATTGGCCACTGCATTGCAGATTTCTATTGTCCCTCTGAAAAACTGGTTATTGAACTGGATGGACAAACGCACTTCACTTACCCTGGTTTCGACAGCGACGAGAAGCGAACAGCTTATCTAAATTCTCTCGGTTACACAGTTGTCAGGTTTGAAAACAAATACGTTTTCCAGAGCCTGGAAGAAGTACTGGAAGAAATAAAGACTCATTTCAAAACATAAAAAATAGGTAACGCTAAGACTCCCCTCCTTAGTTAAGGAGGGGATACCGGCAGAGGGCGAATAGCTCGTTGCCGGTCGGGGTGGTTGAAACGCTGAGGAATGCTATTAAGCTGAAATGTTATTACGCAAGCCCTCATAACGCACCCAACCACCCCCGTTTGCAACGAGCCCTTCAGGCTCTCTGCAAACGGCCCCTCCTTAGCCAAGGAGGGGAGTCTTATAGCTCGCGTAGCATAAGATTATTTGTACAAAACAATAAAAAGTAGTATTTTTGCAATAGAACTATTGCGACATGAAAACGACCCGATCAGCCACAAAACCCACCTCACATCTGCAAGAAGAATTTTTTTCTTCCGAAACTTTGATAATTGTATACAATTGTATACAAAAATGACAATTGCACACATGAGAACTGAAATGCATAAGGCAGTAATGACAGGGGCTTGAACGGGTTTATGTCGTACGAGGGTAGAAGGCAGAATTGTATATGCGTTTACACCGGAGTATGACCGGAATATCGCAGGATTTATACAAAAACAGACCATAATTATCACAAAAATGGTCACTATAAGCGTTCCGCAGCCAGCGCCTTACCTATTCGTCCACTTTCAAAAAACGGAGTTTTTAAGAAACTATTAGCTAAACAGCAATCATAAGATATTATTTTTGTCGCGGCAGGTTATTAAAGACCGCTCCAAAATTTTAATTCAACCTAGATGAAATACCTCTCTTTAGCATTGAGCGCATTGGCCCTGGTGGGCGTTATCGTATTGTTTGCTACCAAGTCTGGCAACAATAAAGGCGGCTCGCATACACACACTGCAGCCAGCGCAACCGGTACCACAGGCCGCATAGCCTATGTAGATATCGATACGCTGGAAGCCAACTTCACCTACCTGAAAACAAAGCGCGAAGATTTTGCAAAGCGCCAGGAAGGTATGAAGCGCGAGCTGCAAGGCTCGGCAGCACAAATGCAGCGCGACATACAAGACGTACAGCGCAAAGCCAAAGCAGGTACCCTGACCGAGGCTGAATACGCTGCGGCCGAACGTCGCGTACAGCAAATGCAGCAAAGCCTGCAAACCCGCGAGGCTGCCCTTACTGAGCAACTGCTGAAAGAGCAGGATGAGTTCAACAAAGAACTGCAATCACGCCTGGACGCATTCCTGACCGAATACAACAAAGACAAGGGTTACGATTATATACTGTCGTACAGCCGTTCGGGCCACATCCTGTACAGGAACAAAGACCTGGATATTACACAAGATGTGATCGAAGGCATGAACAAGACGAACATGGCAGATACTACTACGAAAAAGAAGTAGTATTTTTCTTCCTTAAACTCCCATTCATTTGGAAAATAAGAACCAGTTCCACCGCTCGCTCAGCCTCATAGATGGCGCCTTGCTGGTGATCGGATCCATGATAGGCTCCGGTATATTCATTGTAAGCGCCGACATAGCGCGCAACGTGGGCAGTGCAGGGTGGCTGGTGGTGGTATGGCTCATTTCAGGTTTCATTACCTTATCGGCGGCGCTGAGTTATGGCGAGCTGAGTGGTATGTTCCCCAAAGCCGGCGGACAGTACGTGTACCTCCGTGAGTCGTTTGGTAAGATATACGGCTTCCTGTATGGCTGGGCGTTCTTTGCCGTGATACAGACAGGTACCATAGCTGCCGTAGGCGTGGCCTTCGGTAAGTTCACAGGTTATCTTATTCCATCGCTGGGTGAAGAGAACATACTGGTTGGTCCCACGAAACTGGGCTTCATTGAGAACTTTAAGATAACTGCCGCGCAGCTTACCGGTATCGGCACCATTGTGCTGCTCACATTCCTCAACACCATGGGTGTGAAGAATGGTAAGATCGTGGGCTTCATCTTTACTTCGGCCAAGATCATTGCTATGGCCGCGCTCATCATCTTCGGTATCATGTTCATGAAAGACGGCAGCGTATGGGCATCCAACTGGGACAATGCCTGGATGGCGAAGACCATCACCAATACCCCGGAGATGATCTCGCACAAAACGCTTGGCACCTTCGAATTGGTAGTGGCTATCTGTATCGCCATGGTGGGCGCCCTGTTCAGCAGCGATGCCTGGAACAACGTAACCTTCATTGCCGGCGAGATCAAAAAGCCTGAACGTAACATCGGCCTCAGCCTCTTCATCGGAACCTTTGTTGTAACTGCACTATACGTATCAATGAACCTGATGTACTTGAACGTACTCACCATCAGCGAGATCAGCAGCGCCCCTGCCGACAGGGTAGCGCTGGCAGCAGCACTCAAAGTGTTTGGCAGCGTGGGTACTATCGTGATAGCATTGCTTGTTATGGTGTCAACATTTGGTTGCAACAACGGCCTGATACTTTCAGGTGCGCGTGTGTACTATACCATGGCTAAGGACGGCTTATTCCTGCCATCGGCCGGTGTGCTGAACGAAAAAGGCGTACCGGGCAAAGCGCTCTGGATGCAATGCCTCTGGGCTTGCCTGCTTTGCCTCAGCGGCCAGTACGGCAACCTGCTCGACTTTATCATCTTCACCGTGCTGCTGTTCTACATACTGACCATCGCCGGCATCTTCAAGCTCCGCAAGACCATGCCCGATGCGCCACGTCCGTACAAAGCATTCGGTTACCCGCTGATACCTTTCCTGTACATACTGCTGGCATCTTTCATTTGCATAGTGCTGCTGCTGTACAAACCAGACTATACCTGGCCCGGCCTCATCATCGTGCTGATAGGCATACCTGTATATTACTTCCTGAAAAAACGAGGACTCGCAGTTAATAATGAGAGCTGATATAGAACAGTTGTTTGATGATATAGAAAAGCTGCACGTAGTAGTAGTGGGCGATGTGATGCTGGACAACTACTGGTGGGGCGATGTAGAACGTATATCTCCCGAAGCGCCGGTGCCTATAGTAAGCCTGCGCAAGCGCGAAAGCCGTTTAGGCGGCGCTGCCAACGTGGCGCTCAACTGCCGCACGCTGGGTGCTAAGGTTACCCTGGCCAGTGTGATAGGCGATGATGTAGAAGGCAAAACGCTGGAGCAACTGGCAAAGAACGAGGGCATCGATACCTCGCTGCTGCAATGCTGCAAACGCACTACCACCACCAAGACCCGCGTCATCAGCCGCAACCAGCAAATGATGCGACTGGATGATGAAGTAACCGAAGACCTTGCTACAGAAGACGAGCACCCGTTCATAGATATGGTGCTACGCTTCCTGCAAATACAAAAGCCGCAGGTACTGATATTCGAGGACTATAACAAGGGCGTGCTCAAAGAGAATGTGATCAACCGCATCACAGAGCATTGCCGGGAACTCGGCATCATCACGGCAGTAGATCCCAAGAAAAAGAACTTCCTTGCTTATAAGAACGTAACTGTCTTCAAACCTAACCTGAAAGAGGTGCGTGAAGGCCTGCACATACCGCTGACTACGGTAGACCAGGAAGAGATGGACCATGTGCACGCTGTGCTGCAGAAGCAACTGCACCACAGCATCACTTTCGTTACGCTGTCTGAAAAAGGGGTGTACTATAGCAATGGCGATTCGGCCATTATCCCATCGCACCTACGCAACATAGCCGATGTATCAGGCGCAGGTGATACCGTTATCGCTACAGCCTCCATCGTTTACGCGCTCACCAAAGATGCCCGCCTCATGGCCGAGATATCGAACATAGCCGGCGGCCTGGTGTGCGAAGAGGTGGGCGTAGTACCGATAAAGAGGGAGCTATTGAAAGAAGAAAGTTTGAAACTGTTGACCGATTAAATAATACCCATGCTGGAAACGCCTCCAACACTGCGATTGCCAAGACCGGACGAAGTACCAAATAACGATCAGGAGGAGGTGTTTGAGCGCCTGAAGCAGCGCGAAACTGCGAATATCGTCGAGGGTTACAAATTCAGGTACAACACAGAGCAGGACTTGCCTTTCAAGTTCTTTGCCGAAATAAATATCAATAACTCCCGTCTTTGGGGCTTGTTCGTAGAACTTGCTCACCAGCTGCCCGATGAGGTTTGCTGTATATATGGCGAGTACGACGAAGAGCCTAATTATAGCAGCTATGCAGACAGAGCGCACGTCCTGAACGTGCTAAGCAATTACCAGGTCGAGTTGGCGCAGGATTGTTTCATAGAGTTTGGACTGATCTATCATACAGAAGAAAAGCTGGAGGAAATATTTGTGAAGGAAGCAAAGCACTTGCAGGTATGGGGAACAAATGAAGCAGGCTTCAGACAGCTGATGGCGAGGTTTCAGCTGGACGAAATACCTGACTTGAACTTTGTAGATGAATTCCCTAAAGTAGTAGAGGCGCTTGAGGAGTTTGTTCCAGATGCCAGACCGCCTTATCAGGTCATTGAGGAATTAGAGAATATGCTGCCTTGATGCCGTGTAATAATTATGTAAGAAAAATAAAGATCGACTAAATCGGCATCCCGATTGCAATAACCTAACAAACCTCCATCCTATGTTCAGACTGCTTTGCATTCTGCTATTTCTCCCCGTACTATCTTTTGCCCAGTTTGAAGTTGGGCTGGGAACTTCGAGCAGTCCGCTTTTGCTTGGAGGTACGGCAAGAGTAGCCTACCATACACCTGGTGCTAGTTTCGGTGTTTCTATGGAGTCATCGGCCTGGTTTCTCTACCTAAAGGGTTTCGTAGCGCAGACGGGCGCTTTCATCAATATTCATCCCGCCAAGGTGAAAAAAGACATGTTTCGTTATTTCGGTTTTTCAGCACACTATGGCTGGTTTAATTACGACAATCAACAACCCTCTGATAAAGCGCGTTTTCTGAGCATTTACGGTGGTATATCTTGGCGTTGCAGCAAACATATTTATATGAATTCCGAATGGGGAATAAGAGGCGGAATATTGGACACATGGGAATTTCACGACAACGGCCGGTATACAGGAATACCCAATCCTCCTCCTTCTTACTACGAAGCGACCCACCAATGGTTTGCATACTTCCCGGCCACCATCAGTGTCAACTACCGGTTTTGACGATGAGAAATAATACCCAATAAAAAATCCCCTCACCAAAGCGAGGGGACTTCAAAGAAATTTATAAGACAGGCTATTTAGCCTTACTCATCACTTTCACTTTATTCTTTTCCAGGTAGTCTTCCCAGCTGGCTAGTGCGGGGCCTTTTAGCACCCGTGGGAATTTGCTCATGGCGCCTTCCTTGCCTACAGAGCGCAGGTAGTCGATGAAGACATCATTCGGCAGCACCTCAACGAACACCTCTTTAAGCGCCGACGTGCGTTCTACAGCATAGTCGTCGTTGATCTCGGCGAGGGTCTCATCCAGTATGCGGCGTATGTCTTTGGCATCGGCGCACTTGTCGTCGCAGCCAATGTACCAGCGGTGGGCAAACAGGTTCTCATGCGCCATGCCGGCTACAGCAAACTCGCGTATGTCGATCTTCAGCTTCTTAGATACAGTGTCTATCGCCTTGTTCATATTGTCGACAGACATGTGCTCGCCACACAGGCTGAGGAACTGCTTGGTACGGCCACTGATGGCTATCTCGTGCTCTTTGGCATTGGTAAAGCGTATCACGTCGCCAATGATATAGCGCCATGCCCCCGAGCAGGTGCTGA
Organism: Polluticoccus soli; assembly: GCF_029269745.1. NCBI lineage: Bacteria > Pseudomonadati > Bacteroidota > Chitinophagia > Chitinophagales > Chitinophagaceae > Polluticoccus > Polluticoccus soli. The sequence continues at coordinate 162,371 of NZ_JARJHT010000003.1, read as the reverse complement.
TCATTACTGCATAGTCTACACCCTCCTGCACTTCATCTACCATGAAGGTCTTGGGGTTGGCTTTGGGGTTGCCATCCTCGTCAAAGTTCTCAGAGGTAAAAGGCACGAACTCGAAGAAGATACCCGCGTTCAATACCAGCTTGATGCCGCTGCCGTCGGGCTTAGCTTTAAAGCCAAATGAACCCTCGCTGGCCATATAGGTCTCGATATAAGTTATATCTCTGCCCAGCAGCTTTTTGAAGCTCTCTTTATAAGGCTCGAACGATACGCCGCCGTGTATGTACACACTCAGGTTGGGCCATATCTCGTGAATGTTCTTAACGCCATGGTATTCTATTACCTGCTCCAGCACTATCTGCACCCAGGCAGGCACGCCGCACACGGTGGCCACGTCCCACTGAGGTGCCTTGCGCACTATCAGCTTGATGCGGTCTTCCCACTTGGGGCGTTTAGATATCTTCTGGCCCGGCTTGTAGAAGAAGTTAGAGATCCATTTCGGCATGTTCTTGGCGCTGATACCGCTCATGTCGCCTTCGAAGTAGCCGCCCTTCTCGTACAGAGAGGTAGTACCACCCAGCATCAGCACACCTGTGCTGAATACCTTGGAAGGAACTTTGAAGTCCAGCAGGCTATAGAGCTGTTTGAAGCCAACCTTCTTGATGGACTTGATCATGTCGCCGGTAACGGGTATGTGCTTGCTTGCGCTCTCGGAAGTACCGGAGCTAAGCGCAAAGTACTTTACCTTGCCCGGCCAGGTCACGTTCTCTTCGCCCTTCAGGCAGCGGTGCCACCATTGGGCAAACATCTCATTATAGGTATGCACCGGTACCCTTTCGCGGAAGGCAGTAGTGAAATCTACCTCCTTGCTCAGTATCTGGTCGAACCCATAGAACTTGCCGAACTTGGTGTACTGACCGCGCTCCAGCAACTGGCGTAACGTGTGCCTCTGGTAGGCACCGGGCGTTGCCACTGGCAGCTTGAACTGTTTGCGGATCTGTAATGAACGGGCGATGATGTTACCTAATAATGCCATGCTTTCCGAACCGGGATTGTATCTGGTCTAAGGCCACAAAATTAGATTTTTAATCGCTCTTTTACATCATTTGTATTTTGCTAAAGTGTAATGCATGGCTCAGTTGGTGGAAATTATTGTTTCACCAGCTGTTGAGAATGAATGACTTCGCTCGCTCAATAGGCAGTAGTACTGTCGCTTACTGCAGGGCATCAATGCCCGACTCAAACTCAGTAAACCGCTGCTCCAGGTCGGCCTTGAGTTTCTCCTTAACTTCCTCTTCTTCAATGAACGAGTACTTGATGCTGTTGAACACGTAACGCTTGATGTCCTTGTAGCTGATGTCTGGGTAGCGCTTGGCCAGCAGCACGTATTGTTCTGCCAGGTTGGTACGCAGTACGCCAGCATCGTCGGTGCTGATAACTATGGGTACATGGAACTGCTCGTAAAGGCTGATCGGGTGCCTGTCGTTCTTCACTTTTAGTATGAACTCGTTGCTCGCCAGGTTGATCTCGACGGCAATCTTGTTCTTTGCCATATAGCGCAGCAGGTCGTGGCTCTTGTACTCGTAAGGTATGTCAACCCCATGGCCTATGCGTGTGGCGCCGGCTACGTACACGGCGTCGTTTATATGCCAGGTCAGTTCTTCAGGTTGTACCATGCCCAGTACCAGCTCACCGGCGTGCATAGAGTACTCCACGCCCGGATATTCATTGTGCAGGAACTTGTACATCTGCATATGCAGCCAGTAGTCCGCCATCGATGTTTCGTTGTTCTCAGGTGCAACGATGTTCACGCCCACCATCAGCGGACTGCTATTGGCCGACTCAAAGGCCACAGCAAGGCTCTTGAACACAACGAGCGGCGGCACCACGCGCGTCACATAGTTTTGGTAGCGCATGGTGAATTGGGCGTCGTCTATTTTGGCATCTTCATGCAGTTGGGCTACTTGTTTGTTATAGGAGCTGGCGCAGCCTTTGATATTGCGGGTCTGCAGCCAGGTATATAGTTCACCAAGTAGTTTCTGAGCCGTGGCTTCATCCCGGTTTGTTTGTGCGGTTCTCAGCAAAGCCTGGTACTTGTTCACAGGCCCAAGGTCTATATTACAAGGTATGCTGGTGAACATTGTTTCGATATAGCTCACGTTCTCTTTGATAGCCCTGTTCTTCAGTTCCAGCAAGCCTGCCTTCAGGCTGTCGCCGCTGGTAACACCGAAGCCGCCAAAGGTTTCAAAGAACTGCAAGTCGGAGGGGTAGCTGACGCCGTTGTAATCCTTCACCGACCATTTCTGTACCAGCTGCTGTTTGTAGTATCCCAGCGAATCGCCCAAGGTAGAAAAGCGCACATAACCTTTGGCACTGTCCTTTCGCACTACGTTGGTGGCTTTGTTGATGAAGTAGTTGTTGGTCACCACACGGTTGATGTAGGTCTCGGCATATACAGAGCCTGTGTAGTGGTGGTGCAGATCACCGCCTTTTGGCATAGCCGAAAAGAAAGCCGTGAGTGCAGCTGAGTTATTACGTATGGAGTTGAGATAGTCCCCGGTAGATTGTGCAGTAGCGGTAGCCGATGCCATCAGCAGGCAGGCCGCGAAAGAAGTTGTTTTCAATGTGTATGTGTTTTGGCGTGAGTACAAATGTTGGAAAAATGTACTTCAATTCAAAACACAGTTGTTACCAGAGATATTCCAGCTCTTTCTCACTCACCTGCCATTCGGCCAGCTTCTCGCCTTTTAATCCCAGGTATTCAACGCGTAACTTTCTTGAGCCCGCCTTGCCTGATACGGACACTCTCGCATAGTTTTGCTTTTGGTCGACAAGTGTGCCCGGTACGCGCAAAGGATTGTTTAGCTCTTTATCCACTTTATGAACATTGGAGGTGAATGGTGATACGGTAACATCGTACAGTGGGTAGTGCCTGCGCCTATTGACACGAATGATCTCTGAATGATGGCGGTCGCCGGTGAAGAAGATGACGCCCTCTATCTTCTTCTTTTCAATATAGTTCATCAACTCGTCGTACTCCTCAGGGAACTGGTAGAAACAATCGTACTTGGTGTATTCGTTCAGCATCTGGCTGCCTGATACGATGATGTTGAAAGTGGCATCGCTACTTTTAAGCTCTTTCTTCAGCCAGTCCATTTGCTCTTTGCCAAACATCAGCTTGCTTTTGTTTTTGTTGCCGTCTATCATAGCGGGCTCCTTGTCGCTGCTGCGCCACCAGCGGTCGTCCAGCATAATGAACTTAACGTCGCCATAGGTAAAGCTGGTGTAAATGCCCCTGTCATCCTGGCCATAAGAAGGATTGGCCCAATAGTCGATGAAGGCGCGGCGTGCATCTTCTTTCAAAGGAAAGTCTTTGTCAGAATCATTAGGTCCGTAGTCGTGGTCATCCCATGTGGCATAGTGCGGCATGGCCCTGAATAGCGGCTGCAGGATGGGCATGCTGCGCACATGGTACGCGCCCTGCCAAAGTATCTCGCTACGCGGTATTTTATTAGGTAAGTACCAGTTGTCGCCAAGCCACACCATGAAATCAGCAGGCGTGTTGGCCATCGATGTGAAGATGGATGTATCTAAGACGTTGGCAGCGCAAGAGCCTGTAAGAAATGAGAAATCAACTACTTCCCGTTCTGGTTGCGTGGTAAAGCTGTTCCTGATGGCACCATTGTGTGCGGAGCCTGATGCTGTGATCTCGTAATAGTAAGTGGTCGCGGGATTGAGTTCATTGATGGTGAATACCGCAGTATTGAAGCGTTTGCTGAGTTCGCCGTAATAGTCAAAGCTTTTACGCTGCAGCGAGTCGCTGGCAGGCCAATAGGCTATCTGCATTTTGGAAACGTCTTCGGCTGCTTCTATCCATATGTTGGCGGTGTTGCGGCTAACATGTCCTGCCATGGGGCCAGCAATGAATACCTGGGCATGGATCGAAGGGGCAAAAGCACACAGGAACAGAAGTAAGGCGAAATGCACGCAGATTTTCATGCCCGAAAGGTAGTCTGAAATTTTTTAACGAAGAGCAGCTATAGCCGCGGTATAGCGTCTGCGGGCGGCATGGGTTCTTCTGTCTTGCTTGCAAAACGTTCACGCAGGTTCATCATCGGTCGCTCATAAAACCTGTACAGCAAGTATGCAAGCCCAATGGTCAATGACCAGAAAAGGGTGTATGCAAGCAGGCAGGCGGCAACGCTGGATTGCATATTGGCGCCTGTTACCTTCAATATACCAGCTATCAATACCTTTTGCACAATGGTGAAATTGAGCAGGTACATAGAATACGAAATGACGCTGATAAAGCTAAGGAACCGGAACGCCGGGCCTTTGCCAGTTGATATGGAACGGAGTTTTGGCAGCAATAGCAGCACGCCTATCGCCTGAACCGAAAGGTCGAAGTGCTGATAGTAAAAATCAGATAAGGTTCCCATGATCCTTGCACCGAATAGCAGAAGTATGCCTGCAATGAACAGTGCGTTCTTCCTTGCATTCCAAAGCTTAGGGAAGTAATAGCATAGGTACGCTCCCAGCACGCCAAACATAATGCTGTCCATGCGCGTCAATACTGTTTTTCGGATGTAACGGTCCCAGGTATGATTGGCGAAATACTCTGGATGCGCCAGGTTTGTATAAAGCCTGTAGCAGGTGATGGAAACCAGCACAAAGCATATCCAAGAAAGGATTGTCAGTCGTTTGGGGGCTTTGGCTAATGCGGTCAGCAGGAATAGGCCGGCGGGTACTAAAAGGTAAAACCATTCTTCTACCGAAAGGCTCCACGCCTCGCCAAAGAAATCAGGATGCGGTGAAGCAAAGTTTTGGGTGAAGCTGAAAAATTGAAGTGCTTTATCGGGGAACTGCCCAAAGGCATATCTATACGCCGGTAGCAGCATTAGTAAGATCAGGAAATAGTTGGGCAGGGTGCGAAACCATCGCCGTATCCAGAATTGCCACAGGTTGCCGGGGCTGGCCTCGTTATTGTCGATGGTTTTTATGAGGATGCCGCCAATAAGGAAACCACTCAGCACGAAGAATATGCTTACCCCGTCGAGTATGAACAGCCAGTAATAATGAACGTTGAAAATGGGTTCCAGGTAAGTGAGGCTATGCGACTGCATGACGAAAAGTATAGCAGCTGCCCGCAATATGTCGAGGCCGTAGATACGCTTGCTGGATGCGGGTTTGCTCACATTTGTAAAGTTAATGGTTATCAGCCAGAAAGCTAAAGTGAGGCCCCGCTTTATACTGTCAGGCTCATACTGTACTTTTGCGCCATGGAATTATCAGCGCTTACAGCCATCAGCCCTGTCGACGGGCGTTACCGCTCGCAACTTGCGGCACTGGCTCCTTATTTCTCAGAGTTCGGATTGATACGCTACCGCGTAAGGGTAGAAGTAGAATACTTCCTGTTCCTTGCCGAAAAGAAGATATTCAAGCTGCCTGCGGCTGCAAAGCCTGCCAAGCTGCGTACCATCTACCAGGACTTCACTGAAGCTGATGCGCAACAGATAAAAACCATAGAACGCACCACCAACCACGACGTGAAAGCGGTGGAATACTTCCTGAAAGAGAAACTGAAAGCCCTGGGCGCCGGCGATGCCGTTGAATGGGTGCACTTTGGCCTGACCTCGCAGGACGTGAACAACACTTCGGTTCCTTTGTCTTGGAAAGAGGCGCTGGAAGAGCAGTTCCTGCCTATGTTGCAGAACGTAGTACTGTCGCTGCGCAAAATGTCTAAAAGCTGGGAAGGCATACCGATGCTGGCCCGCACGCACGGTCAGCCTGCTTCGCCTACCACACTGGGTAAAGAGTGGATGGTGTTTGTAGAGCGCCTGGAAGGACAGATACAACAACTGTCTCATGTGCCATTCGCGGCTAAGTTCGGCGGTGCAACCGGTAACTTCAATGCACACTATGTTACCTTCCCTGATAGGGATTGGGTAAGATTCGGTAACGACTTCGTGAATAATAAACTGGGACTGGAACGTATGCAGTACACCACCCAGATAGAGCACTACGATAACCTGGCTGCACAATTCGATGCGCTGAAGCGGATAAACACCATATTGATAGACCTTAGCCGTGATATATGGAGCTATATCTCCATGGACTACTTCAAGCAGAAAGTAAAAGAGGGCGAAGTAGGATCATCTGCTATGCCGCATAAGGTGAACCCGATAGACTTTGAAAATGCTGAAGGTAACTTTGGTATTGCCAATGCTATCTATGAACACCTTGCTGCCAAGCTGCCTATCAGCCGCCTGCAGCGTGACCTGACAGATAGCACTGTGCTGCGTAACGTAGGTGTACCTATGGCGCATAGCTTCCTGGCACTGCGCTCGCTGGAGAAAGGTCTAAATAAGCTACTGCTGAACAAAGACAAGATGAAGCAGGATCTCGATGCCAACTGGGCTGTGGTAGCGGAAGCTATCCAAACAGTATTGCGTCGCGAGAATTACCCGCAGCCGTACGAGGCGCTGAAAGCGTTGACACGCGGTAAGTCAGGCATCAATAAAGAAGACATCCACAACTTTATCAATACCCTCAAGGTATCGGCTAAAGTGAAGAAAGAACTGAAATCGATCACGCCGCACAACTATGTTGGCGTGCCTTTTAAACTGTAATTCAATCCACGATATTGGCCGCATTACCGGAACAACTGCTTCGCGAACTGGAAACCGTAAAAGGTTTTGACAGGGAAAATTTTGAAGCAGCGCACCGGCAGCCTGCGGCCGTGTCTGTACGCCTGCATCCTGTAAAAGGGGCAGGCGTATTTGCTGATAATACACCAGTGCCGTGGTGCGAAACAGGTCGTTACCTGGACGCTCGTCCGGTGTTCACGCTCGATCCATTGTATCATGCAGGTGCATACTATGTGCAGGAAGCATCGTCCATGTTCCTCGATCATATGATCAGGCAACTGTTGCCGGAACGTAGCGGCCTGCGCGCGTTGGATCTGTGTGGAGCGCCCGGCGGCAAGAGCACGCTGGTGGCTTCGCTGCTGGAGCCAGACAGCCTGCTTGTCTGCAACGAGGTTATCCGCACGCGTGCATCTATACTGGAAGAGAACATATCCCGCTGGGGGTATATGAATACCTGGGTGACCAGCAACGATCCCAAAGACTTTGGTAAGCTGACTGGTTATTTCGACCTGATAGTAACCGATGCACCATGTAGCGGTTCTGGCTTGTTCAGGAAAGATGCTGCTGCACTGAATGAGTGGAGTGAGTCTAACGTACTTCTCTGCAGTCAACGCCAGCAACGCATACTGGCCGATGTTTGGCCTGCCCTGAAGGAAGACGGTATTCTTATCTATGCCACCTGCTCCTATTCGCAGCAGGAAGATGAAGAGATACTCGACTGGCTGGCCACCGAATTTGAAGTGGAAAGTTTGCCCGTGCCGGTAAACGAAGAGTGGGGGATAGTGCAAGTGACAACTGCTAAAGGCATGTTCGGCTATAGGTTCTTCCCGCACCGCGTAAAAGGCGAAGGGTTCTTTATTGCAGCATTGCGCAAAAAGGAGGCTGAAAAGACGATCGCCTACACGAAATACAAATCAACACACGATAAAAAGGCGCATCTGCAAGCGGCGCATGTACTCAACTTCGCAGACTGGTTATGTGTTCCAACCGGAGAAGAGTATAGTGCTATTCGTTCGGAGCACGAAGCTGATATGCACCTGCTAAGTAAGTATGTATATCTGCGCAGAACGGGCTTGCCTATAGGCTCACCAACCGCGAAAGAATGGCTGCCTGCTCACGATATTGCCTTGAGCATCGATCGCAGCAGTTCCATCGCCACGCTGGAGGTCTCGAAAGAACAGGCATTAAAATTTCTTAAAAAAGAAGACGCTGAGCTACCGCAGGTGGATAAAGGATGGTATCTTGTTACATATAAAGGACTGGGCTTAGGATGGGTCAAGGCATTAGGTAACAGGTTTAACAATTATTTACCGAAACACTGGCGCATCAGAATGGATATTAACGATACGGACTAGGGAGAAATTAGTACCTTCATTTAATCCCCAATTGTCATGTTTAGGCTGTTGTTTAGTATTCTGTGTGCTTGTTTGATCCTGCCGGCTTTGGCCCAGCAAAGGACTGCCGGTCTCATTTCTAAAAAGAAATCTGCCGATACCATAATTATCATAAAAAAGGCTGCTCCGATTGATACGCTTAGTCCCGAGGAAAAGCTGTTTATGGAGCAAACCCATAGCGGCACTAAGATCACCGAAGAAAAAGGTGGTGCTGTGTTCTTCGGCAACGGAAGCAAGATAAAAGGCACCAACCTGTATTATGCCTTTCACAATACTGCTCCCAAAGGCACTATTATAAAGGTGTACAACCCGGGTACAGAAAAGACCATTTATGTAAAAGTGCTCAGTGTCATTCCTGGCACCAAGCAATACCATAACAGCATCATCGGCATCAGCGCCGGGGCCAAACAAGAGCTAGGTGTGGCTGATGAAAAGACCTGGTGTGTATTAGAATATGCGCCGTAAACTCTTAGATAACTTTCAATTTTTGATTCTGTTTTTGTAGGTTGGCGGCTCATGAAGGTCCTTGTTATCCGTTTTTCTTCCATTGGTGATATTGTATTGACTACTCCCATAGTACGTTGCATTAAGCAACAGAAACCGGGAGCAGAGGTGCATTTTCTTACCAAAGAATCTTTCAGGTCTATAGTAGCGTACAATCCGTATATCGATAAGGCGCACTATATGAACGAGGACCTGCCAGCTGTTATTGAAGATCTGAAAAAGGAAAAATTTGATGTGGTGATCGACCTGCACCGTAATATCAGGAGTGCGCGCGTGAAGAAAGCGTTGAAAACCAAGTCATATACTTTCGATAAGCTCAATATCCGTAAATGGCTGCTGGTTAACTTTAAAATGGATACTATGCCCGACAAGAGCATAGTAGACCGTTATTTTGAGTGCATCAGGCCACTGGGCATTAAAAACGACGGGCAGGGCCTGGATTATTTCGTTCCAAAGAATGCTGTCCTGAAAAACTCTGACCTCCCGATGAGCCATTGGGCCGGCTATGTTGCCTGTGTTATCGGTGGGTCATATAACACCAAGAAACTGCCGGTTGAGAAATGGAGGGAGTTTATCTCAAAGGTTCCTTACCCGGTAATACTGCTGGGTGGTCCCGAAGACAGGGAGGAAGGTCAGCAAATAGCGGAGGGTAACAATATAAAGGTGTATAACTCCTGTGGGAAGTTCAACCTGAATGAATCTGCCTATATAGTAGAAAAAGCTAAGGTGATAGTAAGTAACGACACCGGCCTGATGCATGTGGCCGCGGCATTCAACAAGCCTGTTATTTCCTTGTGGGGTAATACCTCGCCGGAGATGGGCATGTTTCCCTATTATGGATATAATAATTTAAATACAACCGTTTCTCCCAATTCCATTATATTGGAAAACAAAGGGTTAAGTTGTCATCCGTGCAGCAAGTTGGGCTATAATAAATGCCCCAAAGGACATTTTAAGTGTATGAAAGAATTGAATATGAACGATTTAACAGAATTTGTGAAGAAATTATGGAATACATCCCAACGTTAACGCCCAGCTTGCCGTCTTTCGTTTGGGCAACGGTTCAATTTTAACAATTGATATTTTTTTCAATCTAAATGAATCTGGCTCATTCAGTTAAAGAGTTTTAAAGTTTAAGAATATTCGCCTTATATTGTTGGTCCGTATAAAAAATTACCTAAAAATGAGAAAAAACAGTTCGTACCTATTAACACTATTGGTCTTATTGTTGTTCGCGGCCAAGCCTACAGAAGTGAAGGCTTCGCACGCGGCCGGTGGTGAGATCATTTACGAGTGGATAAGTGACTCTACTTACCGCGTTTTCTTCAAGTTTTATCGCGACTGTACAGGTGCCGGTGCACCTACGTCGCAGCCGCTGTGTTACAAAAACAGTTGTAACTCAACGGTATACCAAACTACCATGGCCGTATACCCGGGCGTTATCCCTCCGGGCGTTCCTAACGGTTCTCCCGTAGCTCTGGGTTGCTCTCCGTCGTTGTACCCAACCAACTGTACCAACACGTCGAGCTCCATCCCGGGTTACCACGAGTGGTGGTATTATGCCGATGTTACGCTCCCATTCCAGTGTAACTACTGGACGTTCTATACATTTATAGGTAACCGGAACCCGAGTAACAACCTCGCTGGTTCTACCGGTCTTTATTTTTATACAGAGACAACATTTGACAACACTGGTAGTTTCCAGGGCAACTCATCACCTTATTTCTCCAACAAGCCGATACCTTACGTTTGCGTAAACGTTCCGTTCCAGTTCAACAATGGTGCGGTTGACCCGAATGGCGACTCACTTTCGAGCGACGTTCAGCAGCCATATAATACTGCAGGTTCGTGCTCTTCAAACCCGACAGCTGCTCCGTTCAACAACCCGGTGGCTCCGCCTTATCCTAACTACGCGCTCCCTAGCAACCCGATACAGACTGCAAATACTTTTACACTAAATGCTGCGACCGGTCAAATGAACTTTACCGCTCCAGTAGTTGGTGCATATACACTTTCAGTACGTACCCGCGAATTCCGCAATGGTTTACTGATCGGTTCTATTCTTCGTGATGTGCAGGTGCAGGTAATTGGTAACTGCGGTGCTACGGCTCCGGTAGTGACTCCAAAACCACCACCCTCAGTTATTACCGTCGGTGGCCAGATACAAGGTTGTGCCGGTCAGCCGCTGAGTTTTGGATATGATCTGAAATCGTCTAACCCGAACTCAATACTTATTGGTGAGGATAACCATAATTTCTCGATACCTGCGGCCACTACTGCATATTTCGGTCAGAAAACAGACTCGGTACGTGGTGAATTCAGCTGGACACCTGGTCCTAACCAGTCGGGTCTGTTCAACCTGTCTGTTACCGTTCGCGACTCTACCTGCGATCCTCCCGGTATCATGTACACGTACATTTCAACCATACCTATATTTATATGGCCTGCTACAAAAGCAAGCAATGACACAACTGTTTGCCCTGGTCAACCAGTGCAGCTGAGTGTGGCTGGCGGTGGTAACTTCCTGTGGAGCACGATCTCTGGTCCGGGCACGTTAAGCAGCACGAATACCAGCGCTCCTGTAGCTACTGCTTATGGTCAGACATCTTATAGGGTTATTTCTCAGCAAACTGCATTCTGCGCTAAAAATGCGGATACGGTAACGATCAACATGCTGCCGACACCAACGTTTACGCCGCTTACTGATATCCTGACTTGTCCTGGTACTGCTTCTACATTCGACCTGAATCTGCAACCCATTTCAGGTGTCACATATAATGTAAAATGGTTCCCACCTACTTACCTGAGCAGCGCTACCGCTGAAACACCAACGGTGACACCTCAGGGAGATATCACTTATTATGTGCAAATTGGTGCTACTAATAATACTTGTACAGGTTTCGATACGGTAGTAGTGGATGTGCTTGACGGCTTCAAGATACTAACTCCTGACACCGCGATTTGTCTTGGTCAAAATGTTAAGGTGAATACCGTAGGTGACTCACGCTACACTTACTCATGGACTGCAATGGACGGCTCAATTGGCAACAGTTCAGTCTCTGATCCAACCAGCATGACACCAACTATTACACCGCCAGGCGTGTCTCCACAAACGGGTAAATTCAAATACATATTGAAGGCCCAACATGTTAACTGTCCTAAGGATAGCATAGCCAGTTTCGATATTGAGGTACAGCCAATCCCAACAGTGGCACTACAAGAGGATGCGGCTATGTGTCATGGCGATACTATGCAACTGGTTGCTACAGTAACACCTGCATATAAATATACTTATGACTGGACACCTGGTACAGCGCTGACTGCTTCTAACATTCCGAACCCGATATTTAAAGCACTGGCTACTACCACATTAAAAGCTACAGTATCAACATCAGCAGGTTGTAAAGACGATGACGACATTACGCTGACAGTATTTCCTGCAGACTTCGTATTCCTGTCTTCAGACACAGCGATCTGCCCTCGCGATACAGCGCAACTGACAATGGTAGGTGCAGGTCTGAAATCGTTCATGTGGACGCCAAATGAAAATATCAGCGATGTAACAAGCCTGCTGCCAACAGTATGGCCTGCCGGTACACAGTTATATACAGTGTATGCACGCGATACAAACGGATGCTTCGATACGGCTAAAGTGAAAGTGACTGTGAAACCAGCGGCGATCATAGATCTGCCTGCTTCAGTGAAACTGTTCCCTGGCCAGAGCCACCAGATGGATCCTAAAGGTAACGCCCTGTATTTCAACTGGTTCCCTCCTGTGGGTCTGAGCAATCCAAATGTTTCGAACCCAATGGCAAAACCAGAAGTCAATACACGCTACGTTGTAAAGGCTACTACTGAGTTTGGTTGTACTACAACCGATTCGATAGATGTACTAATATCTGCTGACAGTGAGATCGATATGCCGAACGTGTTTACGCCGGGCCGCAACTCGAAATTGAAAGTCCTGCACCTGGGCGAAGCAAGGCTGAAAAGCTTCATAGTATTTAACAGGTGGGGTCAGAAGATGTTTGAGACCAACAACATCGAAGAAGGATGGGATGGTACTTACAATGGTGAGCCTCAGCCGATAGGAGTGTATATCTATACGATTGAAGCTGAAACATACACTGGCCGCAAAATATCGCGCCAGGGTAATGTGACCCTGATCAAGTAACTTGATCGACAACGAACCGAGGTGACAAATTAAATACTTCGATATTTATAAGATCCCGGTGAAAACCGGGATCTTTTTAAAATTTAAGTATTATTATCATTTAGAAATGCGGATTATTCCAACTATATTTGAAATCTAACTGTCTTCTTTTATAATTGCTTTAACAAATAAGCTGTTTTACTTAGTTATAAAAATTGTTCATTCTATGAAATTCACCCACAAATCCTTGATTCGGGCTTTTTCTGCAGTTCTTCTGCTGCTTTTGACGCTCAATGTCAAGATGGCTAAGGCCTCGCACTTTGCTGCTGCCGACATCACGGTTGAGTATGCAGGTACAGGTCCTGGTGATCTTACCTATCGCGTAATAGTGGATCTGTACTATTCTTGTAATGCATCTACCAATCCGGCAGGTGGCGCAGGTACAGTATACTTTTTCTCTGCCCAGGCAGGCCATGCCCCGTATGTTAACGATAATACTCGTTCGATCTCTATGACATGGGATGGCGTTGCTGACGACATAGATCAACTTTGTGCAGGTGCAAAAAATCTGAGTAAGTGCCAAAATACTTCGAACCCTTACCCGGGTTTTAAACACACACGTAGTGTGGGTACGAAAACACTGCCTTCTGCCCAAACAGACTGGACTTTCTACTGGTCTTCGTGCTGCCGCGATGGTGGTATCGTAAATATCAGCCAGCCGGGTTCTGGTACAGGTTGTAACCCCCAGGGTAACATCTTTGTAGATGCAACCATCAACAACAAGTTCAGGTACGATCAGGGTACGCCTAAATTTACCGTGCAGCCGCTGCCATACCTTTGTGTTGGTATTCCATCAACTTACCTGAACGGTCCACTGGATCCATTTGGCGATTCTCTGGTAACTGAGAACGTAATTCCCCGCGATCAATGGAATTCTTTCTATAACTATTGCACTCCTTACACTGCGATAGATCCGATCGGCGCAGCGACATCTGCACCTTTGAATCCATATAACACCGATCCTACTACTGGTACTGCCACATTTACGGCAATGTTCCCCGGTCAGCACGTGGTTGCCTTTAAAGTTACCAGCTACGATCGTGCAACAGGTACCAAACTGGGTGTTTGTAACCGCGACGTACAGGTTTCAATATTAAACTGTAATGGTACTGCTCCTAACCTGAGCGATCCTCAGAACATCACCTTCGGTGAGTTATCAAACGATAAAGATAAATTCACTACCTGCTCTGGTGTGAAATTCGATTTCGATGTTAAGGCCAGCACTACGCTGCCTAACAGGGCGCTGTATATGGAAGCTAACCTTACCAACTTCCCTGGTGCATCGTTCACAGTAGTGGGAGAGGGCACAACTAATGTAACTGGTACATTCAGCTGGGCTCCGCACTATGGTAACCTTGGCGAGCACATCCTGATCGTAACAACAAAAGACTCTACTTGTGATCAAACATCACCAATCGTTTTCAAATCTCACAAGGTTATCCTGTTGAAGGTATTGCCTACTATCGACCTTGGTCCAGATAAACCTTTCTGTTTGAAGGGTGGCAACCCTGTTGAGCTGTTTGTAAGGGGCGGAGATAGCTACAAGCTTTACTGGACTGGCGCTGACGGTGGAAAACCACAAGGCCTGAGCGCTGACACAGGACAGATCGTTTATGCAACGCCAAATAAAGAAACTTCTTATATAGCTTATACTAACGATCTGCCATCTATTTGTAAGAACAGGGATACAATAACCCTGAAGGTTGATCAGCTGAACAGCGTAGATGTATTCCCTCAGAATCCGATCATCCTTTGCCGCCCTGACTATCTGCAGCTGGAAGGTAAAGTGTTCGGTCCTAAACCGGTAAATCCGATCTCTTGCGGAACTACCCAGGTGTCTACATCAAAAGATGTTGTGCAGGTTGCAATAGTAGGTAGCCTTGGTCCTGGTTATGATACACTTGGTCCTTTGACCTCTACACTGATCACTAATACGTACAGTGTAAAGAACCAATATCTAATCAGAAGGGCAGATCTTTTGGAATCTGGTATATTATATGGTACGATCAGCGCACTCTCGTTTAACGTGAATTCTGTTGATCCGGCTTACGAATACAAAAATTTCAAGATCTCGATCAAGTGTACTGACGAAAAATCAATGTCAAAAACCTCGTTCCAAACAGGTTTGAAACAAGAATATACAGCAGCTGCACAAACACTCGTAAACGGTTTGAACAGTTTCAAATTTGCCGAGCCGTATAGCTGGGATACTTCTAAAAACCTGCTGATAGAAATATGCTACTCGGGTAACACTGGTACCGCTACTCAAGATCCTGTGATAAGCTTTGTACCTACAGATTATCTGTCTACAACATGGTTGGCTACTAAACCAAATATTTTAAATTCGGTTTGTGCTACTAACTCATCAAGCGAGATCAAAACTAACTACGCACGTCCTGAGTTTACTTTCGATTATTCGGAGAACGTAAGAGACGATTATAAGTTTGAATACATCTGGTATCCATCAGTGTTCCTGTCTGATTCTACAATTCAGCAGCCGCTTGCTTACATACCACAGTCTACTAAGTATTACATGGAAAGCAGAGGTCGCAGTGGTTGCTACGTAAGTGATTCGGCTGATGTTTACATTCCGGTTCATAACTATTCGGTAGTACCTGCTGATACAGCAATATGCTTCAACGAAGGTTCTCCAATGCAAGCTAAAGGCGGTGGCTTTACCTACAAATGGTATAAGATCAACGACAAAGGTGAATATGAGATCCTGTCTAATACAAAAGAAGCTAGCTGCTGGGATTGTGCTAATCCAGTGTTGAAACCACTGAAAACCACAATTTATAAGATCGCAGTATATGATAGCGTATGGTGTATCGATACGATCTCGGCTAAGGTAACAGTGAAACCTCTGCCAGATATCAAGATCATCACCCGCGATACATTTGTTAAGTATGGTCAAAGCCTGCAGCTGATGGCTAGCGGTGCACGTATCTACAACTGGACTCCTGTAGGGTCTTTAAACAACGCTAACACTTCGTTCCCTGTGGCTACGCCAACTGAACCTACTACGTATATCGCAGGTGGTATCGGTGCCAACGGCTGCCGCGCGTTCGATACAGTGAAAGTGGATATCGACTATCGTGACAACCTGTTCGTTCCAACCGGCTTCAGCCCGAACAACGAT
The DNA here is from genome assembly GCF_029269745.1 of Polluticoccus soli. Taxonomy (NCBI): domain Bacteria; kingdom Pseudomonadati; phylum Bacteroidota; class Chitinophagia; order Chitinophagales; family Chitinophagaceae; genus Polluticoccus; species Polluticoccus soli. Next base: position 146,477 of record NZ_JARJHT010000003.1, on the reverse strand, counting down.
GGTAAGAACGACCTGTTCAAAGTATCTAACCTTACTTTCCAGAGGGTGATCGAGTTCAGGGTATTCAACCGCTGGGGCCAGGAAGTATTCATGGCCAACGACAACCGCGGTTGGGATGGTGCATGGAAAGGTGAACCACAGGATATGGATACCTACACTTACACTATCAAAGTAGGTTTCCCTGACGGTTACATCGAAACTTACCGTGGTAACACTACCCTGATAAGGTAATAAGTATAAAACAGCTTAATAAAACTAAAGGCCTCCCAACGGAGGCCTTTAGTTTTATCGCAAAAATTGAAAGAGTCTAGTCTAACCTTACTTCAAGAAGGGGAGCGTGCAGCTTAGCTGACAGCGCCCTGGCGCCATTTTTCATTACCACCCCATGGTTGTAGCGGAATGCTGGTTTTAATAGAAATGCCAGCCAGTTCATCCATTTTATGTTGGTAGCCACGTTCCATACGCAAGTAACCTCAGTTACGCCATCTCGTTCGTTGAATTTCCAGGAGCCGATACCCTCCAGCTGGCCGGTAGCATTTCCTTCGAGGTAACTATGGTCTGACCGTTTGGTAAGAAGGAGATCAAAACGTAGGGTGTAGATAGCCGGGCTTTTGAGTTTGTAGGTACGGATGCTGCCGATGCTATTCTCGTCGCCTTTTTCGATCTCTATAACGGAGGTGAAATTCTTCCACCATTGGGGCCATTGCTCCGAATAGTAGATAGCATCCCATACGTCTTGAAGGGGAGCCTGAATTTTCCAGGTAGTAGTAAAGAGATAGTTTTTATGCATAGAGAGGTATTGGCGTTTCAGGAAAGTACTTTGGTTAAGTGTGTGCGGTGATAGTGTTGGTTGATGTAATCGATAGCTTCCTCCTGTGTCAATATCGTAAAGTTCTTGTAGCGATCATGCACATCGATTATTTCATCGATCGCCTTATCAATTACCTCCTTGTTTTGCCACTGTTTTAAGTCTTCGATAACGGTTGCGAGGCACCCTTTTTTGTAGCTGATCTGCCCTATAACATGCACCAGGGTATTACGAACCCGCGCAGTCTTGTCGAATTCCAATTCTCGCAGCATTGGGAGAATATCCTGTGGATGCGTACGCCCGCGTAACTCAATGCCATGGCATATCTCGCGGCGTATTTCTTTGTCTGCGTGATGCAGATACATGCGTGCCCACGCCAATACTGGTTCAGGGTTTTTCTCACCCATCTTTTTTACTGAACCTATCACCGCATTGCGCACAGCATGGTGTTCATCAAATAGTGCAACGTCAAAAAAGTGCTGTACTATTTCGAAATCAGTTTTACCAATCTCACCGGCGGCGTTTACTGTGGCTTGCCTGGTCTTGAAATCATCTTCCTTTAGCAGCCTGTTTAGTGTCGCGATGATTTTAAAAGTAGGGAATAAGCCGTTCTTAGATATTCTACCTACAGCGAGGTACGCTGTTTTACGTATATAGGTGTCTTCATCGGAGAAATAGTGCAGAAAATGCGTTAACGAGTCGCTTTGCAAATCGTTAACCAACAGTGTTTCTATCTCCTTACACAGTAGTTCGCGTTGTGGTTTCGAAAGGTCGTAAAACGCCATCCTGTAGCGGTTTTCATGCAATTTATGAAAATAAAATTAGGCTCAGCGATTCTTAATTGCTCGTTAAGCGCCTGTAAATCACGGGTTAACCAGATGCAAAGCTCAGGTTAAACACATCAAAAAGTTTTGATGAGTTTGATCTGCGTCTAATCTTTGCATCATCAAACAACAACAAAACAACTAACAACAAAACAAAACAATAGTCATGAAAAAGATCTTTCTCATCGCCGCCAGCCTTTTCGCTTTTGTTGCCGCAAAAGCTCAAGTTAACAGCTCGGCTAGCCAGACAGTTAATCTTAACTTGTCTAACGCTATCGAGATCACCTTCACTGGTTCTGGTACTGCAACCGGGGATCCTACCACCATGGCATTTACAACTGTAGCTCACTACGCTGATGGCGTTGAGTCTTCAGAACAACAACTTAAAGTTCGCTCTAACAAGAACTTTAAAGTTGCTGTGAAATCGAACGCTACCAACTTTACGTACACAGGTAGCACTACGCCCGCACCTACCATGGTAGTAGCAGACGTGCTGAATGTAATGGTATCTGGTAATAACACCGGCGGTACTATCGCAAACAGTTTCTCTAGCTACCAGGATGTGCCTACCGCAAACATCGACATGCTGAGTAACTGCAGCAAAGGTGGCAACCAGAATTTCTCAGTAAAGTACAAAGCCGAGCCTGGTTTCAACTTCCCTGCCGGTAACTATGCAGTAGATGTAGTTTACACAGCAACACAGCTTTAAGAATTTAAGACGAATCAAGATTGACCAGTTTACAAAAAGAGCCCCCATAAGGGCTCTTTTTTTATGCAAGGTATTTTGCAACGATGGGTACCCGTCGCCCAACACCGAACGCTTTTGGCGAAACGCGGATGATGGGACAAAACTGGTTGCGTTTATACTCGTTTGTATTCACCAGCTTCAGGATGCGTGTCACAAGGGCTACATCATTACCCATAGCAATGATCTCTTTAGGCCCTTGCCTGCCTTCTATGTACTGAAACAAGATCGGATCGAGTACGGTGTATTCGGGTAAGCTGTCACTATCTTTTTGACCGGGGCGTAATTCTGCTGAAGGTGCTTTCTGTATGATATTGACAGGAATGATCTCTTTGTCCTTGTTTATGAATCTGGCCAGCTCATATACTTGCAACTTATAGAGATCGCCGAGCACGCCGAGGCCCCCCGCCATATCGCCATACAGAGTACCATAACCAGTAGCCAGTTCGCTTTTGTTTGATGTATTCAGAAGAATAGAACCAAATTTATTCGACATTGCCATTACCAAAGCGCCGCGTATGCGCGATTGCAGATTTTCTTCAGCAACGCTAAAAGGCAGATCTTTGAATACAGGATGCAGCGTTTTCTCGTACGCTTCAAAGATGTCCTTAATAGGCAGTATATCGTAAGAGTTGTCTAGGTTCTTTGAAAGTTGTTCAGCGTCGCTTACAGAGTGGCCGGTAGAGAACTGCGAAGGCATTAATAGTGCATGTACATTTCCAGATCCCAAAGCCTCACACGCCAGCGCCAATACCACAGCGCTATCTATACCGCCCGACGAAGCAACAATGGCTTTTTTGAAGCCCATTTTACCAAAGTAATCCCTGATACCCTCTACCAGTGCCTGGTGTATCCTATCGATTCCCAAAGAAGGTTGAAGATCGTGCGGAAGCAGATCGGCCGATGGAATATTATCTGCCTTGCGAAGAACAGGTTCTTCAAAGCGGTGACTATCGTTGAAAGTAACGCTGGCAATTGCTTCGCTGAAGTAGGGGAGTTCAGCTACTATATTCTGATCAACGTCCATTACTACTGAACCGCCGTCAAATACGATCTCTGTCTGCGAGCCTACTGCATTGCAGTAAACCATAGGCAGCTTGTATTTTGCAACGTTCTGTTTTACTATGCTCAACCGGCCATCGGCATGCATATAGTCGAACGGCGATGCGCTCAGATTGACCATGAGATCTGGCTGGTGCTGCATCAGCTGGTCCATAGGGCAGATACGGTACAGTGGATTGTCACCCATGTTCCAGATGTCTTCGCATATCGTTACTGCGAGTTTCTTTCCTTTGAAGGAAACGATATTCCACTCATAAGCAGGTTCGAAATACCTGTACTCGTCAAAGATGTCGTATGTTGGCAATAGTGTTTTGTGAACTATAGCTTTTACTTCTTTCTCGTAAAGGAAGTAGGCACTGTTGAACAAGTCTTTGCCTTCTACCTTGGGGTTGCGTGCAGGAGCGCCAACCAACACCGCAATAGTGTCTGCTTCCTGTTTTATCCGTTCTATAGACGCAAGGCCTTGTTCAATAAAATCGTTGAATTCCAGAAAATCTCTTGGTGGATAACCGCACACTGCCAGCTCTGAGAATACGATCAGCTCACCGCCTTGGGCTTTTGCTTCGCGTATAGCTGCAATGATCTTTTCAGTGTTCGATTCGAAATTGCCTATATGATAGTTCTGTTGGGCAAGAAATATCTTCATGACATCAAAAGTAAGAACTAATAGAGCTATAAAAAATCAGCCCATGCATAAGCATGGGCCGAAAGTTGTCTTGGTTAAATGACGCTGCTAATTTAAAAGAATATACCGACACGCAAAGCCAAATTATTCAGGCGTACGTTACCATCTGCAAATTTGCCTTTATAACCCATATCGAGCTGAGCAGGATTAGTGATATCTGGCGCAAAGCCGTTGTTGAAGAACAAGCCTACAGTCAAAGCCATTTTATCAGATATATCGTATTCAATACCACCGCCCAGGTTCAATGAAAGCATAGCGGGTGCAATCGCAAGGCCGTCAAATATCTTTTCGTTATCGCCGCTTACTGTTTTTAGCCCGCTTGGATCTGAAGCGTCCGTATAGGTTACTTCAAAGCTTGCTTTTTTGCTGATGTTCAAACCGAGTGAAAGTCCCAACTGACCGAACACATGTACGCCATTGGAAACTTCGTCGCTGCGGAGTTTGAGTGCCAGAGGCACCTCGACGAATTGCAACTTGTAATCGAAGTAAGCGCTGGTAACACGGTTGGCTACGGTTGGTGGCGTAGCGTCTGTGTTTTCGCGAGAAAGTATTTTACCGCCGGTAGTGGTGAGCTGGATACCTGTGGCAACACCATAATTCTCAGCAAACGGACGGTCAACCATCAATCCCCATGAATAACCTACTCTATTACCCTCGCTGCTTACGCGGAACAACTTATCGTTGCTTTTATTAGAGGTCGGTTTCATCCACGATACATTGGGTGCGAAGAAAACGCCTATCCTCCAGTTATTGTAGTTGGAACCGCCACGTGTAGGTTCTGCATATTCATATTGCTGGCTTTTTGCAACTGTAGCCATACTGCCAGCCAATACCGTCAATAAAAAAAATCTCTTCATGTCTGAGCCTTTATTTGAATAACCTTATGGAGCAATTATTACGCCAAACGTTATTTTTGCTGCTGTAAAAATAAAAGGCATTTCCAATGTTTAAGACCTCACCGCAAAGAAAGTTTGGAGTACGTACCAAAATAATTCAACTATTATCCACAGCACTGTTATTGTCGTTGGTTGGGTTGACAGGTTGCGGAGGCGATGAAGAAAAGGCTCCGGATGTTTCGGACGTGAAGGTGGATCTGAAAACCTACAGGTTTGATAAAGACCTGGCTGCTATTGATACCAATAATGTTGGCGGCTCATTGGCGCAACTCCAGCAGAAGTATCCTCAATTCCTGAATTTTTACCTGGATACACTTATGGGCTTTGGCATCCTGGGCAACTATTCTAACGATAATCCGGCCGTAAGTACAGTGTTCCGCCCTTACCTGCTGCATAAAGACTATAGAGGACTGTTTGATACTGTAGCCAAACATTATCCTGATACAAAAGAGATAGACGAACAACTCACCAAAGGGTTTAAATACTTGAAACATTATTTGCCCTCTACCAAAGAGCCTAAGGTGATGTACATGATCACCTGGCTGGGTAACTGGGCTGCTATTACCTACGAGGATATGCTCGGTATCGGTCTGGATATGTTCCTTGGTCCGCAGTATCCCTACTACAAATCGCGCAACATACCCGATTACATGACCGCAAAGATGACGAAGGAGTACATCCCTGTGGCTGTATTCAGGGCCATATACCAGGACAAAGCACCTTTTAAAATGGAAGGTGCGAATATGCTGGATATGATGATACAACGGGGTAAAGAGTTGTATTTCCTCGGTAAAGTGTTGCCGTTTCTGCCGGAGCATCTGCGCCTGGCATATACTTCTGAGCAGCTCGAATGGTGCAAGCAAAATGAAGGACAGGTCTACAACTTCTTCGTGCAGGAAAACCTGTTATACGATAACAACTGGCAAAAGATACTGCGCTATGTGAACGATGGTCCGTCGTCGGCTGGTATGGCGCCTGAAAGTCCCGGCAATACAGGTTCCTGGATAGGGCTGCAGATAGTAAAAGCATATATGGCGCAACATAGTGATATGACCTTGGAGCAACTGATGAAAGAGCGGAAGGATGCGCAGCGCTTTTTGCAGGAATCAAGGTACAAACCGAAATAATCGGTCTGCCATTTCGGCTAAAGGTTTATATTTGAATGCGTTTGGAATTGTGATACATCTCTGAAATAATAATGTCAGCTACTTACCAGATAAAATTGCCCCAGTTTGAAGGTCCTTTCGACCTGCTACTGTTCTTTATAGAACGTGACGAGCTGGATATTTATAACATACCTATACACACCATCACCAAAGACTTTCTTACGTATATACACGAGCTGGAATCGTTGAACATAGAACTGGCCAGCGAGTTCATCCTGTTCATATCTACCCTGATGCGCATCAAAGCGAAAATGCTGCTCCCGAGGCGTGAAGTGGATGCACAGGGTAATGAAATTGATCCCCGCCAGGAACTGGTGGATAAGATACTTGAGTACAAGCGTTTCAAAGAAGCATCGGAGCAGATGGCGATGATGGAGGCCGAGCGCCTGCTGCAGCAGAAACGCGGTAACACACGCCAGGAGCTGGATGCGTTGGGTGAAGAATATGCAGAAGGCACCGAGATCCAAACCGTGAATACCTACAAGTTGATGCAGGCGTTTGAGCGGGTGATGAAGAAGTACCAGGACAGGACGGCCAAACCGCAGCACGTTGTAGTAAAATATAAGTACAGCATGGAAACCCAAAAGGCTTTCCTGCTCGATCATATCAAGGTTAATTCAAGGGTGGCCTTCGAAAACCTGTTTATGAAGTGTGAGGACAGGATACACGCCATCTTCACCTTCCTGTCGATGTTGGAATTGATCCAGATGAAATACTTCGGTATCCTCATAGGAAGCGGCCGTAACAACTTCATTATTGAGTGGAATGACAACCGTGAGGCTGACCTTACCGCCACCCTGGAAACGGAAAACGAAGCTGCTTTGGACTCTGAAGGATCTGTTAAAACAACCGATGAGCCTGCACAGGAGCCTGACAATGAGGAGGGTTTGGCACAGTAATTGAACTAATATTATTAGCAGTTAATGCTTGATAAATTTCCCCAGAACGCTGTCGGACAGAGGTTAGGGGAATTTTGATTTTTAGGCCCGTCTGTTTTTCTCCTTTTTTGATAATTGCCCCGTAAATGATGAATTTTGCAGCCGTATGGACGCAAAAACCGTTAATATATTAGCTATTGAGTCATCGTGCGATGAAACGAGTGCTGCCATAATACAGGATGGCAAGGTGCTGAGCAACCTTATTGCCACCCAAAAGGTTCATGAACAATACGGTGGCGTAGTGCCTGAAATGGCCTCGCGCGCGCACATGCAGAAGATAGTGCCGGTTGTGGATGTTGCGCTACAACAATCGGGTATTGCCAAGACCGATATTCATGCTGTCGCTTTTACACAGGCGCCCGGTCTTATAGGCTCACTGCTGGTTGGCGCCTGCTTTGCTAAAGCCTATGCACAGGCTCTAAATGTTCCGCTTATTGCGGTGCACCACATGCAGGCGCATGTGCTGGCTCATTTCATCGATGATCCTAAGCCTGAGTTTCCTTTCTTATGCCTTACCGTTTCTGGCGGACATACGCAGGTGGTGCTTTGTAAAAACCACCTGGAAATGGAAGTACTCGGTGAGACCATAGACGATGCAGCAGGAGAGGCGTTTGATAAAGTAGCCAAGATGTTGGGTTTGCCTTATCCCGGCGGTCCGTTGGTAGATAAACACGCTGCGCAAGGCGACCCTAAGCGCTTTAGTTTTCCTGTGTCGCAGATGGAAGGATATGACTTCAGCTTCAGCGGTATCAAGACAGCTGTATTGTATTTTCTGCAGGCTGAAAAAAAGAAAGATCCTGAGTTTGTTGAAAAGAACATCAACGATATCTGCGCCTCAGTTCAATACACCATCATCAAAATGCTGATGCTGAAACTAAAAAAGGCAGCAGCAGATATCAACATCAAACACATAGGTATAGCAGGCGGTGTTTCTGCCAATAGCGGATTGCGCAAAACGCTGCTGGAAGCTGGTGCTGAGAATGGATGGCAGGTGTATATACCAAAGTTTGAGTACTGTACTGATAATGCTGCTATGATAGGTATAACCGGCTATTACAAGTTCCTGAACGGCGAATTTGCCGACCTTTCTGTGAGTCCTACTGCAAGGGCAGCCTGGTCATGAGCAACAACTATTTTCAGTTCAAACAATTCCTGGTAAAGCAGGATAAGTCTGCCATGCGTGTATCGACCGATGCATGCATACAAGGAGCGTGGACTCCAATTGAACCAGTTGTTAAACATGTGCTGGATATTGGCACTGGTACCGGCTTGTTATCGCTAATGTTGGCACAGCGAAATGATAGTATTATAATTGATGCTATCGAACTGGATGAACATGCTGCAGACGAGGCAAAGGAGAACGTTGCTGCTTCTCCTTTTCATGATCGTATTAATATTACACAAGCAGATATAAGAGAAGTTACTCTTGATAAGCAATACGATCTCATCATTTGCAATCCACCGTTCTTTCGCGATAGTTTACTAGGGCCAACAACAAACCGCAACACTGCGCGTCATGCACTCTCATTTTCTTATGCAGATATGTTTGGTGTGCTTGAAAAGTTTCTGGCAAATGGTGGCTATGCATCTATTCTCCTACCACCGGTAGAACATGAGCAGTGGGAAAAGTTATTGCAGACAAATGGATGGAATGTATTTCATCGCCTGCATGTGCGCCCGCGTAGCAGTAATGACGTAAATAGAGTAGTAGGTTTATGTTCACCTAATAAGATTGGAAACACAATTGAAGAAGTGGTGATCTACGAAGACAAGGATTACACGCAACAGTTTAGCGCCCTGCTCCGTCCTTACTACTTGAAATTGTAGTGCTCGTAGTCAGGAAGAAGACGCAGATACTGATCCATCCAAACCAAAAGCAATAGGCGCCCAGGTGAAAACGCTCGCCTAGCCAGCGATGCGAGAGCGTGTGCCTGAAATCATCGTAAGTAAAATACACACCAACTATCGCGACCAGGATTCCTGCAATGTGATACAGTTTTGCTTTGCCCGAAAGCTTCTTCTGGAGGAAAAAATGTAATAGGTATAGCCCAAGAAGTATAGCGAAAACTACTAATGCAGCCTGCCACCATATTTTCAGAAATCCATATTCTTTATAAAACCACCTGATACCAACCTTTCCAACCCATGATACTTTCGAAAATAAGTAGCCGGAAAGCGTTGACAAAAGCAATAAAAATGTAATAAGCAGACCCGTTCTTTTCATAAGATTTTTAATGTGAATAGGGGCGATTGTTGCCTTTAACGTTTCTTTAATCTGATGCAAAGTTAGCAAGCCAATAATTAAATATAACTACTTGTTAAAGTTGGTAATAATACTGTAATAAAACTGTCTTAAATCAGGTTTTCCACCCAACTGTCTTTAGTTTTGCGTTTGTCTAATTTGAAGAAAAATTGTCGTTAAATATTAAAATATTTTAATGGCAAATACACATAGATCCCTCTCATTAAGAAAACTATTTAATTAAAAGTTTTAGCCATTTAATTATCAGTTAATACTGAAAAGCATGCGTTCTTTTATCAAATCAAAAAAAATAGCAGGTGTTTTACTGGCACTTGGTATTTCTTCAGCAGCTATCGCTGCGCCGCTTAGTGGTACGTATACCATTGGTGGCACCACTCCCAACTATGCGACACTGTCCGACGCCGTTACCGCTCTGAATACAGAGGGTGTATCGGGGCCTGTGACATTCAACATCCGAAACGGTGTTTACAACGCAACTACCTGGAGAGCTGAGATCAAAACCATCACTGGCGCGAGCGCGACCAAACGTATTACGTTTAAGTCGGAAACGAACAACGCTGCGAATGTGACCATTAGGGTCGATGGTACGGCCAGTACAGCAAACTACGTGGTAAAGCTGAATGCGGCATCGTATATCACGATAAAAGACCTGACTTTCAGGAATGAAGGCGCTACTTATGGCAGGGCAATAGAAATTGCCGGCACATCCGGTAACGATAGTTTGATCAACTGCCGTTTTGAGTCTATCACGCGCACTGCATCCTCAACCAATACCGCGTTGGTATATGGTACGAGCATAAAAGGCGACAACAACGTATTCATTGGCAATACGTTTTTGAATAACTCTTATGGTCTGTATTACTACGGTACGAGTACAACTACCAAGGTTGCTAATACAAGGTTTTTGAAGAACACATTTACCAACCAGTATGCCTATGCGATAAATACCGAGTACCACGATAACCTGCGTATCAATGGCAACACCATTACTACGAATTCAACTGGTACCTTCTATGGTATGGAAGTATACTATGCAGATGGCGCTTCTGAGATAATTGGAAATACTATCTCCGGATATTCTAATGGTTATGGTATCATGCACTATTATAGCGACGGTGATGCAACAAACTATGGCCTGATCGCAAACAACGTGATCTATAATATTGGCGGTACCGGTACTTCTCGTGGTATCAGCAGTCACTACACGAGCTACCAGCGTTATTATAACAATACCATACGGATGGCAGGTACATCTGCTACGACGTCTTTAGCCGGGTATTTTTACTATAGTAATAACACCGACTACGTGGGCAACGAAATACGCAACAACGTATTTTCGAATTTTGGTGGTGGTTATGCGATCTATGTATACAACCCCTCTTACAACAATAGTTTTGACTATAACAACTTGTATACTACAGGTACAAAGCTGGTAGACCAGGGTACACCTTCTACCGACTACGCTAAACTTACAGACTGGCGTGCAGCGTTCAAGCATGACATGAACTCCATATCATACGATCCTGCATTTACTTCTCCTACCAACCTTACACCGGATGCTGGTAGCGTCTCGTCATGGTCGCTGAATGGTCGTGGTATACATCTTGCCGGCAACAATAAAGACTTCAACGGAAATACAAGGGTAACTACTCTTGCAGCCGGTGTTCCTGATATTGGTGCATTTGAATTTACACCTACATCTACACCGCCTGCAGCAACGGCTGCTCCTGCAGTACCGGCTGCCGGTACTAACCAGGTGTTTACGTTTGGTGAAGATACTGTCGCGACTATCAACTGGGCGGCTGCATCTACGGTTCCGGCTGCAATTACTGTACGTCAGTATACAGGTACGCTGCCAGCTGGTATCAATACCATCAGCCCAACGTCAATGTATTTCTATACTGATATCACTGCTCCCGGTACTTACAACTATTCGGCTGATATCTATTATAAAGAACCATGGGCAGGCACCACAGCGGCAGAAGTCGGTCTGCACCTAGCCAAGAAAGAAGGCGCTAATCCATGGGTAGGGTATGCTCCAGCTGTCAGCAGCGCTATACCAGCAAGGGACCTGATAACAACTAGTGGCCTTACAGATTTCGGCTTGTTTACAGGTATCGATGTGGCAGATAACGCCGGTACCGCTGGTATACTTGGGTTGCCTAATTACTTCTGCGCCGGTACCTATCCTGTACAGGTGAAAGTGAAAAACGGTGGTAACAACATTCTGAATAAAGTACAGATACAATGGGAGATAGATGGTGTGGCACAACCTGTCATCAACTACGCAACTCCGATTGCTGTGAAAGGTGAAGCAAACGTAACCCTTGGCAACGTTACATTCAACAATGGATACCGTAATATTAAAGCATGGACTGTCCTGCCTAACGGCGTGGCCGATGTTGTTGCCATAGATGATACCAGCTCTTTAAAAACACGGGACGGTCTTAGCGGTGTTTACACTATTGGCGGAACTACGCCTTCGTATGCAACAGTAGCTGAGGCAGTAAAAGATGTGAATGATTTCGGTATCTGCGGAGCGGTTACATTCAATATCAGGAATGGTAACTATGCGGGGAATATTATTCTGAACAAGATCAAAGGTGCCAGCGCAACTAACCGTGTTACATTCCAGGGTGAAAACGGTGCGAGCAGTGTTGTGAATATTAGCTACACAGCTGCCGCAGCAGCAGACAACTATGTGTTCCAGCTTAATGGTGCATCGTATGTGACGATGAAAGACCTGACGTTTACGTCAGGTAGCGCTACACAAGGCCGCGTATTGGTTTATGTAGACAGCACATCTTACGACAGCCTGCTTAACTGTCGCCTGGTTGGTCTGCCTGTGACTACATCAAGCTCTAATATTGCGTTGTTCTATGGTACCGACATTACCGGTAAGAACAACGTATTTGTTGGCAATACCTTCCAGAATGGTTCATACAGCCTGTATTACGCTGGTACTTCAAGCGCAGCCTTAACGGAAAACGCTGTATTTGACCGAAATAGCTTCGAAAATTTCTATGCGTACGGAGCGTACACGTATTATATCAAAGACAACAAGTTTACCAACAACAACATCAGTACAAGTTCGACTTACACCAGCGCTTATGGCGCATACATCGGCTATTGCGACAACGCACTGGAAGTGACACGTAACAAAGTGATGGGCCTGGCTGGCGGCTATGGTCTGTATATCTACTATTCAGATGCAACCGCTACCACCAGGGGACTTATAGCTAACAATACCATTGCTATTGGTTCAGGTACAGCTTCTGCATATGGTTTGCGTATCTACTATAGCAGCTACCAAAATGTATACAACAACAGTGTAAACATTATCTCGGGTTCTGCCACCACCAGCTATGCTGGCTATATCTACAGCACGTCAACTACTACAACAAACAACGATATCAGGAATAACGTGTTTGCCAACCAGGGGCCTGGCTATGCGCTGTATGTTTACAATCCAACGTATAACACATCGGATTACAACAACCTGTTCACCAACGGTGTGAACCTGGTTGATCGGGGTACACCAGCTGCAGATTTTACTACACTGCAAGCATGGAGAACCGCAAGCGGACAGGAGCTGAACTCGATAGCATATGACCCTGGTTATATGAGCACTACCGATCTGCACCCTGACCCAACGAAGCCAGCTTCATGGTCGCTGAATGGCCGTGGTGTTCATGCCGCGTTCAACAACCTTGATATGGATAACAACGCACGTATCACCAATATCGCTGATGGTGCTCCGGATCTGGGTGCTTACGAATTTACACCAACGTCTGTACCGCCTGTTGCCGAAGCTACACCTGCTGCACCGGCTCCAGGCACAAGGCAAGTATTTACTTTTGGACAAGATACTGTGGCTGTGATAGATTGGAAGCCAAACTCGGTAATGCCAAACTTTATCGAGATGAGGCAATACTCTGGTCAGAAAGCGCCTCAGTATACTACTCCTGGCTATATGTATTTCCATGCCGATGTGAATACGCAGTCTGTTACACACAACTTTGACGCAACGATCTACTACAAGGACATCTGGACAGGAACGATCGCAACAGAGTCGAACCTGAGGATGATGAAAAAGCTTGGCTCTAACCCGTGGACAGCCTACAATGGTACTGAAAGCTCGGTGAATACTGCACGCAATACCATCAATGCACCACAGCTCAGCAGCTTCGGAGTGTTCACTGGTGGTAACGACGGTGAGATATTCTCAGCCAACATCAAACCTGCAACAACCACAGTATTCTGCCCTGGCGGTAATGTTACACTGAATGCAAACATCGGTACAGGGTATTCATACCAGTGGGAATTGAACGGTTCGCCAATACCTGGTGCTACTAGCTCTACGTTAGTTGCGACGACTGCAGGCGACTATACTGTGACGATTACAGACAATGTAAAGAACAAGACAGCAACATCTGACAAAGTTGCGATCACGATCATATCTGCTCCGGCAGCGCAGGTTACTGCTTCTGGTGCACTTACATACTGCCCTGGCAGTTCTCTTAGCCTGAGCACTCCGGCTGTGAGTGGTGTTACTTACCAATGGCAGCTCAACGGTACGAATATCGCTGGCGCTACTGCAGCAACATACCAGGTAGCGGGTGCTGGTCAGTACACCGTGCAGGTAAATAACACAGCATGTAGCGCACTGTCGCCGATAGTAAATGTAACTGCTGGTCCGCTGCAACTGAGTATCGGGAACGATACAACATTCTGCGAAAGCCCGACCGCTATGCTGGTACTTGATGCCGGACACGCTGGCGCTAACTATACATGGAACACTGGTGCTGCTACACAACAGATCGCAGCAACTACCACTGGTAAGTACTGGGTGACTGTTGATGCAGGTGCCGGTTGCGTTGCTACCGATACTATACAGGTTACGGTTAACCCGCTGCCATCAGTGTCAGGTATCTCTTACAACAGGGCCGGTAATACCTTCCAATTTAGCGCAAATGGTGTGAAGAACGCCAATAGCTATCTCTGGATTTTCAATGACGGTGTAAACAGCAACGCACAAGCGCCATCACACACATTCACTATTCAGCCTACAGAGGTGGTGCTGATCCTGACCAACGATTGCGGTACGGATACGATCAAGCTGAACCTGAATGCGACCAATGTGAATGACGTGAATAAAGACGAGCTGACGCTGAACCTGTATCCTAACCCTGCCAGCGATAAGATAACGTTACAGGTAGACGGTACGTTTACGCTGGAGAACATTGCGGTTGTAAACCAACTGGGACAGGTAGTGATGAAAGAAGAGCTTAACGGTGGAGTAAAAACCAAAACCATCGATGTGAGCAATCTGCCGGTAGGTTACTACATCCTCCGCGCGGGCACTTCTGACGGTGTGATCGCTAAGCCGTTCAATATAACAAGGTAGTAGTGGTATATTAATTATATCAGGCCGGCCCGCATGGGCCGGCTTTTTTTATTTGAGTTTCCCTTCCAGGAACAGGCGCATTCTGTAAGCATTCATGGCTGTGCGGCCCAGCTTTTCGGTGTACTTGTGGTTGACGTATGCCCCGGCTATAGCGCCAATGCCGGGAATGAGTTGTATGAGCTTGGCAATGTCAATATAGTCGCGGTACTCTTGCTGAAATTTTCTCCAGTCAAATTCATCAGGCCCGGGTAGGGACCTACTTAATTCGGGCCAGTTCGCGACTATATAATATACCTGACGCCGATGTGCCCGGCTGGAGAACGCAAGTTGGAATATATATAACAGGTATACACGCTCCTTATAGTCGTTTATGTCAAAGCCATATAATACCGCGATCTCTGAAAGCATTTTCATCTTGAGTGTTAACCACAAAGGGAAATCAGCCAGCCCCCATAGAAAACCACCGGCTCCCGTAAGTGCACCTTCTGCTGCAGAAGTGTGCTTGTAAAAATCTATCCGTTCTTCTACTTTACTTTCCCTGTTCTCCAGGCTGGCATTTTGCAGAGGTTGTTTTGAAATAAAACCTGCACCTTTTAATAAAGTTTGGATAGTGTGTTTAAATGCAGTGGTGATGACCTGGTGAACTTTTTCGGGCACGTAACTATTTAGCTTGTTCTGAAGTTTGCCTGCAAGACGGCCGGTAAGAGAGGGCTTGCGTTGCATTTCGCGCTGCCATGCTCGCAGTTCGTTTTTCGCATCCTGTTCGTAGTTGGTCACCTCTGTGATCGTTTTGTTTCCTATATCAATAAAAGTTATGCCTTTAAGCTTATGTTTTGCAGGGTAAAGCTGTAACTTGATTACTGTATCAGATCGCTCACGATGAAACTCCTCATAACCCTGCTTTGTTTAATAACGACGATACCCACCTGTGTCTCCGCACAGTACAAACAGCACCGGCCATTCCAGGATTATTACTCTGCACGGGCTATTGGAAGTGAGCGCGTATACCAGCGCATCTACATAGGCGCAGGCAAGCACTTCCTTACAGGAACCGCCGATCTTCATTACGTAGGGACAGATACTACAGGGGCGCCGGTTGATACCAGCATAAGTAAAAAGGTGCGCGCGAAAGGCTCGTATGTATTTCATGCAGGTACATTTTTCCCTGTCGCGTTATTGTCTGACAACAGCATGATAGCTTTTAATGTTGAATTTCTAGGCGCATTTTACTACCTGGCTATAGACTCTGTGTTCTTCCATCCTGGTGCATTGTATAAAGGCTCAGAATCCATCACCATGCTGGGCGTGCCGATATCCCTTGAGTTTAAATCGGGAGGAGATGTTTCCCTGAGTAAAGTGCGAAAGTCTATGTTTGCTATCGGCGCTGGTGCTTACTTTGGCGGTACGAACTCTTATGTTGCCTACCAGGATCAACTGCCGTTCATTCCGATACCTTTTGCGAAAGTAGAGGCAGGGTTCTTCGCCGGGCTGGCTTTCAAGCTACGCGGGGTAGCCTATTTTGGAAACGCGAACTTTATTGACAGGCCTACCGGCCATATCTTCGGCGAAGACCAGTTAACGACAAAAACACACTCAGGTTATGGTTTTCAACTCTCAGTAATTATGATGCCGTTCTCCAATGGCTGGCGTACTGAAGAATGGTACTAGCGAAAAAAAAGCCATGGCACTAGCCATAGCTTTATCACAAAATAATAGAGGATATACAGAAATTATGTTCCTGCGTTAGTCCACCGTACCGCGCCTGATGAAACCAAGCAGCAGTGAAATGATAGCGATCACAAGCAGGATGTGAATGATGCTACCCGCGTTCCAGACAAAAGCACCCAACAGCCAACCTATAATCAGTATCACCGCGATCAGATATAATAGCGATCTCATAACAAAAATATTTAGTCCGCCATATGGCTAAAAAGACTGTGCCAGAGATATAATGACAAAGCGGCTGTATAACGCCAACGGGCATAATTATTTATCTTATTTTTAACGCGTGAACGAAAAGCCTACCGGAAAACGGACTATTAAGAATATTGCATCGCTCGCGATCATTTTGCTGATCGTAGGAGGGTATTATTTCCTGAAAGGCAGCAAAATGTTTGTGAAAGATCATTTCTACTTTGCCTATTTCGCTGACGTACAGGGCTTACAAATGAGCTCTCCTGTTATGATTAAGGGCGTGCGGGTAGGGAAGATATCTGATATTGATCTTGGTGGTCGCAACGTGAAGATCACGCTGTCTGTTAAAAAAGACATACAGGTACCGGAAGGTACTATTGCCAAACTTGCATCTGGCGGTATCACCGGCGATAAAATTATAGACCTTAAGCCAGGCAACGGCCCGGCTATACTCGCGGATTATTCAACTCTGCAGACAGGCTTAGATACCAGTCTTCTGCCTGTATCGGTAAGGTTTACCCCGATCTTTGAAACGGCTAAGATTATGCTACGCAGCATGGATTCGACATTGCAGGGTATAGATTCATTGTTTAGTACGGGCCTATTATCTCGGGCGAGCTTGGGTATTATCAGTTTTGAGGATAGGCTGGAAGGCGCGTCGAAAACGTCGGCCAGGTTGAACAATAACTATAACTTTCATAATGCAGCAGCAAATGCAGAGGTTCAGTCGCGCAAACTGGTGAACGGATCAGCCCAGCTGAACCAGACAATAAATGACGCTGCAGCAAAAAGCGAAAAGCTGTCGAACACAGACATTGCGAATGATGTTGCCAGCCTTGGTTCATCAATAAAAAAGCTTGGCAGTAGCTTTCATAAGCTGGATACCTCAATGTCGGGGTTTGGCAAACTGCTGAATAACAAAAACTCCTACCACTCCATGACCAAGTCTTTTGACACGTTAAACCGCAACGCGCAGGAGTTGCAGAAAGCCCCGCCTGTTATGACCATTTTTAAAAGCAAAAAAATAAAATAATAGCCGAGTCCATGAAGCACGATGCCGATGCGATCGTTGTAGGGGCCGGTGCTGCAGGCTTAATGGCCGCGTGGCACTTGGCACAGGCAGGACGAAAAGTGCTTATCGTTGAGGCCAATGATAAACCCGGAGGAAGGATCAATACGCTGCACAACGCTGGGTTCAGTCACTATGTTGAAGCTGGAGCTGAATTTGTGCATGGTGAGCTGCCGTTTACCCTCCAACTGCTTAAAGAGGCCGGTATTGAATATACACCTATGTCTGGTGAATTGCTGCAGTATAAAAAGGGAGAGATACAAGAGCAGCATGATTTAGTTGAGCATAACGAAAGACTTAAAAAGCCATTGAACGACCTGGCTTATGACATGCCGGTCGAAGATTTTCTTAATAAGTATTTTCCGGGCGTAGAAGACGCAGCGATGCGCCAGTCGGTAAAACGATTTATTGAAGGTTATGAAGCAGCAGACGCTAAGCGCGCGAGTATCATAGCCATGAAAGAAGATTTGATGGAGGACGATAGCGAGCAATTCAGGGTTGAGGGTGGTTATGGAAAAATGATCGACTATCTCGTTAAACAATGCGATCAGAATGGTTGTATGTTTCGGTATTCATACCCGGTGAAACATATACATTGGAGTGAGGGTAACGTCAGGGTCGATACTCCTGCAGCATCTTATCATGCACAACAGGTATTGCTAACCGTTCCTATTAGTATTCTCCAGGCTGAGCCCAATGAGGAGCATGCTATCCGTTTTCTACCATCGCTTGAGCGTAAATGGGAAGCCGCAAAAGTCATTGGTGCGGGCATCGTCATGAAGTTTTTGCTTGAATTCAAAACTGCCTTCTGGAAAGAGAACGCTGAAACAAAAGATATGGGTTTCATTTTGTCTGACGAGATAGTGCCAACCTGGTGGACGCAAACTCTTGAAGGCAGTATGCTGCTTACTGGATGGTTGGCAGGGCCAAACGCAGCTAAGCTAAAGGATGATGATGAGGACATGCTGCTGGATGATGCGCTTAACTCGCTTTCCAATATTTTCAAGATCCCACATGTAACCTTGCGCGAGCAACTACGCACCTGGTATATTGCCAATTGGCAGCATCAACCCTTCATTAAATGTGCCTATAGCTATGCCACTGTAGGCTCAAAAGAGGCGAAAGAAGAATTGAACAAGCCGGAATCAAGTACCATTTTCTTTGCCGGTGAAGCTACTTATATAGGACAAGCTGCCGGCACTGTCGAAGCTGCACTTGCCAGTGCGGTAAACGTTGTAAAAGAAATGCTCAATCATCGCCCCGCTTAGTACCGAATAGATACATTAGCCGAAAGGTGCAGACATTGTGATACTGTCCGTGCCATGCAATGCCGTTGGGCGTAAGACCTCTTGCTTCAATTATTGAATACTGGAAACGGGCAATTGCAAAAAATCCTTTCCACAGGTGCACACTACCTCCGATCAAAAAACTAATGTCATGTTTTTTGAAAGGGTAGTCCTCGGTATGAAAATCATATACGGGTTTTGACTCTACCTCTTCTATCGTGTTGATGAGGCGTGCATAAGCAAACCCTGCCCCGAAATGATTCAAATGTTTATCGTGATAGTACACTTGCACAGGCACTTCTGCATAGTCAGTCCTGATGCGGTAATTCAGCAATGTAATTCCGGGAATCGTTGAATTATTGATCCCGCCGCGTGCACCCTTTTGCACATATAGCATTTCCATGCTGCCGAGTATCCTGTCGGATAATCGCATATACAGTACACCACCAGCATTTAAGCCAAAGTTGTAATAGCCTTTATAGTTGTCGCCGTCAACCTGTGTAATGTTGGTTCCTGCGGCAAGGCCTCCGTAAAATGTTCGTTGTTCTTCAAGGTAATAGCTGCTTTGTGAATGCCCCAGTAGTGGCGTTGCGACAAGGGAAAGCAGTAAACAAATAAAGCTGTACGGTAATTTGTGGGTCATTTATAGCTAAACGCCATAGAAGCAATGAAATTGTGTTTAAGTGGTTATGCCTTCCAGCTCCATGATCTTCTTCCGGATGTCTTCGGGTATTACCGCTTTCTCTTCTTCTTTGAAATTGTACATCACGATAACGTCTTCAGCTTCTGCTGCAATGACCAGGTTAATGTCGAGTATCTGGTGTAGCATTTTAAAGCTGGTATTGCCAATGTTGGTTACACTAGCCTGAACAAGAACATTTCCCGGATAAAACAGTGGTTTAAAAAAACGGCAGGATGAAGAGGCGAGCATGGGGCCTATACCTGTTTCGCTATGAGATTTCGTCAGGCCTATCATTTCCCAGTAGTTCACACGGGATGACTGTATGTATTTGAAATAGGAAACGTTATTAATGTGTCCGAATAGATCCATCTCGCTCCAGTCGAGACGTAGTTTCAACTTCGCCGGGTAATTGTTCATGGGATGAATATATATTCAAAATCTATTCCCGGTATTGGCTTAATCTTTTTTTAATCTATAAATGGCTCAGCTAGTATTTTGGCTCTTCTGTTCCAAACAGGTACATGAGGCGCAGTACGTATGAGTTGTTGTACTGCTCTGCGCGGCCGAGCTCCGGATGGATATCCTTACGAACAGGCACGAGTGAATATTGAAAACGAAGGTTCAGGAAAAGTCCTTTATACAAACGCAAACCGCCGCCGAGGATGAAATTCACATCATACTTTTTGAAGGGGTATTCCTTTTCAAAGTCGAGGGCATTTACGGTTGGGTCGGTGGTGAGTACTGTTTCTTTCGAACTGATCAGCTGAGAATAAGAAAAGCCTGCACCTGCATGAGCTTTCTTCTTGTCGAAGTAATTGAACATGATGGGCACTTCGGCGTAGTTAAGGTCTATATTGTATTTCTGTATTATGAAGAGCCTGTGGTTGGAGCGCTGCTCCTGGTGTGCCCTGCTACCTCTTTGAGAAAAGAGTATCTCAAGGCTTCCTGCAAATTTGTCTGCAAATCTGGTATATACGATACCGCCTACATTGAGACCAACTTTGTGATAGCCGGCGTAATTATCGCCATCTACCTGGGTAAAATTGGTGCCGGCTAGCAAGCCGCCATAGAAGGTGCGGGGTACTTCTTCGTAATAGCTTTGTGCCCTTGTAGCTGTGCTGAATGCCATAAGGAATACTGCGGACAGAAGAAATGCGCCGAATTTTCTATTTTTAGCCATCGAAACCGGGAAATTGTAAATGAGCTTCAAATATACACCAAACACGCTTAAAAAGCTGGAGCAGCTCTACGAAGAGGCGCGCTATATCATTCGTTATGAGAAGGGTACCTTCAACTCGGGGTACTGCATACTCGAAGACAAACGCGTGGTGGTGATCAATAAATTTTTAGCCATTGAAGGACGTATCAATGCGCTTATCGAGATATTGCCATCAATAGCTGTAAAAGAAGAAGAGTTGAGTGGCGAGATGCAAAAATGGTATGAACAACTGAAGGAGCAGCCAAGCTTCAATAAAGATTCAGGTACCCAAACAGAAATGGACATCTAACGTGAAGATAACTTTCCTGGGAACCGGAACCTCACAAGGTGTGCCTTTCATTGGTTGCGACTGCGCGGTATGTACTTCGAAGGATAAGCGTGACAACAGACTGCGGTCCTCAGTATGGATCGATGCGCCTGAAGCCAGCATTGTAATAGACTGCGGGCCGGACTTTCGTTGTCAGGCTTTGCGTGCTAATATCCGAAAGCTGGATGCTGTTATATTCACTCATGGTCATAAGGACCATACAGCAGGACTGGACGATGTGCGTGCCTACAACTACCATTACAATAAAGCGATAGACGTGTATGCCACAGAGGAGACGCAGGAAATATTGAAACGAGAATTTCAATATGTTTTCCAATATCCTAACTATCCGGGTATACCGCAGATAGACCTGCATACTATAGCAAACCAGCCATTCTATATAAACGGGCTGGAGATCGTGCCCATACGAGTACTGCATTATAAACTGGAAGTGTTCGGTTTTCGCATTGGCGACTTTACCTACATTACCGATGCTAATTATATAGCACCGGAAGAGCTGAAAAAGGCAATGGGCAGCAAGGTGTTCGTACTGAATGCGCTGAGGCACCAGGAACATATCTCTCATTATAATTTGCAAGAAGCAACCGATATCGCGGCGCAGGTGGGAGCGGAGCAAAGTTATTTTACACATATCAGTCACCAACTGGGCCTGTATACCGATGTAGAGGCAATGTTGCCCAAAGGCATGCATCTTGCTTACGACGGCCTGACACTTGAAGTCTGATTTTTACTACATTTATCTATTCAACATACAACAGAAGATGAAAAAATTAATTGCAGCCCTGTTCATTTCATGCGGCCTTAGCTTTAGTGCATGCGCGCAGGATTATAGTAATCAAACTATCTCACTAGGGCAGAAGGCACCAGAATTGTCCTTCTCCAACCCGGCCGGTGAAACCATCGCCCTTTCGGAAGTCAATAAGAAGCGTATTGTTCTGGTCGATTTCTGGGCGTCATGGTGCAGGCCCTGCCGCGCGGCCAACCCCAAGCTGGTAGAGATGTATGAAAAGTACAAAGACAAGAAGTTTAAAGGTGCCAAACGCGGTTTCACTGTTTTAAGCGTATCGCTCGATCAGAATAAAGAAGCCTGGATAAACGCTATACAAAAAGATAAGCTGGCATGGCCTTACCATATGAGCGATCTGGGCGCGTGGAACTCAAAGGCTGCGCAGATATACGGTATCCAGTTTATCCCCCAGGCGTTCCTGGTAGATGGGGATGGCAATATTGTTGGAAAATACAATACGGCAGAGCAGGCAGAGGCTGATCTGGAGAAGCTAATGTCTAAATAATATTAAAAACGGGCAAATATTTCAGATTTTTTTGCTGCAAATCAAAAAATAGCTACCTTTGCCCACTCATTTTAACGCATGGCAAAATCCATGCACCCCAAAAAGCAATACAATGAAAAAAGATATTCATCCTAAGAGTTACCGAATGGTGGTCTTCAAAGACATGTCGAATGACTATGCATTCCTTACCCGTTCGACTGCGGCAACAAAAGAAACTATTGTGTGGGAAGACGGTAACGAATACCCGCTGATAAAGGTCGAGATCTCTCACATGTCTCACCCTTTCTATACAGGTAAGTCTATGTTCGTAGATACAGCAGGTCGTATCGAGAAATTCAAAAAACGTTACGAGAAGAAGAAATAATCTTCCGGTTTTATATTACTTGCTTAACGCATGAAAAATCCCGACTTTTGCCGGGATTTTTCTTTTATGGTAATAACACTCTTCGATACTAATGCAAGGCACAATTTGCTGCCGTTTACGCATACGCGCGCTATCGCCGACATTCGTTGCGGTATAATGACCATGCGCGAGCGCTGGGAGCGTTTTACCGGCACAACTACGGGTACGCTTACCGAAGAATACCTGCAGGAAATATACCCTAAGAATGGCGAAGCCGGCGTATACGTTAGCGGTGCCGTTCTTGCTACCCAATCTGTTTACGAAGCAGCCAGGCAACTGAAAGACGGGCAGAAGCTAATGTCCGGCTCTTCATTATTAGCCTTCAACACCTCTTCCGATGTTACGTTTGCCAATGTTGAATCGGCAGCAATGAACCTGGAGGCTGTTGAGCTCTCCGGCGATGTGCTGGTACTGAAGAACGCCTGGGATATTTTCTCTTACAACGACAAGGCTATAAAAGAAGACTTCGCCCTGCTGACCAACGGACGTAAAAGCGCTGGCATTCCCGAAGGCGTAACTGTGGCAGGTAAAGGCCTGTTCATAGAAGAAGGCGCTAGCATAGCTCCCGGCTGCATTATCAATACTACATCTGGCCCAGTATACATAGGCAAAGACACGGAGATAATGGAGGGTTCCATGATACGTGGGCCATTTGCTGCTTGTGAGCATTCTGTAGTAAAAATGGGTGCGAAGATATACGGTGCTACAACACTGGGCCCCGGCTGTAAAGTGGGAGGCGAGTTGAATAACGTAGTGTTCTTTGCCAATAGCAACAAGGCGCACGATGGTTTCCTCGGTAATGCTGTAATAGGCGAGTGGTGCAACCTTGGTGCTGATACCAATTGCTCTAACCTGAAGAACAACTACGACGAAGTAAAGGTCTGGAACGAGCAGCTGAACAAGAGCGTCAAGACTGGTCTTAACTTCTGTGGTTTGTTGATGGGGGACCATTCAAAAGCTGGTATCAATACGATGTTTAATACTGGCACCGTTGTAGGTGTTTCCGCTAACATCTATGGAGGTGGTTTTCCTGCCAGTTTTATCCCTTCTTTTTGTTGGGGTGGGGCAGAGGGGCTAACTACTTACCGTTTCGATAAGGCGACTGAAACGGCCAACCGCATGATGGGCAGAAGAAGCAAACAACTCTCAGAAGTTGAAATTAAAATGCTTCAATACATATTCGACAAGACAAAATCTCAACGCGACACATTCGCGCAATCATAATTCTTAACCACATTTAATAATAGTTACATACAATGCGTAAAAAGATAGTTGCAGCCAACTGGAAAATGAATCTCAACCTGGAAGAAGGTAAAAGCCTTGTTGACGGTATTCTTGCTGGTCTTCCTGCTTTAACTGAAACTAAGCAAGTGGTAATAGCTCCGCCGTTCGTTCACCTGGCGCAAACAGCACAGCAGCTGCAAGGCAAGGCCAACATCACCCTGGCTGCACAAAACTGCTATAGCGAGGCTTCAGGCGCCTATACAGGCGAAATATCGGCCTCTATGGTGAAGAGTGTTGGTGCAGGCAACGTGATCATTGGTCACTCTGAGCGCCGTGAATATTTCAAAGAAAGCGATGCGTTGCTGGCGAAGAAAACTTCACAGGCACTGGAAAATGGTCTGCGTGTGATCTTCTGCTGCGGTGAGCCATTGGAGATACGCGATGCTGATACACAAAACGAATTTGTTGAAGCGCAGATCAAAGCCGGTTTGTTTCACCTTACTGCTGAAGAGCTGAAGAATGTAGTGATCGCTTATGAGCCTATCTGGGCTATCGGTACAGGTCGCACTGCATCTTCTCAGCAGGCGCAGGATATGCATGCTCACATACGCAATGTAGTTGCTGCTCAATATGGTAAAGAAGTTGCAGATGATACATCTATACTCTATGGCGGTAGCTGCAAACCATCAAATGCTGCAGAGTTATTTTCATGTCCTGATGTAGACGGAGGCCTTATTGGTGGCGCGTCTTTGAAGGCTGATGAATTCCTTGGGATCATCAATGCGATGATGAGCTGCTAAAAATTTTTCAAAAAGTTTTGGAGATAAGAAAACACCTCTTATCTTTGCAGTCCCAAACGGGAAACGCCGCGTTGGTCAAGGGGTTAAGACGCCTCCCTTTCACGGAGGAATCACGGGTTCGAATCCCGTACGTGGTACGAAAAAGGGCAACTAATTTAGTTGCCCTTTTTATTTTACTGAATCTTATTTTTACAATTGTTCAGTATACGCGGCCTCGTAGTACAATGGATAGTATAAGAGTTTCCGAAGCTCCAGATTCAGGTTCGATTCCTGACGAGGCTACTGACGATAAAAGCCGCTCAAAGAGCGGCTTTCGTTTTATACCCGAACAAGAGTATCGAATTTTACAGGAATAAACCTGTTCTTATAGTTACGTTCAACAGATCATCAGTAGCCGATGCAGTCCCTTTTCATCTGGTGCGCGATGGATGCAAGCAGGAACCAGACTTTCAGGATGATCAACCGCCAGCCGCCACATATTACCCAGGCCTAAACTTATGGGATGTGCATCAGGCATGGCTTGATAATGCAGATCAAAGAAATGTTCACTTAAGAATGATTCAAAATCATCATCTGCTCCCTGATATAGCTTCCTGAGTCTATCACGTATCTCCGGAATAAGAATTTTCTTCTGGCCTTGTGTATTAGGCAATATCTCGCTGGGGGCACCATAATAAGTGCATAAAATGGTGTCGACAGGAATGGGAGAGCGATCAACATGGAACGAATAAACATCAGTTGGAAAAAAAGGATAAGTGTCGTCCCGGTCATAACACTTGACCACATTTATGATGGGCGAAGCGCCGTGAGCGTTCAATATTTTCAAATCGTTTAAAAGGATTTCACGAGCAAGCTGCCCCTGTTCACTCAACGGAAGATCGCAAATTTCCTCTGGTCCGATTTCTGTTATATTTCCGGTTAGTGCTACTTGTTTAACAATCTCGGAAAAATCACCTCGTAGAGTACGGGTCCAGCAGATCGCATTAATATCTCCCTTAAATGGTGCAGAAACAAAATCTTGAAAATTTGTGACATATTGAATGTGTTTCCCGGTGTGTGATGGATCAACCATATTGTAGATTATGCTTAATGGCGTATTTATTTTTTAAAGGTAAGTGACCCAAAAACAATTTCATATGTTGCATCATAAATCCAGCCCTTCTACACGTCAGCCTCTCGTGCAGCATCAACTTTAGATACTCTATGAAATAGTTCGAGAAACTTCCTGTTGGGGCTACTGCCTTTACCTGGCGTCAATAAATTGGCGCTTTTTATTTTGTTACAGCTACTGTCATTTGTTACTCGCCGAAACTCAATGCCGGCAACGATTCCCTTTTCAATTTGTTAGCTTTTTTTGCCCGTTTTGAGCCTTTTTTCAACCTGTGGCAAATCCCGATTTGTCGTCATTTGTTGTCGTTTTGGGGTTGTTTTCCAAAGCTCGATCTCTTGTCAACAAACTTGTAGAAGCCCCTGCTTTTTACAATAACAAAAATACAAATTTTATTCTATATAGTCAAAAAATGAATTCTTCGAGAGAGGTCTGTAGTCCGGCCAAGAATATCGAGGCGTTAGGCTAAGTTCTTTAAAAAAAATACACTTTCAGGGCCGGTTTTAGCTTCCATTGCTGCGGCGGTCTATTTTTTGGATAAAATGATCTTTGAAACATATTGTCCGCTATATGGGTGCACCGTGTCCTTATCCACCATTAACATGTCCTGGTTGTAGTAGCAATGCAGCCCTGCACCACCATGCGGTCCGCACCACATTTCTTCAGATTTCGGCGTGTTGACGAAACCCCATATCCTGAAAGTATCTACCCCAACTACAATGACCTCGTAGTCATATTTACTGTTCAGGCTATAATGACTTTCTACCGTTGCTTTGTCGTAGTAAGTAATATCTTTTATAAAACTGTCAAATTTGCCATTGGGTACGTAATGTTTATACACTACGGTGTCCAACATGCTGTCCGTGTAATTTCGGAACTCGGGCTCCACTGATTGCTCATTACATTGTATCGTACATTTATAATCGTTGGGAGGCAGATCATTTTTTTTACACGCTAAGAATGAGAAGAGAACAGGCAAAAGCAGAAATACTATCGCACGCATACTTTGAGTTTTATATAACTAATAACGCAGTTCGGTCTTTTTGACCAGGTAATAATATCCCTTGTCTTTCACCAGACCTCCATTGTTGTACCTGAACGAATAATAAAGGCTGTCAGTATGTACCGGTGGATGAGGCACTTTTAAATTCAGCTCCGTAGTCAGTTTAAGGCTGGGTTGTGTACTCGTTCCGGGAACAAGCAGTACAAAAGAAGAATCATGAAGTACATATTCTGCCTGCCTGATAGCACCATCCGGGATAATGTAATTTGAATCTGTCACTTTCCTGGCCCAGTCTATCACTACTACATGATATTTCTCAGAGTCAGGGAGTATGTTCCATATATCATTCCCATCTTTATCAAAAGCGCCAACAGTTCTCCATACTGTTTGTTTGGCGTTTCCACTAAGGCAGATCAGCCTGTTGTTTGATGGACCCGCTGCAAATGTCTTTGTTTTTTCGCCTCTCTGCTGATAAGTAAAACGGGGAGCAAAGCCGTATTGGTTCCAGCCCGAATATTTATAGTCAGCCGAGTACCAGTCACAATCATAGACCTCCCCATTTTTCATACCATCGTCACCAATAGTAACTGTTGCATGCGCAGGTACCGACATTTTTTTAATAAAGATGTGTTGGATGTACTCCGTTGCTGTTGTGCCGGCGTCTGGAATATGATAGATGTCCACGATAAGGTTGACAGGCAGGTCATTGTAGAAATATCTTACACCGGCTTCTTGTGTTATTGTATCCTTTGTGCATGAACTAAGGAATAAAAAGAGGCAGCAAAGGGCTGATAGTGGTTTCACCGAAAATGGAATTTTACTTTATGTAACAATAGCTATGCCAAATTCGGTATTTAACCTGAATTGCCAGTTTGGTTTTAGTGTGCAGCCTGCGAAACCAAATTGTTGTTTTACATTGATAAGCCTTCTTTTAACTTTTCATCGGCAGCATGATCTCAAACTCAGTTCCTTCACCCTCGGCGCTTGTAGCTTTGATCGATCCTTCGTGTCGCTCAATGATCGTTTTACAGAGCGATAGTCCAAGGCCAGCTCCTTCGTATTCATCTTTTGTGTGCAGGCGGGTAAAGCTTCCAAATATCTTCTCGGCATATTTTTGCTCAAAACCAATGCCGTTGTCTTTTACCAGTATGCGTGCACAAACTTTGTTATCGCGGGATACGATCTCTGATGATATGTTGATGACGGGGGCAGCATCGGCTCTTGAGAACTTTAATGAATTACTGATGAGGTTGTAGAAGACCTGGTGCAGCATTACCTGTGCTCCTTTCAGTTCCGGTAAATTTGTGTGGTTGATAGTTGCCGCTTTGTCCTGGATCCTTAATTCAAGATCGTCTTTGACATCTTTCACCACCTTATTCAAGTTCACTAATTCATATGCCTCTTCTTTTGCCGCAACAACTGAATAGTTGAGTACACCGTGGATAATAGAGAACATGCGGGTAGTTGCTGATTGCACCCGGCCAAGATAGAACTTGCTTTTTTCGTCAAGCTGCTCCTTAAGGTGTGCCTGCAGCTGACTGATGAACACAGTGATCTTACGCACAGGTTCTTTAAGATCGTGAGAGGCCATATGAATGAATTGCTGAAGCTCGCTATTGCTTTGCCGCAATTCTTTGGTGCTTTCTTTTACCCGTTGTTCCAGAGTTCGTTCAAATGTTTTCTGATCATCTATTTCCGTACCCGTTCCAAACCATTTGACAATAATCCCTGCTTCGTCCCTTATTGGTACTGCGCGCCCCAGGAACGAGGGGTATTCTCCGTCATATCGCCGTAGCCGGTATTCGATCTCGTAAGGTTCACCGGTTTCCAGGCTATGCGACCATTTTTCCCAGGCTCGTTCCTGGTCATCAGGATGGAAGACATCGTTCCATCCTTCACCCTGGGTGTCAGTAAAACTGAGGCCGGTGTAGTTGGTCCATTGCTTATTGTAATAGTAGTGATAGCCATCAGGCAGCGCCAGCCAAATGATCTGTGGTACAGTATCCATCACGAATTGAGCTTCTTTGTGGCTTTCTTCAACCTTTTTGCGGGCTAATACCAGTTCTGTCACGTCGGTCGCTACAGCGACTATCTTGCTGACTGTTCCATCGGCGTTTTTGATCGGCTCGTAAATAAAGTTCAGAAACACTGTTTCCAGCTTATTGTTTCGCGGTAATGAAACGGGCATCTCGTTGGCAGTAAATGGCTCTCCTGTGGCATAGACCCTTTGTATTACCTGTCGCAGCCCTTGTTCGCCTGCCTCCGGCAATACCTCAAAAACCGGACGCCCTATTATTTCGTCAGCTTGCTTTTCCCAGATCTCCAGCATGCGGGTATTGGCTACTTCTACTACGAAATCCGGGGCGCTTCCGATAGCCATAGCTACCGGCGCGTGTAATACCAGGTTGCGCAGATTGGCTTCGCTCTGCTGTAAAGCTTCTTTTATTTCCCGCTCCTCTGTTATATCAGTGTTCGTGCCAAACCAACCAAGCAACGATCCGTCTTTTTTTCGCACCGGGATGGAGCGGGAGAGAAACCAGCGGTAGTCGCCATTCTTACTGCGCAAAGGAAAGGTGTCTTCCCATGGCTGGCCAGTTTCGATAGCCTCGGCGAAACGCTCAACCACGCGGTCTACCATATCGGGATGGTGTACTTTCTTCCATCCCCAGCCCACCATCTCTTCGGGCGATGTTCCGGTGTAATCGTACCAGCGGTCGTTATACCAATATATCCATCCTTGTGCGTCGGTCATCCAGGCCAGCTGTGGAATGGAATTGGCCATTGTGCGGAAACGCTCCTCGCTTTCTTCTACGTTCTGTTGCGATTGTACCATGAATGTTACATCGTAGGAAATACTTACGACGCCTGCCGGTGTGTCGTTTCCTACTTCATAATAGGGCTGATAGACAATGTCGAAGTAGAACCGCTCAGCTTTCCCGGTGGCGAAAGAGGTTATAGGCACAGCTTTGCTGGAATAGGTTTCCCCTGTATTGTATACGTGATCGAACAATTCCTTGATTTCCTGATCGTTCAGTTCGGGAAGTGCTTCGAGCAGTGGTTTCCCTATCATGTCCGGCCCCTTGCCCCAAAGTTTATATGCCGCATCGTTAACCAGGTACAAAACATGGTTTTCTCCCTTTGTAACGCTAAACACAACAGGGGCTTGCATAAGGATGTTATACAAGCTGCTCGCCCCAATTGCCTCTGCAGATAAGCCGTTGATATTAGTTTTCATAACACGCTCCCGTCAAGCTGAATACAGCATTGTTTGTATAAATCAAATGCCATACTGAACAGTTGCTTCATATGGGCAAAAAAATAAAGCCCCTGGAGAGGGGCTTTATCATCTGTATGGAATTGACTTACTGTTTCGTAAAGGTAGTAGTGCTGTTTAACGTGCCCTCTGCATTGGTGAGCTGAAGGTTGTAAACACCTGGAGTAAGATGGCTTACATCTATGGTTGCCGCTTTATTGCTGTTAGACAGGTTGATGTCTGAAGAATAGAGTACGCGACCCAGTTTGTCTATCACAGTTGCTCTCAAAGCACCTTCTATTTTAGCCGTTGTGCTGATGAACAATTCACCACCTGTAGCTGGGTTAGGATAAACCACGATCTCACTTTGCTCGCTTGCCAGTTCATTTACACCAGATGGCAGGATGACCATTTTCAGCTGAGCCGACTTACTTGTGTCGTAATAAAGGCCGCATTGTGGATCGGCAGATTTAATGATACAACGGAAATGCCAGTTGGCCATAGACAGTGGCGCTGCTTTTACCAGCAGTTCCGGAGTCTTGGTTTTAGCATACAACGCGTTGTCGTAAATGTTTGAGTAGTTGATACCATCGGCGCTTGCCTGCCAGTAGTAAACTATTGCCATGCCTTGTGTGCCTTTAGCTGTAAACAGCGCATCGGCAGTTGGCTGGATATGCTGATCCTGCGGGTCTTCAATAAATACAGGAGACTCGATCACATTCATTGGTATCGGAGCAGAGTTCAGATTAGGGCATTGGCCGCCGATAACAGCACACCTGAAGATGTAATCATTAAGCGTATCGGGAACCGGTACGATGGTCAGTGTTTTTGTATTAGCGCCAGAGAATGGGTATTGGTTAGGTACAGGGCTGAATATGCCAACTGTAGCTATAGCCATTTCCCACTGGTAAGCGCTTATTGTACCTGCGGTGTTAACGTTCAGCGATGTTATCGCATTGTGGCAAATAGTGTCTGCCAGTGTTTGCGATGTGATCGACGGACCGGCATTAACGGTGAGTGTAGCAACTGCTGAAGTTACAGGGTTGCTACAGTTGCCCGTAACGATACAACGGTATTGGCGTGTGTTGAAAGCAATTGTTACGTTGGTGATGGCAAGTGTATTGGCAGTTGCGCCTGAATAGTTGGCGCCAGCTACATTTGACCAGCCAGTACCGGGATTTACCTGCCACTGGTAGCTTGCAGCGCTGGTCGCAGTCACGCTAAACTGCACGTTCTGACCTTCGCAGGTAGTGCGGTTTTGAGGCTGCGCGGACACAGTAGGCAGCGGGCAGGCAGAGGCCAGCGTCACGTTGTAATCTTCGGTTTCACCCCAGCTTAAAGTTGTACAAGCATCAGTGGCTAACATTTGAGTTGCATACTGGCAACGGGTTCTCATTTTGATATTGGTACCCGGTGTAGCTGTGCTTGGTATCGTTATTGTCCCGCTGTGGCTATAGGCCGCGGGGGTTGATGCAAGCTGCTCCGTTGATTCGAATTGACCGTTGTTGTTTAGATCGATCCATATCGCAAAGCCTTCTGTCCACGAGCTGCCACCCACAGTAGCAGTCCATGGATAAGTTTGACCTATGGTCAGGGTCCTCACGGGCGCATTGAAAAATATATATCCCGATGAGTTGCTGCAGCCG
This sequence comes from Polluticoccus soli, assembly GCF_029269745.1. Classification (NCBI taxonomy): domain Bacteria; kingdom Pseudomonadati; phylum Bacteroidota; class Chitinophagia; order Chitinophagales; family Chitinophagaceae; genus Polluticoccus; species Polluticoccus soli. The sequence continues at coordinate 114,456 of NZ_JARJHT010000003.1, read as the reverse complement.
CTATTGCCGGTTGTTGGAACACCCGCAAGCGAGAATGCGTCGATGGCATCGCCAGAACCACAATAGGAACCCGGGGTAGAAGACGTTGAACACTGGGCCTGGGATCTGTAAGCCTGAGTGGATAAAAGTAAGAGAGCAAATAGTGTAATTTTTTTCATAAGCACCGATTGATATGTCAACGGAAAATGATTAAGTTTAATGTAATGGTTTTACTAATTTATAGAACTTTCAGTTAAAAAAGAAATATTTGTTAATTTTTCGCCCCGTCCTCTCAACTATTTGAATATCAATTGCAAGAACTTGCGATGATCTGCCGGGCTAGAGCGATAATTGGCATAAGGCATCCAGTTTTCACCGTTCTTCATTTCAAACACCGCGTTCCATACGATCTTCTTATCCTGGCCAACTATATAATCCCTGTTAACAGACCCCATGGACACAAGTATTGCTCCGTCGCCAAGTTCATACACGCTTCCTCCGCCTACTGATGAATAAGCTGCAAACGTGTCGATATTGCAGGTCTGCTCCCATGCTTTTGTCAGCGATCCGCTTTCATTCTTTGGTTCGTCGTAAATAGCAACAGTGGATATGATCCCTTTAACATCCCGCCTTCTCTTATCCTTCGTAAATGGAATGTTGTTGTTGAACAGGTACAATTGGCCGTTGGCGTTGACCCGGCAGCAGTGCTGGCCGTAAAACATTCCATTTCCCTGCCTGGGTTCTCCGTGTATAGATTGACCATATTCGGCGATCACTACGCCCTCCGGGTATTTGATTTTTATCACGCGGCTCAGATCCCTGAAACTGACGTACACAGCTCTTTGCAGTTCGTCGAAGTAAAACGCGTTCATGTGCGTATTGGCTATCGACTGGAGGTTGTCTCCAAATATGTCGGCATTTGAGAAATACTGCGATGAACGCCATGACCACACCACATTTTTTGCCGGATCGTATTCTATTAAAGTGCCTTGTCTGCTAAATATGTATCGTTTGCCGTCCTTTGAAACCAGCCGATCTTGCGTTAACTGTGTAGTATCAAATCCCTTTGGTATTTCCCGCAGGCCACTTTCATGGCCGGCAACCATATAGTTGCCATTTGCGAGTCGTGTGAATTCGTGATGATAATACTCGGAGGTGTCATTGCTAACACGTCCATCGTTCGGCGCCATCCAGAGTAATTCGCCGTCGTAGTTCACCTCCACCGCTTTAGATCCTGCCAAAAAAGTGATGGTGCCCTGCGGCGTGATTTCCATGTCGCGAATACTGGTCAGGCTATCGATGACATCGCCTATTGCCGGTAGAAACCACACAGGCATTCCGCTCATGTCGTACGCGGCGCGCGAAGCATCGTGAAATATAATAAGGTCTTTATGAGCTGTTGCGGTATCGATTATTCTATACCTGAATCTCGCAGTGTCTGTGAAAGCTAAATAGCCAGTGACAAAGTGACGTAACGGCGTTTTGTTGTTCGGGCGCTGGCGCTTATTCAGGTAAGATATGCGCCATGTGTACTCTTTGCCAAAAGCGGGTACCGTTTCTACTATCCTATTTGCAGGATATGCCTTACTGTAAATTATGTTCTTCTGAAAATCATAATCATTGTTGAACCTGCCTTCAGCTATTTCCAACAGGTAAGATCCGGTTTTTGGTTGCGCAGGCACGGAAAAGCCTACGAGCCTGTAGTTTAGGGTGTCGTTTTCGGCAGGGCGTATTTGTGCAGTAGCAACAAAAGAAATTAAAAAAAATATAGCGAACGAGATGCAGCGCATAACCAACAGAGAATGAAACTTGTAAGTATATATCACTACAAGTTAAAAAAATAAAGCATTCCTGTTACTAAAATCTACGCGCAGATTCCCCAGCTGCGGAGGTAGCCACCGGAACATGAGACTTAATTATGGGGCGAAATGTGTATTTTTAATTGTACATCGCTGTTGAATTCCGGTGCGCCGGAACAAACTATATCACCGAAGGGCAGTAGCCTACAGGTGATTTTTTTGTGCAGCAGTGAAGCTCGCAATATATCTTTGAAAAAATTTATTAAAACGGAATGAAGATCCTGGTAGCCGAAGATGATTCGCTGATACAAAAAACGGTGGAGCTGAAGCTCAAAAAGGAAGGTTTTGAGGTGATATGCTGCAATGATGGAAAAGAAGCGCTTGAAAGAATAGAAGAGCATATGCCTGATATTGTGCTTACCGATATGATGATGCCCTATGCATCGGGACTGGAGATCGTGGCCAAAGTGAAAAGTATCACGTCTAAAAAGATACCTGTGATCGTGTTCTCGACTATGGGACAGGAGAATATTGTTGAAGAAGCATTTGAACTGGGCGCTGATGATTATGTGACCAAACCCTTTAGCCTCACAGAGCTGACCATCCGTATCAAAAGGCAGCTGAAGCGATAACTATTAACTAGATAACACGAGAGATTTGTCACCTGGGGAAACTTTTCTGGATTTTATTACCACCGAGCGATTGTATGGCGCGGCCATAGTTTTTGGCAGCACTACTGCTATTATAGTGCTGATGATCTATACCTACCTGTATCAGAAAAAGCAACGCTTTTTTAAACGCCAGAAAATAGCCGATATATTAGACGAATGGATAGGGGAGGCGTTATTGGATGAAGAAGGTGGACACATTTACGTCACCCCCGATCTTCGGAAAGAATTGGAACTGCCTGTCAACCGCCAGTTTGCAGTCAACCAGCTCATATCGACCCGGAAGAACCTGACGGGTGGGGCTGCTATGAACATATCTCGGTTGTACGAGCAACTGGATCTGAAAAAAGATTCGCTCGATAAATTTCATGATAAACGCTGGTACAAAAAAGCCCGTGGCATATACGAGCTGTATATGATGAACGAGGTGGACATGAAGGATAAGATAGCCGTGCATACCAACAGCGAGAATGAGAATATCCGTACCGAGGCGCAAACTGCATTGATCACTTTTTCGGGTTTCGACGGACTCGACTTTCTTGACACACTGACCTATCCGCTTACAGACTGGCAACAACTAAAAATACTCGAACAACTGAAGGCACTGAACCCACAGGATATGCCGGGACTGCTGCGCTGGATAAGATCGGAAAACGAATATGTGGTGTTGTTTGCACTAAGGCTGGCAGAGATATATTATCAATTGCAGGTGCACGATGATGTAGTGCATTGCCTCGATCACACCAACGATCGCATTCGCCTGCAAGCCATTATCACACTCGCACGGTTGGCCAACTTGTCTACAACAGGCATATTGGTGCAACACTACCCGATAGAAACACCTGCCAACAAAAGAGCCATATTGCAACAGTTGTTCAAGATAAGCGGAGATGAGGAGCTGCCTTTTCTGCAGTTGGAACTTGACAATCCCGATGACCTGCTGAAGCTGGAAAGCGCGCGTGCTATCGCCCGGAATTGCAGCAACGGTTTTGAGGTGTTGGCTGCGCGGGCAGAGCTGCAACCAGTGCCGTATCTGCATATCTATAACCATGTAAAATACGAGCTGAAGAGATGAACTATGAAATTGCCATCGATCTGCTGACCTATGGGATATTCATTTATTCTGTATTGTTGCTTTTGTCCTATCTGCTTATCGGTTTCTTCTCCATTGGCGAAACACAAAAATACCTTCGCAATAATGAGTTTACTGATTACAGGTTGCTGGTGTCGTCGCCGCACGATCCGTCGGTGAGCATCCTTGCGCCTGCATATAACGAAGGAGCTACTATTATTGAGAATGTGCGTTCGCTGCTGTCTATTTACTATAACCACCTCGAGGTGATCATCATCAATGATGGCAGTAAAGATGACAGCCTGCAAAAGCTGATAGACGCGTACCAGCTGGAGAAGATAGATTTTTTTGTGCGCTACCAGATAGAAACCAAAGAAGTGCGTGGTGTCTACAAGAGTAAGAATCCGGTATACAAAAAACTAGTGGTGGTTGACAAAGTGAATGGCGGCAAGGCTGATGCGCTGAACGTGGGTATCAATGTTAGCAGTCACGACCTCATAGTGTGTATAGACGTGGACTGTATACTGGAGCAGGACTCGCTGATGAAGATGATCAAGCCTTTCATGGAAGAGACGGACATGAAGGTGATCGCTACAGGTGGGGTAGTGCGCATTGCGAACTCGTGCGAGATCAAGGATGGTAGGCTGGTAAAGATCAATCTCCCAAAGAATTACTACGCGCGCATGCAGTCGCTGGAATATATCAGAGCCTTTCTGCTGGGGCGCATGGCATGGGCAAGACTGAACGGGCTGCTGTTGATCTCGGGCGCGTTTGGTGCATTCAATAAAGACATAGCTATAAAAGCAGGTGGGTACAATCACAACACAGTAGGTGAAGATATGGAGCTGGTAGTACGCATGCGCAGGTATATGGAGGAGCAAAATGTAAAGTATAAAGTTGCCTACATTCCTGATCCGCTATGCTGGACCGAAGCACCTGAATCGAAGAAAATACTTGGCCGCCAGCGCAACCGCTGGATGCGCGGTACGATAGAGACAATGAAGATCCACAAGGTGATGTTCTTTAACCCGAAGTATGGCCTGCTGGGCATGCTGAGTTATCCGTATTGGTTCTTCTTCGAGATGCTGGCGCCCTTGATCGAGTTCTTTGGCACCATCGCATTTTTGATAATGGTGTACCTGCAGATAATAGACTGGCAAATATTCATAGCCTTGCTGGTATTCATTATCTCGTTCGGTTACATGTATTCGTCGTTTGCTGCGCTGATGGAGGTAATAACCTTCAACCAATACCGCAGGCGGACAGACATGATGAAACTATTGCTTACTGGTATGACTGAACCTTTCTATTTCCATCCCTTCGGCGTATGGGCTGGTATTAAGGGGTATATTGATTTGATACGCAAGAAGAAGAGCTGGGGTGAGATGACTCGCCAGGGGTTTGGTCCCGCTGCCGCAGCTGCGCCTGCCAAGAAACCTTAGAACCTGCGTATGTAACCGATGCCCGCTTGTATTTGGTTGCCTTTTATCACCTCGGTGCCGCGTGTAAATTCCTGGTTTTGTAATGACAGGTTGAGCGTCAGGATATTCATGCGTTTTATCAGCTTTCTGAAGATCAGTTCGCCCCGGTAACTTTTCAGCTGGCCGGTGTTAATATTAATAAGAGGTGCAGAGTTTCTGTCATCGGGTGAGATACCATAACCTACCAGGAAATTCAGGTAGTCGTCGGCGCCGCCGAAATAATAGCGTGCTATAGCGTTGTATGACTGCGATGTAGCTGTTGGGTTAGGTGTCAGGTATACACGTGCGCCAAAGAGAAATTTATGATAGTATTTGCCTAGGTAGAGCGTGTAGAAATCTGTGCCGTTAGCATCGCCCGCGAAATACAGGTAGCGAATACCAGCTTCTGCTTCAAACGCGTGCGGCAGGTTGGCAAATAGCGATGCGCCTAATCTCCATTTAGGGAATATGCCAATGGTGTCTGACGAGTAAGCAGCAGCGACATAAGCATAAAAAGTTCTCGAAATCCGCGGATAGGTTTCCAACTCGTATTGCACGGCGTCGTTGGCAAAGCGATTAGCATAGTTAACGCGAGCGGTTATCGAACCCATGTTGGTTTGACGTGTATAGTCTACTGCCAGCATATGCCACGGATCCGGGAATTGCTCGTCAAAATACGTATAGTCATACTTGATGCCTACCCTGTTTTTTGACAGGAAGCCGTAAAGGCGGGTTAACAAAGCGCGCGCGTCCTGGTTGCCCTTATCTAATGTCAGAACGGAGTCAGCCAGCAGGGCCGCTTCCTCATATTGCCTCATCGATTCTAGTACGGTAGCCTTTCGGACCAGCAACTGCTGAGATGTGGGATTTTTGGCCAGGCCTTCGTTGGCCAGGGCCAGCGCAGCTGAGTCGTTTTTGTTCCAGAATTCAAGATCGGCATACGCCGAAAGGGCGTCTTCATAGCCAGGCTTCTGCTGCAGAGCCAGGTCGAAGTAATAACGAGCGCTATCAGTTTGCTTGTTCCATGTATATATACGCCCAAGAAAGACAGCAATGTCTGTATAGTTGGGTGCTATTTGCAGTGCCTGTTTGCTTAATGTGATAGCCGATGAGTAGTCTTTATGATCATAGGCCGCTGTGCGCGCCATGGAAAAGAGGCTGTCAGGGTTTTGGGTGTTTTGCGCCGATGTCTTGATTACAAGCACCGTCAATATTGTCATTAAGAATATTCCTTTTGTACACTTAAAGGTCAGCGCCATAGTTTTTTCGGTCGGTCCGAAGCAAAAATAATGGTTGTGTGAATTGACTGATGAAAAAACTTTAAATATTGCCGAGCTTAGCCACCATGGCGGCCTTTGGGTGAGTTATGAGTTATTATTAGGCAAGGTTTCTATGTGATTTTTTCAGTTCTCTCTGGTTTAGAGTATGCCATGTACAAAAAAAATAATAATTTAGGGGTTTATAAGGGATATAAACATTTTTAAGGGAGAGAGATATACTTGAGGAATAAGAGACCTTGGTGTGGTTTTTTATTTTCTTTAACAAGCCTATCTCTTGTTAAAATGAAAACCGCATGAAGCGATCTAGCGTTATTCTGCTTCTTTTCTTTCTTTTCTGTTTCGCCTGTTTCAGCTCGTACGGCCAGACGTCGATTGTTTGTCCTCCGAACATTGGCCTGGAAATGGGGAATTTCACAAACTGGAAATTATACACGGGGTCGTGTTGCCCCATTAACGCCAACACGCTGCAGGCGGGTCCGGTTAATAACCGGCACGTCATAACCAGCGGTACCGGCGTTGATCCTTACGGCGGCTTCCCGATCGTGGCGCCGGGTGGGGGTGTGTATTCAATGAGATTGGGAAATGATAACGTAAACTCCCAGGCGGAAAGGGCGCGTTATTATGTCCAGGTTCCGGCAGGTGTCAATAATTACAGTATCATATTCCGCTATGCGGTGGTGTTTGAAGATCCGGGTCACGATACGTCCGAACAGCCAAGGTTTGAGGTAAAGGCCTATGACTCAGCTACCAACATAATAGTGCCTTGTAGTTACTTCAAGTTTGTTGCCTCGTCTGCACTCCCCGGTTTTCTGCAGGCAGGATCTACTTCAACCTCAACTATTTGGTATAAGTCATGGACCACGGCCAGTATCGATCTTTCGAACTATGCAGGCAGAACCGTTGCGGTCGATTTCGCTTCCGGTGACTGCTCCCTGGGCGCTCACTTTGGTTACGGTTATGTGGATCTGAACTGCGGATTGTTACCTACAAATACAGTAGTATGTAGTACGTCGCCAACATTCTCCATCACGGCTCCGCCCGGCTTCCAGGATTATGAATGGAGAGATTCAACTTTAACCACTTTGCTGGACACCGGCCAGGTGGGGGTATTCAACACACCTACTGCAAATACAAAGTATGCTGTAATACTCAATCCCTACACAGGGTTTGGTTGTCCTGATACGATCTTTACGCAGGTTACTGTCTCAAGCACATCAGTAAATATCACCAACAACGATACTACTGTTTGTAACGGAACAACGCTGCAGCTCAATACATCTACCGTAGCAACTTCTACACCAATTACCTACAGCTGGACGCCCACAACAGGCCTTAGCTGCTCGACTTGTGCCAACCCTGTTGTAACACTACCAGTCAATAACAAGTACTATGTAACGGCTACGAATGGTGATGGCTGTCCGCGGAAGGACAGTATTACGATAAGGGCCAGTAATATTTCGGTCGCGACAACCAAACAACGGGTTTCATGTTTTGGATTAAGTGATGGTATGATAACTGCCACACCTTCAGGAGGTAAGATCCCGTATTCTTATAACTGGACCACGACGCCTGTTCAAACGACAGCAACAGCGACAGGTCTTGCTGCCGGTACTTATACTGTGACCGTAACAGATAGCCTGGGTTGTACAAAATCTGCCACCGATTCGGTTAAACAACCGGCGTTGCTTACGGCAACAACTACACAAACTAACGTGAGCTGTTTTGGTGGTAATAATGGTACAGCTGCGGCATTGCCAGCAGGAGGTACTGCTCCATTTACTTATAGCTGGACTACAACACCTGTAAAAACCACAGCAATTGTTTCCGGTCTTGCTGCTGGCACATATACTGTTACCGTGACGGACTCAAGTGGTTGTACGACAACAGCTAGTGTAACGATCACGCAGCCAACACAAGTGACGGCAACCACCACAAAAACAGATGTTAGCTGTTTTGGTGGTAATAATGGTACTGCCACCGCAGTGCCGGCGGGTGGTACCGGGCCGTATACTTATAGCTGGAATACTTCGCCTGCGAAAACTACCGTTACTGCAACGGGGCTTTCTGCCGGTACTTATACAGTAACGGTGAAAGATGCCAACAACTGTACGACTACGGCAACAGCAACTATCGGGCAGCCTGCAGCATTGACCGCAACCACTACCAAGGTGAATGTGAGCTGTAATGGTGGTAATGATGGTACCGCGACTGCAATACCGTCCGGTGGCACATCGCCTTATACATATAGCTGGAATACAACGCCGGCGCAAACGACAATTACTGCAATAGGTCTTTCAGTAGGGACATATACAGTAACTGTAACCGATGCCAATAATTGTACTACGACAGCCACAGCAACTATTACTCAACCTACTGCGGTAACTGCCACAACAACAAAGACCGATGTGAGTTGTAATGGCGGCAGCAATGGTACAGCCACGGTTACGGCTGGTGGTGGCACCGCTCCTTATTCTTATAGCTGGAACACAACGCCGGCACAAACAACGGCAACCGCCACAGGTTTGGCTGCAGGTACTTATACTGTTACAGTGACAGACAACCAAGGCTGTATCAAAACAGCAACTGCTACCATTGGTCAGCCGACAGCGCTGGCTGCAACAGCTACTAATACAGATGTTTCATGCAATGGTGGGGCTAATGGTACCGCAACTGTAACAGCATCCGGCGGTACATCTCCTTATTCTTATAGCTGGAATACAACGCCGGTAAAAACAACAGCGACTGCAACAGGTCTTGCAGCTGGTACATATACTGTTACCGTGACAGATAATAAAGGCTGCGTAACAACTGCGACTGCAACAGTTGGCCAGCCAACTGTACTGAGTGCATCTACTACCAAAACAGATGTGAGCTGCAATGGTGGTAATAATGGTACCGCAACCGCAACCGCTTCTGGTGGTACGTCTCCATATACTTACAGCTGGAATACTTTGCCTGTAAAAACTGCTGCTACGGCGACGGGATTGTCGGCCGGTACTTATACTGTAACGGTAACAGATAACAAAGGCTGCGTTACTACAGCTACGGCAACAATTGGTCAGCCAACTGCCGTTTCTGCAACGATCAGCAAGACGAATGTAAGCTGTAATGGAGGCTCGAATGGTACTGCTACTGTAACTGCTGGTGGTGGCACTGCACCTTATACTTATAGCTGGAATACCGGCCCAGTACAAACTACAAGTGCAGTGACAGGGCTTGCAGCCGGTACTTATACTGTAACAGTAACGGATGCAAACAATTGTACGATAACCGCAAGCACGACTATAACTCAGCCAGCCGTGCTTACAGCTACAACTTCTAAAACCGACGTGAGTTGTAATGGTGGAAGCAATGGTACAGCTACCGTAACAGCAGGTGGTGGTACAGCTCCTTATACGTATAGTTGGAACACAACACCAGCACAAACCACGGCTACTGCTACCGGTTTGGCTGCTGGTACATATACCGTCACAGTTACCGATAACCAGGGCTGTGTCAAAACGGCGATGGCGACTATAGGTGAGCCAACAGCACTGGCAGCATCTGCTACTAATACAGATGTTTCGTGTAATAATGGTGCTAATGGTACCGCAACTGCAACAGCATCTGGCGGTACGTCTCCTTATACATATAGCTGGAACACAACACCTGTTAAAACTACAGCTACAGCAACAGGTCTTGCCGCCGGTACTTATACTGTTACCGTAACTGATAATAAAGGTTGTGTGACAACAGCTATTGCAACTGTTGGTCAGCCAACTGCCCTGAGTGCATCTACTACCAAAACAGACGTGAGCTGTAATGGTGGTAATAACGGTACAGCAACTGTTACGGCATCTGGCGGTACATCACCTTATACATATAGCTGGAATACCTCGCCTGCAAAAACAGGCGCAACTGCAACCGGACTGTCGGCCGGTACTTATACTGTAACGGTAACAGATAACAAAGGATGTGTTACTACAGCTACGGCAACAATTGGTCAGCCTGCTGCTGTGTCTGCAACGATCAGCAAGACGAATGTAAGTTGTAATGGCGGTAGCAATGGTACGGCTACTGTAACTGCCGGTGGGGGCACTGCGCCTTATACGTATAGCTGGAACACCACGCCAGTACAAACCGGTGCTACTGCAACCGGGCTATCTATTGGCACGTATACCGTTACAGTAACCGATGCTAATAATTGTGTTGGCACCGCGAGTACTACTATTACACAACCACCTGTACTGAATGTGACCACAACAAAAACCGATGTAAGCTGTAATACAGGTAATGATGGTATGGTAGCTGCTTTGCCTACAGGTGGTACAGCTCCGTATACGTACAGTTGGAACACTACACCGGTTTCCACCACTTCTATAGTTACCGGGCTTCCTGCAGGCACATACACCGTAACGGTTACTGATGCCAATGGTTGTACCAAAACGGCTACAGCTACTGTTATCCAACCTTCAGGACTCTCTGCTACCGCTACTAAAACAGATGTTTCGTGTTTTGGTGGTAACAACGGTACTGCTACAGTAACACCTATAGGAGGTGCCGGTCCGTATACGTATAGCTGGAACACCACGCCTGTAAAAACAACTGCAACGGCTACTGGCCTGGCGGCTGGTACATATACTGTAACGGTTACCGATAATAATGGTTGTATCACTATAGCAACTGCCATAGTTGGTCAGCCGACCCAGGTGAGCGCCACTACTACCAAAACAGACGCAAGCTGTTATGGAGGAAACAATGGAACGGCTACTGCTGTGCCAGTGGGTGGTACCGCACCATATACATACAGCTGGAATACTACACCGCCCAAGACAACCATCACAGCAACCGGACTTTCTGCAGGTACCTATATAGTGACGGTAACGGATAATAAGGGTTGTGTTACGACAGCTAGCGCTACAGTCGGTCAACCTGCACCGGTTACGGGTACTACTACCAAAACAGATGCGTTGTGCAATGGCAGCGCCGATGGTACGGCTACAGTGACTCCTGCCGGCGGAACCGGACCGTACACTTATAGCTGGAATACTAGTCCTGCACAAACAGGCGCAACAGCAACCGGGCTAGCAGCTGGTACATATACCGTGACTATTACCGATGCGAATAACTGTACCGGCACAGCCACTGCAACAATAGGACAGCCGACGCCAGTCACTGCTTCGACAACAAAAACAAATGTGAGTTGTAACGGTGGCAGCAACGGTACGGCTACAGCAACAGGTGCAGGCGGCACCGCTCCATATACTTATAGCTGGAATACAACCCCTGTGCAAACCACAGCTACCGCTACGGGGTTGCCGATCGGTACGTATACAGTAACTGTTACCGATGCTCACGGTTGTACTAAAACAGCTTCAGCTACGATCACGCAACCTACACCGCTTACTGCTACAACAACAAAAACTGACGCTACCTGCTTTAGCGGAGCCAATGGTACTGCGACTGCAGTGCCAACAGGAGGTGTAGGACCATATACCTATAGCTGGAATACCACGCCGGTTCAGACTACCGTTACTGCAACGGGTCTTGCTAATGGCACTTATATTGTGACCGTGACTGATGCCAACGGTTGCACCACTACAGCGAATGTTACGATCGGACAACCGAACCAGCTTAATGCCAGTGCAGTGAAAACTGACGTGAGCTGTTTTAATGGCAGTAATGGTACTGCGACCGTTACGGCGGCAGGTGGCATTACTCCATATGCTTATAGTTGGAATACAATACCACCAAAGACTACGGCTACGGCAACTAACCTGGCTGCTGGTACTTACACAGTGACTGTAACGGACAATCAAAACTGCGTTGTTACAGTAAGTATTACTGTAGGACAACCAACACAGTTGACTGCGGCCACAACGAAAACCGACGTGAGCTGTAATGGCGGTGCCAATGGTACAGCGACCGTTACCGGTGCGGGAGGTATAGCGCCTTATACCTATAGCTGGAATACAACTCCCGCCCAGACTACTGCTACGGCAACAGGTCTTGTTGCCGGTACATATACAGCCACGGTTACCGACAGCAAAGGCTGTGTAACAACCGTAAACGCAGTTATAGGTCAACCTACGGTGCTGACCAGCACCATGTCGAAAACCAACGTAAGTTGTTTTGGTGGAAGTAACGGTACTGCTACTGTAACTCCACAGGGTGGTACTCCGCCGTATACTTATAACTGGAATACCACACCGGTTAAGACAACAGTTACGGCCACGGGCCTCGCAGCAGGAACTTATACCGTTGTAGTGACCGATGCCAAAGGCTGTTTAAGAACTGACTCGATAGCAGTTGGTCAGCCAACCCTGCTCACTGCGACTGCAACCAAAACCGATGTAAGTTGTTTTAGTGGTGCCAACGGTACCGCCAGCGTTACGGCAGGTGGCGGCACTGCGCCATACACTTACAGCTGGAATACAACTCCTGTACAAACGGGCACTACAGCAACCGGTTTGCCGGCAGGTACCTACACAGTTACTGTTACTGATGCAAACGGATGCACTACTACAGCAAAAGATACTGTTAAGCAGCCAACGTTGCTCGCCGCATCGACAGTGAAGACCAATGCTACCTGTAATGGAAAGGCTAATGGTACAGCTACAGTAGCGGCTGCAGGCGGTACAAGTCCGTATACCTATAGCTGGAATACAACACCAGTACAGACCACGGCGGGCGCAACCAATATGATCGCAGGTGCATATACAGTAACCGTGACAGATGCCAAAGGTTGTGTTGCTACTGCAACTGCCACCATTACACATCCGGCGCCATTGCTATCAATGACCACTAAAGTGGATGCTAATTGCTATGGGGATAGTAATGGTACTGCTACGGTAGCTACTACAGGCGGTACAAGTCCGTATTCATATACCTGGCTTACAACGCCGGTCGTAACGACTACTACCATAACCGGTTTGCCAGCGGGTACTTATAAAGTAGCAGTGAAAGACACTAACAATTGTCCCGACACGGCAACGGTTATTATAGGTCAACCAGCGAAGTTAGCAGCGGTTACATCCAAAGTAAACGTTAGGTGCTGGGGTGAAAGCAGTGGTTCTGCCAGTGTAACTGTCACAGGAGGTACTATTCCATATTACTATGCCTGGAATTCAACTCCTTCCCAAACTAGTGCGACCGCATCAAGCCTGCCGGTTGGCAAATACACCGTTGTGGTCACTGATGCCCATGGGTGTAAAGTGGCTGCAGTTACGGATAGTTTGCAACAACCGGATCCGCTGCTGGTATCGGCAAGCGGTACGAAGACTTGCTTTGGAACCACTATGGGCTCTGCTAGCGCAACTGCATTAGGCGGCACAGCGCCTTATTCGTTTGGATGGCATACGCAGCCTCCTCAATTTGGTAACAATGCCGGTAACCTTGGTTCTGGTATTTATGAAGTTCAGGGCTCGGATGCGAATGGTTGCATAGATACAGCCAGTGCAACTGTAGCAGAAATACCGCTGCCAATAGTGGACGGTATAGGTGATGCAACCATTTGCGAGGGTGGTAAGGTGCCTCTAAGTGTAAGCGGGGCTAAGTCTTATTTATGGAGTCCTGCAGGTACACTATCGTGTGCTACCTGCGTTACACCGATAGCTTTTCCGCCTGGTACAACAACTTATACTGTAGTGGGTACCGACACTAATAATTGCAGCAATACTGATCGCGTTGTTATCACTGTGATACCTAATGTGAACTCTTACGTAGGGCCAGACATCGATGTGTGTATCGGTGATCCGGTTCAGTTGAGTGCATACGGAGGTATGTCCTATAGGTGGTCTCCTCCTGTTGCGCTGAGCGATAGCATGATCTGGAACCCCGTTTCAAGCACCGATACCACTATCACTTATAAGGTGGTTATCATAGAAAACGAGTGTTTTTCTGACACACTTTATCAGACAGTACGAGTGCATCAACGTCCAACAGTCAACCTGGGACCTGACAAGCGAGGAGCGCCAGGCGCTGTTATTCAGCTGCATGCAGATACGACGAAAGCGATCTCTATTGCCTGGAAGCCTCTGGATCACCTAAGTTGCGATAGTTGCATCGATCCGTTGGCTACGCTCTATAAGACCATAACTTATATTGCCACGGTGACTAATGGAGTGTGCGAAGACACAGATGATATTCGAATCATTGTTGGATGCGATGAAAATCTGTTCTTCATACCAAACACGTTTACGCCTAACGGCGATGGTGCTAACGATCGCTTTTACCCGATGGCAGAAGGTGTTACCAAAGTTGACAAGTTTAGCGTGTACAACCGATGGGGCGAGGTTATGCATGCGGTTATTAACTTTGCTCCGAATGATCCTGCATTTGGTTGGGATGGCAGATTTAAAGGAGCTGATCTGCCACCGGATGTATACGTCTGGTACCTTGAGTCAAAGTGTAGCAATGGCGAGAAGATCTTCCTGAAAGGTGATATATCGTTGATACGATAAAAAAAGAAAAGCCCCGTACTGCGGGGCTTTTCTTTTTGGATAATATAGGTCAGGCTTCTGCAAGTTCCACAGTGTCCTTTTTGTAGGTCTCTGTAAGTTTTTTCTGCAGTTCGCCCGATACTGGCGCGTAATGGTCAAACTTCATTTTAAAGCGTGCGCGGCCCTGAGTCATGCTGCGCAACGATGAAGCGTACTGATACATTTCTGCGTGTGGCACCATGGCATTGATCACGGTGAAGTGACCTTCGGTGTCAAAACCTTCTACCATACCACGGCGCATTTGCAGATCGCCCATGATGTTGCCGGTTAGATCTTCAGGGCAATACACCTTCAGATGATAAATGGGTTCCATCAACAGCGGGTTGGCCATTTGGAAGGCTTCCTTAAAGCCCATCATGCCGGCCGTTTTGAAGGCCATGTCATTACTGTCTACAGGGTGCATCTTGCCATCAAATATGCACACACGTATATCACGCACATGTGAGCCTGTAAGTGGACCTTGCTGCATTTTTTCCATGACACCTTTTAGTACAGACGGCATAAAACGCTGGTCGATAACACCGCCTACTATGCAGTTGTAATAAACCAGCTTGCCTCCCCAAGGCAAAGCTATTTCTTCTTTGCCGCGTACCGTAAGACCCGTGGGTTCAGGCATACCTTCGGTCCATGCCTCTACGCGCATAGTTACTTCGGCAAACTGACCTGCACCGCCCGACTGTTTTTTATGTCGGTAGGTGGTTTCAGCTTTGCCGCGTATTGTTTCACGATAGGAGATACGGGGCCTGGCATACTGCACGTCGAGATGATAGACGTGTTCGAGTTTCCATTTTATAATTGTGAGGTGCATTTCGCCCATGCAATGCAGCAGCGTCTGTCCGAGTTCTGATGATACTTCTACATGCATGGTCGGGTCTTCTTCCTTAAGCTGGTGTAATGCTGAGGCAAGCTTTTCTTCTTCGCCTTTTTTAGCATTGGCAATGGCCACACTCATTAGTGGCTCAGGGAAGACTATAGGGGCAAGCTCAATATGTTTGCTCTTTTCATGGAGGGTGTTGTTGACGTGTGTGTTTTTCAACTTCAACGTTGCACCGATATCTCCAGCCACCAATTCGGGTATTGGTGTGCGCTTATTGCCTTCAACGATGAACAACTGGTTGATTTTTTCAGTAACTCCTGTCGATTCGTTTACCAGTTCCATACCAGCTTTTATTGTGCCGGAGTACACTTTGAAAAAGCTCAGTTCGCCAATATGGGGTTCGTTGACGGTTTTATAGATAAAGATACAGGCGGATGCATTGGCATCGCAGTTTAATGTACTGCCATCTTTAGTAACCTGTGGTGGCATTTCACTAGCTGGTGGGCACACATTGTCGATATATCCCATCAACCGGGCTACGCCACGGTTTTGCAATGCGGAAGCACAGAAAACAGGAAAGAGATCATGACGAACCATAGAGAGATGTAAGCCTTGCTTCATCTCGTCTTCTGTAAGCTCGCCGATGTCGAAATATTTTTCCATCAGCGTTTCGTCATTGGCTGCTATTGCTTCTATCAGTTCCTTATGCAGTGTTTCAGCTTTAGGTCTTTCTGCATCTGGTATCGGGAGTTTTTTAGGTTTGCCGCCCTGATCATTGTATTCATACATCACCATGTTGAGAACATCGATAATGGCATTGAAACCGAGACCAGAATTGAGCGGGTACTGGACGAGTACAACGTGCTGCCCAAAGTGATTGCGTGCTTCCTGGTAAGTCTTTTCAAAATCTGCTTTAGGATGATCGAGCTGGTTGACAACAAAGATCATTGGTGTCTTGAATTGTTCAGTGTATTCCCAGATAATGTCTGTGCCTACTTCAACACCTGTGCTAGCATTAAGTAACATCACACCAGTGTCGGCGACACGTAGTGCGCTGATCACTTCGCCCGAGAAGTCATCGTAGCCAGGTGTATCCAGGATGTTGATCTTGTACCCTCGCCAGTGTGTGTGAAGTAGTTTTGAGAAGATGGTATTTCCTCTTTCTTTTTCCAGTTCGGTGTAATCACCTACTGTGTTTTTTTCCTCAATGCTTCCCCTGCGGTGTGTCAGGCCTGCTTCAAAGAGCATGCTCTCAGCAAGCGTCGTTTTGCCACTGCCGGAATGTCCCAGCAGTACAATGTTTTTTACGTGAGCAGTATCAAACTCCGGCATAACAAAAAAAAGTTTTGATGTGCATTAAACAAATAATGCTCACGAAGACCAGCAGTTTATACCCGTATAGAGCTTATACCATTTGGAAAATGAGCTGCATTATCCTCGCGGCATTTTTACCTAACTAAATTTAAAGAAAAGGTATATGAATTCCTAAATATGTTTTCGTGCCAGCGGCTCCGCCAAGCTTGTACACCGCTTAGGTTCAATTTGGAATAATAACAATATATACTGGTTAACGAATCGTTTGCAAATAGATTAAATAACCAACGCTTAACAAGAATTATAATATCTGTCTATACAATAATTTATTAATAAATATCATTCGTAAATAGTTAACAAAAAAGTACTTTTTTTCATAATCTGAGCAATATACTTTTGAGCCCGGATTAAGAGAGTCGAGATAAGTTGTAGAGATATACTGGATAAGAAAGAGATACAGTATAAAACTTACAAATTATCAAAACTCCAATATGAAGCGTCTAGCTTTAGCGTGCCTTTCTAATTCAGGAATTATTCTTTCCTGTTTTTCGTACAACTGGTATTCATTATTGGGACCCTACAGGGGTTAAAAAACGCTATTGTCATTTTTAAATGTTCGTTTTTAAAATATAAACACTCCTTTCAAAATTCCCAGTATGAAACACCAGTTCACTAACCATGTCTTCAGCAGACTGAGATACATATTCCTGATATGTGTTTTTTTGCTAAGTGCAACCAGTGGCTATTCGAACCACTTCAGGTTTGGTACTGTTACCTGGCAAAGAGTGCCCGGTAATCCATACCAGATAAAGTTCAAGGTTTCGATGGCCTTTAGAAGACTGCACTTCAGTGATGGGGCAACGTTGCATGTAGGTTCCATCAAGAACATCGGATCGTTCAGGCCAGGGGTAGGTACTACCACAATGCCTGTAAACCTGTTCATTACAGCGGTAAACTATACCGACGACTGGTTTTACGGTGAATGGACGTCGGTATACACTTATCCAAGTGTTGCAGCTTCATATCAGGCCAACTTCCAATCTTTGAGCTATAGAATAGGCGCGCCGTTGATAAACAATACGCTGGGACCTGTTTATTTCAGTGCTAAGGTGCAGGTTGGAGCTGAAAATAATAATAACGACGGACCTGTATCTACGATTCAGCCGATCATTAACTGCCGTGTAGATGACGCAGACTTTCAATACCAGATACCAGCCATTGATCCTAATGGTGATGCGCTGACTTACTCACTTACGCCGGCAGATTCATTTGGTGCCGGTAGCGTACACCCGGCAGGTATGTCTATTACTTCAAGTGGTAAACTTAAATGGAATACCGTTGGCAAAACCATTGGTGATCTGTACAACACCAGTATTCGTATCACAGATGCAAAAGGTGCATGGACTACCCTTGATGTGCTATTGAGGATTGTTGGTAATTCAACTCCGTCTGATTTTGATTACAGTGTCTCTCCGCAAAACGGCACTATCTTCGATATTCAACCAGGGGACTCCATTGCGTTCCAGGTCAAGGCTAGCGATATTGATGCAGGTGATACTGTGAAAATGCTCGCTATTGGTCTGCCTCCTGGTGCCACTTTTACAACGATTGGTACCAACCCGGTGATCGGCGTTTTTGGATGGAAGCCTGGCGCAGACCAGGAGGGTGACTATGTTGTGAACGTAATATCGGAAGATGATGCCGGCGTTCAGAACAATACCGTTGTGTTCTTTAACGTGTCATACAAGCCAAAATTCAATGTACCTACAACACCCGGTAATAATAGTGTTTTCACACTGAAACCAGGTGATACGATAACGCACGAAGTAGCTGCATACCACCCTGATTCTAACAACAAGTTGGAATTGGTTGCTCTTTCCGGCGTGAAGGCCGGCATGGTATATACACCGAATTTTCCACTGGCAAAAGCAAAATTTGTAGGTACTACATTTAAATGGATTCCTGCTGCGACAAACTGGGGGATCAATAAGCTTGTTTATAAAGCTACCGATACTATACACTTCGAGTCTGCTTATGACACCATGTACTATTTTGTTGATAATCCGCCTGTGATCACTTCAGCTCCGGATACAATAGCTAAAGCTGGTGTACCTTACACCTACGTCCTGAATGCGTATGACGTTGACTCGATCTACGGCGACAAAATAAAACTTGAGGTAGCACAGCTCCCGTCGTGGTTGACTGCTACACCAAACGGTAACAATAGCTGGCTGATCACTGGTACTCCTACGATTGCGAATCTCGGCAATGTGATCATTTCTCTTGAGGTAGCGGATTCCTTGAATCATATTTTAGGCACGCATGCTGGAAACATTGTACAACTGTATACGCTGAAGGTTGTGCCTCCGGCTGGTGGGTTGCAATTTGACGGTGTAAATGACTATGTGCGTGTAACAGCTCCTTATGCAAGCTTCGGAAAAGAGATCACGGTAGATTTTTATGCGAGCATTGATCCGACAAGCAAGATAGGTTCTGGTATTTCGCAGTCAACAGAGAATATTGACGGTGCGCAGCATATGATGTGGATGATGCACTACTCTGGTAGCGGTGTAATGCAATTCTATGTTAGCGATAACGGTGCCTGGAAACACGCAGATGCTGCAGTAACTCCTGGTGTGCACCGCTACACAGGCGTTGCAGGTCCTGCCGGTATCAAAATATATGTAGACGGTGTACTTGCTGCTACTTCACCGGATGTTGTCAATAACGGTATCCTGAATGTAGCTAACTCTGTAATGCACTTTGGTAAAGACAGCCGCTATGCAACAGGACGTTTCATGAAAGGCCAGATCGATGAGGTGCGTATCTGGAACAGGGCCTTGTGTGCCAGCGAACTTCAGCAATACAACTCTTGCCAGTTGGGCGGTCCGCAAAACGGGCTGGTGGAGTATTATACCTTTAACCAGGGGCATGTGGGGGCGAACAATTCTACGATCAATACTCTTACGGACGCAAGCGGTAATAACAAAAATGGTACACTGCAAAACTTTGCCCTGACCGGGAACACGTCAAACTGGGTGTCTGGAAGCATCAACAATGCATGCTCTGCTTATGTTCCTCCAGTTGCGTCTATTACGGCAGGTGGTTCTACAACTGTTTGTTACGGCGAATCAGTGGTTCTGACCGCAAATGCGGGTAGCTCTTACCAGTGGACCAAAAATGGCGCGGACATACCAAATGCTACGTCTCAGGTATATACTGCTACCCAATCGGGTGCTTATGCCGTAAAGGTGTTTGCTGCTGGTGGTTGTGCCGGTGTTTCGCCGGTTGCCAATGTTACTGTTGCTCCGCAGCTGACAGTAGCAGGAAATGCGGTAAATGCGCTGATCTTCGGTACAAATACAGGTTCGATCAATATTACCGCTACGGGTGGTACTGCTCCTTATAATTATGCATGGAGCAACAATGCTACTACAGAGGATATTAACGGTATCGGCATGGGTAACTATTCGGTAGTTGTTTCAGACGCCATTAACTGTACTGCTTCAAATGCATTCACAGTTTCTCAACCAGCACAACTGCTGGCCACAGCATCTGTGAGCAATGCCCTTATTTACAATACAAATACAGGGGGGATTAATCTAACTGTTGCCGGTGGGGTTGGGCCTTACTCTTTCAGCTGGAGTAATAATGCTTCAACTGAAGATATCACTACTGTTGGTGCAGGTACTTACACTGTAACAGTAACAGATGCGAATGGTGCTATGTTCACGGCTACTTACACTATCACTCAGCCAGATCCGCTGACGGTGACAGGAGTGGTTGCCAATGCTACGATTTACAACCTGGCCAACGGTGCTATTAATATTACACCTGCGGGCGGTGTTGGCCCGTATACTTATGGCTGGACAAATAATGCAACAACTGAAGACATTGCAAGCATTGGTGCCGGGATATACTCCGTAACTATTACTGATGCCAACGGGGCAACTGCAACAGGTACTTACACGGTTACACAGCCGGATCAATTGCTGGCTATCGCTTCAGTAAGCAATGCAATCATCTACAATACAAATACTGGTGGCATCAACCTGACAGTAACAGGTGGTGTAGGTCCTTATACTTATAGTTGGAGCAATAATGCTACTTCTGAAGATCTGTCCGCCATTGGCGCAGGTACCTATACTGTAACTGTAACCGATGCGAACGGTGCCACCTTCACAGCTACATATACTATCACCCAACCGGCTCAGCTAACTGTAGCAGGAGTGGTTGCCAATGCTACGATTTACAACGTTGCAAATGGTACTGTTAATATTACAGTTACTGGTGGTGTAGGTCCTTATACGTTCAGCTGGAGCAACAGTGCAACCAGCGAAGATATATCGGGTGTGTCTGCCGGTACTTATGCGGTAACAGTAACAGATGCTAATGGTGCAACTGCTATGGGTAGTTATACAGTCGGTCAGCCTGCGCAACTGCTTGCAACTGCATCGGTAAGCAACGTGCTTATTTATAATGCAAGTACAGGTGCCATTAATCTGACAGTAACAGGTGGTGTAGGCCCTTATTCTTACCTGTGGAATGGAAATGTGACTACTGAAGACCGTACGAACGTGCCTGCAGGTAGCTATACTGTGACAGTAACTGACGCGAACGGCGCTACCTTTACTGCTACCTATACCGTAACGCAGCCTGCGCAACTTTTGCTTACTGGCGCTGTTACTAATGCAACTATCTATGGAGTAAGCAATGGTGCTATTAATATTACTGCTACGGGTGGTGTTGGTCCATACTCGTACTTGTGGAATGGTAACATTACAACCGAAGACCGTACAAATATTCCTGCAGGAACATATACCGTAACCGTAACTGACGCAAATGGCGCTACCAGGACGGGAGTATTTACGATTACTCAGCCTACGCAGTTGAATGGTGCTATCTCAGTAAATCCGGTATATTCAGTAAATAGCAACCATGTGCCTTATACCCTTTACAAAGGATACAGGGATTATACGTACCTGACTGCGGTACCCACAGGCGGCATGCCAGGTTACACATACAGCTGGTCACCAGCTACAGGTTGTTCAAACCCAACATCGGCTACAACCAAGGTTACGCCGGCGGTTACAACTACATATACCGTTACGATCACTGATTCAAAAGGTGCTATTAAGACAGTAAGCCAAACAATAAATGTTATCGACGTTAGGTGTTACGCTGGTAATAGTCCGCTGCACAAGATCTACGTGTGCCACAATGGTAAGAATACAATCTGCATTGATACCAACGCACTGGCCACACATCTGAATCAGCACGGCGACCTGGTTGGTCGTTGCGAAGACTACCAGAATAAAAACTCTTATGACGAAGGTGGACATGAAGATGGCCTGACGGCGATCGGTGAGATTGCAAAGAATATGGTTCTGTTCCCTAATCCGAGTGATGGCCGCTTTGCTGTGAAACTGCCTGCATTGGGCCAAGAAGGCCAACTGGTAGTTCGCGACATTACTGGTAAAATAGTGAGTATGTCAACGGTGACATCGTCGGATGTTGAGCAAATACTGCAAATAGATCTTTCAAACGTAGCAAAAGGTACCTACATTATCATGGTGTCTAGCGGTGACGAAATGTACAAGTCAAGTATGCTTGTTCAATAGTCTTTAAGGGGGAGTTTTGAAAAAAAGCAGCTACATAGACGTAGCTGCTTTTCTTCGTAAATCACGAAGTGTCAACAAATTAGATTAATTTTGAATGATGGTTGGTAAATACAGAACTGCTGTGGCTTTGGTGGGTTTATGTGTGTTGCAGTCGCTATCTGCCATGTCGCAGCCGGAAACTAAATGCAAACTGCACATCAGCGTCAAAAATGTATTCGGTAAAGACCCCCTGATCTTAAATGATCGCATTTACCGGACACCTGCCGGCGACAGCATTTTCATAACTAACTACAAGTATTACATCAGTAATATCACGTTGCCGACAGTTAATGGTGATGCAGTGGTGGAGCTTGACAGCTACCACTTAATAAATGAGGCGAAGCCGAAAAGCAAAGAGTTTGATGTATACCTTCCTCCAGGCGAGTATTCGGCAATCCGGTTTATGATTGGAGTGGACAGTTTACACAATGTAAGCGGTGCGCAAACCGATGCTCTCGATCCGATCAATGCTATGTTTTGGGATTGGAATACAGGATACATCAATGCAAAGCTGGAAGGCAGGCTCAATAATGCGGAACAAACTGACTATTCCTTTCACATTGGTGGGTTTGCAGGAAGTAACAGTACGCTTAGATGGGCTACGTTGAGGTTTTCGAAACCTGTGACCATTAAAGCTGGTGTTGAGACGGGTATTGCGCTAACCTCTAACGCGGCCGAGTGGTTGAAAACACCCAATAGTATTGAATTGCGTAAGATGCCCGTTGTTGTAACAGAGGGTGCTGATGCTGTACACATTGCAGACAACTACGCTGATATGTTTTCGTTAAGCCATGAGGATTAATAAGCTGTTGCATACGTTGTTTGTAATAATACCGGGAGTTTTGCTGGTGACGTTCTTCATGTACCCTTGTCCACCCGAAAAGGCAAGGCCTGAGAAGAACTGGCAATTGAACTATCCGGAATCTTGGCCTGAACCTGTATACAAGTTTGACAAAAACAATAAGCTAACGAAAGCCGGATTTGAACTAGGGCGTACATTGTTCTATGACCGCCGCCTGTCTCGCAATAATACCATTTCATGCGGCAGTTGCCATCAGCAGTTTGCAGCTTTCGCGCATCTCGACCATCCAACCAGTCATGGAATAGAAAGCAAACTTGGCACGCGAAATACACCACCACTATTCAATCTTAACTGGCAACCTGCGTTCTTTTGGGACGGGTCCGTAAATCATATAGAAGTACAACCCATTAGCCCGATGCAAAATCCGGTGGAAATGGACGAAAAACTGGAAAACGCTGTGAACAAGGTTGCCGGAGATACAATGTATAAGAGGTTATTTAAAACAGCGTATGGAGATGAAAAGATCAACTCTCAGCGCTTGTTGAAAGCTCTTGCCCAGTTTATGGGCATGATGGTGTCGTGCAATTCAAAATACGACAAGGTCATGAGGAAGGAAATAGGAGTAGAGTTTACTGCCTCCGAAACAAACGGGTTAAGCATCTTTCGCAGTATATGCAGCTCTTGCCACAAGGAGCCCTTGTTCACAGATTTTTCTTATCGGAATACTGGCTTGATGCCAAAATTTAAAACTGATAGTGGCAGGGCGACCATTACCAAACAATCTGGTGATCTCTATAAATTCAAAGTGCCATCGCTGCGCAATTTGAAATATACCTGGCCATATATGCACGATGGCAGGTTCAATGAATTGGAGCAAGTGTTGGAACATTATGCGGGCGATAAGTTTAAAACAGCCACGCTTGACCCTGCGATGCATTTGCGGCTTTATCTAACCGCTACAGAAAAAGCAGACCTCCTGGCATTTTTGAATACGCTCAATGATGAGGAGTTCGTGAAAGATGTGCGATTCAAAGACAATAGTGGTAATCCGGTATTGAGCGACCATTCGCATTCTTTCGAAAAGCGATAACACATCTTTGTTGTCAATGGGAACAAGCTCATCAATAACAATACAATAACAAGAAAGCACTACGAAAACATTTTGCAGCGATGTATTTTTGACGCATGCAAGCTGTTGATATTAAAGATGATAGCCTGATAAGCAGGAATGGTGGGATGCTTGCTAATAACATAGGTGCCGAGACAGTTATGATGGATCCTGAGGCTGGTAGATATTTTGGGATGAATAAAACGGGTTCATACATATGGAGGCAATTGGAAACCTCCATGACCTTTTCTGATCTGTGCGCACAACTGTCTGCGAATTTCAATATTCCGGAGCAAAAATGTAAGGATGAGACGAGACCATTTATAGTAGAAATGGTTAAAGAGACCATATTGTTAGTTTCATAAATACTCTAGTACGTAAAAATAGGTCTATGAACAGTTTCATTACTGGATTGGCAATGCCTGCCAGGCACTCAGAATGGGAAGCTCCAAAGCTTTACAAAGAGGAGTGGATAAATACGCTTAGCGGCGAGAACGTCGATATTGAGGATAACGATGGCGTGCCTGCGTCTAGCTAACGCTAATAATTAAAATCAAGGGTGACGGTGAGACAAGGTATTTTGCCCCATACATATTGGGCGAACGGGCTGCGCATTGCCTCTGAATTCGAATTTCCCGAACTGCAGAAGGCAGATTTTGAACAGTTTGACTTATACGTCAAACGAGGTGTCGTGCCGGAGAAGCTCGATGATTGTGTCTATACCAGTCGCTATGTACAAATATCACCCGATGGGTTCCTCTTTAATGTTCAGAATACGGCCCGGTATCTTGTTACTAATGATAACCTTATTGAGATAGATGAACATCCGCAGTCTGAAACTGCGGCGGTAAGGATATATGCACTCTCCACATTGTTTGGTGTCATCCTGCATCGAAGAAATTTGCTGGCTCTGCATGCTTCTGCTGTAAACGTTAATGGTAAGGCTGTGTTGTTTTCCGGAAACTCCGGAGTTGGTAAGTCAACGCTCGCTTTAGGTTTCTTAAAAAAGGGTTATGAAGTGATCAATGATGACATATCGGCGATCCAATTTGACGCAGATAGTGTTCCCTTTGTTTATTCTGGTTACCAGCATCTCAAACTCTGGCCAAGCAGTCTTGAGCTGTATGAGCATAGTGCGGAGTCGCTTACAAAGTTGAGAAATAGCCTTGATAAATATAGTTTCCCAATTAACAGGTCGCAGCAGCGTGAATACCCGATCAAAGCCATCTTTATGCTGGAAGCTTGTGATGAAGAGCAGCCGCGTATGGAAATGCTAACTACATTTCAAAAGCTGGAACTTCTCAGGCTGAATACGTTCAGACCTGCACTTGTTGATAAGCTGGGCAAACGTACGGAACATTTTAAGCTATCTTCCACTATTATCGGTAACGTGCCGGTTTTTAAATTGTTCCGGCCGGCAACTATGGCTCCAGAAAGTTTTGTGGATTTTGTAGAACGTAAGATTAGCCAAACCGCTTAGTGCAGTATGCGTGCGGGAAATTTTATCGGAGTATTTTCGAGGAACGGCACCGTTTCTATGCCGGCTGTACATGCCGCATTGTGCAACGGGGACGTTTCTGTTTTTGGATCGGTAAATAATGAGGTGGCATTTTTTCAGAATGATAGAAAGGGAAATATTGTAAAGGACGATGATGGCTGGGTTATTTGCGGCAAAGCGGAGATATACAACCGCGAAGACGTTTGCAAAAAACTGGCCATTGGAAATCAGCCAGCCAACGATCTGGAACTTATATTACAAGCCTTTAAGAAAACTGGTAGCTCGACACCGGGGTTGCTAAATGGGGCTTTTTCATTCGCTATTTGGGATCCGCAAACGGAAGCTTTATTTGCAGCCCGCGATCACATCGGGCTTTTTCCGCTGTTTTACTTTATTAGTGAACGCCTGTTTTTCTTCAGTGATTCGATAAAACTTTTGTCAAAGTTTGCATTTGCCCGTTGCTTGAATAACAGTAAGATCATTCAGCTACTTCAGAAAACCTATGGCGACAAGGAGCAAACGATATTTGAAGAAATACAAAGCTTATCACCTGCATATTCTATTTGCGTTGATCGGAAGAAAAGTGTGTGCCGCAAATATTGGGCGCTGAGTGCTGTTCTGCCAAGTCGCGTTCAAAACCTGGAAGATGCAGCAGAAGGACTCCAGGATCGTTTGTTAATCGCCATGCGAACTCGGCTTGACGGAGATTTGAATGTCGGCATCGAGCTTAGTGGCGGCCTGGATTCATCATCAATTGCGGTACTTGCCTCTCAAATTGCGGATAGGAAAGAGCTGTTTGCCTTTTCGAATGTCTTGCCTGTAGCGCATAAACAATCATTCGCCGGTTTTAGTGATGAATGGGATAAGGCCACAATGGTGGCAGATCATTTGGGTTTGCCGGCGCCTACTGCAATCGACCATATTGAAGACCCGGTTACATTGTCTGAGAGTATAATCGAACAGGCGGGCATTCCATTCAATTTTTATTTGTCATTTTACCAGACAGGTATTTATAAGGCTGCTGCCTGCCAGGGTGTAGGTGCCCTTTTCTCGGGGTTTGGTGGTGACGAAGGAATCTCCATGCAAGTCGGACAGCGGTACGTGGTGTCGATGGTCAGGCAATTGCAACTACAGTCTCTTTTCTGCCACTATTCAAAAATGGGTTTGTTTCGGGGTAAAGCCGTTGTAGCAACCGCCTACCAGGTGGGCAGGTATGCCTTGAGAAATAA
The DNA here is from genome assembly GCF_029269745.1 of Polluticoccus soli. Lineage (NCBI taxonomy): Bacteria > Pseudomonadati > Bacteroidota > Chitinophagia > Chitinophagales > Chitinophagaceae > Polluticoccus > Polluticoccus soli. The sequence goes on along the minus strand of NZ_JARJHT010000003.1, from coordinate 87,290 downwards.
ACATCGCGAAAACAGGCGATATCTTTTAAATCGATACAACCACCTGCTATTTACAAACGATCTCCTCGAAGATGATCTTAACCGCAAACAATATCTTGGTGATGATTATTTTAAACACTACTCACCAGGGGAACGAATGAATTTTTTTATGACGAGCGGTGGAACAACCGCGCGTCTTGAATCGGGATATTTTATTTCAGGCGCTTACGGATTGTCGTACAAATATCCTTTTCTTGATGTCTCAGTACTCGAGTATTTTTACAGTTTGCCCGATGCGCTCAAAGTGAATGCCGACGGAGATCGCGCGGTATTGAGAAAGGCAATGGAAGGTTTACTGCCTGCAAGCATTATCAATCAGCCCAAGCAGCCTGCAATAGCTTCTGCTACCGTCCCGTTTCATAGGGTAGAGCGGGAAAGGCATTTTGAAAGGGTTAAGGACTATCTAATGAGTTTGTCTGAAAGTCACCAGTTGTTTGATTTTTGGGACCGTAATAAGTTATCGAGTCTCCGTCTTGGTGTACACAATAGCTATATAGAAGGCAAATATTACGACCAGCTGCTGGCTGGGATGATGTTGTCCCTTTTCCTGCAACAACAAAAAGCTACGACTTTTCATGAGATTTAACGCGATCAGCAAATACAGGCGACTGTCGCTACAGGAGAAAGTTCTTCTGACTGAGGTCGTTTTGATATTGCTTATCGCAAAGCTGCTTATCCTGTTTGTGCCTTTTAAAAAATTAGCTCCATATTTCGGTGCCTTGAATAGCGAGGGCCTTGGTCATATAACGGAGACGGATGCCACAACAGTTGCCATGGTGCGAAAGATGATCGTGGTTGGAGCTACAAAAGTGCCATGGAAAAGTGTCTGTCTTGACCGGGCATTGACTGCAATGATCATGCTGAATAGGCGTCGCATTCCGAATACTCTGTGCCTGGGAGTAAGGTTCAACGTTGGTAAAAGCAAACTCGATGCCCATGCCTGGATAAGGTGTAACAACGAAATTTTCATTGGTGGCGCACGAAGCAAATACTATAACGTCGTGGCTTTTTTCTCAAAGTATTAAGTCGGTGTTGATGCTAACCCATGGAATGTTATTTTTGAGGTAGTATCTGACACCCATGTTTCAAAGCATATACGAACGGAAGCAAAAGATCTGGAACTTTTTATCAGATAGTTTTAAAGGCTTCGTGCTTATTTGGAATTCAGCCAAACGTCTCACGATCGTCAATCTCCTGTTGTTTGTTTTGCAGGCTGTCATTCCTCTGTTTTCGTTTATTGTGCTCAAGGCACTGATAGATCGTATCATTACTTCGGGGAATGTGGCGTGGGATTGGGCCGGCAATTATCTTTTAGCGTTTGGCGGATTGCAGCTTGCTAGTATTGTCATTTCGCAATTGTCTAGCTACTACATGGTATTGCAGCAACAAGTGATCTCGGATGACATTGCAGCAAAAGTGCTGCATAAGGCCGTAGAACTGGATCTTGAAAATTATGAGAATCCATCGTTCTATGACGAGTTGCATATGGTTCAACAGCAGTCTTTATATAAGCCTGCTCAGCTTATGGCCACCAGTCAGGCTATTATTCAAAGCCTGATCACGATCGTGCTGTTTGGTGGTTTTTTGACCATGGTGCATTGGAGCATTCCAGTGTTGTTGATCCTGTTAAGCATTCCACTGGCAGTAAGTAAAATATTGCATGGATATCGGCAATATTTGTTGGAAAAAACGACGATGCCGGTATATCGCAAAGCAGTGAACTTGTTTCAGAGCCTTACAACCGACAACTATGCAAAAGAGGTACGTGTTTTTAATTATGGACCGGAATTCATCCGGCAGTTTCTTCATCTGAATCTTTTCATCTTTAATAAAAAGAGGCAACTACACTACCAGTTTCTGAAGCGTGGTATATTAATACAATCTGTAGAGATCGTCTTTACCGTTTTTATATACTATATTCTTATTTCGAGTGTGTTAACTGGCGCGATCACCATTGGTGGGCTGGTTGTGTATTTCCAGGTGTTTCAGCGGCTCCAGGGATCTATTAACAGCCTGTTTCAATCTGGCATTGCACTGTTTCAAAACCAATTGTATATCCGCCAGATACTCAATTACCTTGCGGTGCGCCCAGCAACCAGAATGAAAAAAGGTAACCGGTCAATGCCACTGTTAGCAAAAGGCATTCAAATTAACGCGCTGGATTTTACCTATCCGGGTACAGAGGGCCGGGTGTTGCACGATGTGAACATGCAATTACGACCGGGCCAAATAACGGCAATAGTTGGTGAGAACGGCTCAGGCAAATCCACGTTGATCAAATTGCTGTGCCAGCTATATGCAATTGAAGATGGACGCATGCTTGTAGACGGCGTTGATATTAATATGATCAATGCCGAGGAACTGCGCAGCAGCACCACGGCAATTTTTCAGGATTTTGGGCGGTATTATCTCACCGTGGAAGAAAACATTGCACTTGGAGAGGAGCACCGCTTAGAAGATAGAATGAAGGAAGCTGCTGTACGATCTGGTGCAGATGGTTTCATCGCATCGCTTCCAGATGGATTCAAGACAGTTCTTGGGCGTGTATTCAAACGTGGGGCGCAATTGAGTGGAGGTCAGTGGCAGAAGCTGGCACTAGCGCGTGGCTTTTATAAGAATAGCGAGATCATTATTCTGGATGAACCGACCAGTGCAATGGATCCGATTGCGGAGTATACCGTATTTCAACAGTTGAAAAAGGACATCGGTAACAAGATCGTTATACTGATCACCCACAGGCTTTACAGCCTCAAGATAGCAGATCATATCTATGTAATGGAAAATGGCACCATTGTAGAGGATGGAACGTTTAGCGAATTACTTAAAAAGGATGGTAAGTTTTCTGCCATCTACGAGAAGCAAGCTATATGATCCCGATCTCCGAAATAGCAAAACGTTATAATGCAGAAATGGCATTGTTGGTGTTGATTGGCAGGGCCGGATTTAAGAAAAGTGCACTGGATGAGGTTGTGACACACATATCGCAGTCGTCAATAGATTGGCACCTGTTTGAGAAAATTGTCGTAGCGCATAAGCTACGCCCTCTTGTCTATCGCATCTTGTTAAGAATTTCAGATCACGTTGCCCCTGATTATATAGAGAGGCTGAGAAGCGATGTATTAAAGATCGCCGCGGGTAACCTGATGAAGCTGGATGAGTTGATGAAGCTTCATGCTGTACTTAATGATAGTCGTGTTGTAAATATTCCATATAAGGGCTTGTTGCTTAGCAGGCTGCTTTACGATGATTTTGTGACGCGAGAAACAGGCGATATTGATTTTCTTATTAATGCGCGAGATTTTAGGACTGCAAAAGAAGTCCTGTTGGCGAGTGGTTATATTCCTGCCAGCTTTTTCGATGCGCAGTTTGAAGATAGGTTCGTAAAGACAGAGAGTGAGTTGCTGCTGACAAGGCAAACTCCGCTGGGTATAATGAAGGTTGAATTACATTGGGAAGTTACTCATCGTATGCTGGATGCGCCGATTGATGTGATGCGATTGTTTGACAGATCTAAGCGGCATTCAATTTCGAGCAAAGAAGTTTGCGAGTTGAATGTAGAGGACCATTTGATGATTGTGCTGGTACACCATGGAGTCAACGATGTTTGGCGGGTATTGCGACATGTAACCGACCTGGCTGCTTTTGCAGAGGCCGACGGTCAACTGATTGCTTCTCCGGAAATAAAAAAGCTACTAAAACAGGCAGGAATACGAAGAACATCAGCCATTGGGTTGCAACTTTGCCACAGTCTGTTTGGTGTCGGTTCAGAAACAAGTGAGCGCGAAACACCTGAATACAATGCAGTCCTGAGTCGCCTCCTTACTTTCCCCGTCTTAAAAAAGCGGAAATTGTCAGCGGAAAATGTCCGCCAGCAGTTCCTTTTAAGGGATAGTCTAAGAGCCAGGCTGCGCCTGGGCTGGTGTTATTTACGCGAGGGGTTTACACCAAACATGCGTGATGTTGCAACCTTGCGCTTGCCGGATCATTTACATTTTTTGTATTATCTCCTGAAACCTTTCTTGTTCCTGGTGAGAAAGAAATAGCGCGGCTACCGAGCCAACCACACTTCAGTTTCTTTTCCTTGCTCTACAGTGAAGTTGAGACCAAGCTGGTAACCGTATAGCATGTAGACAAGCTTGTAGTAGCCGGGTTTGAGTTCTACTTTTTGCACATCAAGGCCTACCGGGAAAATGTCTTTCGTGGGACTGCTATCGGGTGCGCCGTCTTGATAAATGGCAATGTGGGGTATGCGACTTATGTTCATCAAAATCGCATAGCCATTTTTATTCTCTGGTTCTGCCTTTATTCTCGAGTTTTTGCTAATGAGCACAGCCTGTACGGGTGGGGCTGTGGCAACGCGGCCTGTTTTCAGTGTATCGTACGACGCAGTATCTTTTTTTGCCGTTACTGGTGGTGTTGGGTTTGTCTTTGGTTTTGTTGTGCCTAGCGGCTCGAATGCGGGTTTCGATTGCTGTTTCCTTGTGCTTGCCGTTTCGGGTCGTTTGGGCGGCAGGATCTTTCGGTATGCTTGAACGATGTGACCAATAGCATACTTGATATTCTCCTCGTTTTTTATAGTCAAAAATTCCCCGAGGCAGTTGTAGTCATTTCTGAATTGCTCGTTTGTGTTTACCTGCAGTACGTAAGGTGTGAACTTTAGTTTCTTGCGCAGTTCTTTCATTTTGGCACAGGCGTCGGCGCTGCAGTCAACACTTCCATCGGTTACAAAGATCACGCTGTAGATGTATTGGTCGGCTGTTGAGATGTCGTAACTATTGGCCTCGCTAATAGCAAAGCTAAGCGGAGCGGCGCCTTTGGGCTTAATGTCCGTCAGTCTTAGTTTCATCTGTGCTCTTGTGTCGCGGCTAAACATTACCTCGCGTTTCGAGTCATAGCAATCGCGCTCGCGGAAGCTTTGCTGGTGTCCATATACTCGCAGGCCAAATTCCACTTCGTCATTTATCTGGTACAAGCTATCTATCAGCGAAGAGATGATGCGCGACGATACCTGGTAGTTGTTTTCATTGGCCGACCATGTATCGAGCATCTTTTGCGACCCGTTCATGATAATGAGTATGCGGTGTCGCTCGCCTGGTGCGGCTTGTGCCAGCACAGACTTGTTTATTATCAGCGTTGCCAATAATAGTATCACAATCCGTATTGCAGTGTTCTTGCTCATTATGCAGCAATTAAGTCTTATCCGAATAATGAGGCCTGTACAGGCTCTTCTTTCTTCGGTTCTTCATATTTAGGCGCTAGCGGATTTTCTATCAGGAATACTTCGGAGGGTTGATATCTCGATGCGATAATCACCCGCACACCGTTGGCATGTGTTTCAAACAATTCCTTTACCAGCTCGGGCGAGTTATTATCCTGCGACAAATGTGACAGAAGTAAATGGCTCATATGCGCCGGCTTGTACTCGCGGAAAAACTGTAGCGCCTGGTTGTTGGACAAGTGCCCTTTGCCGCCACGTATGCGGTTCTTCAGGTGAATGGGATATTTGCCCAGTTCCAGCATAGTCGTATCATAATTGGCTTCCAGGAAAGCCGCATGGCATTTCTGGAAATGGCGCGCCAGGTTATCGCAGGGTATGCCTATGTCGGTGAAGACGCCTATAATTATTCCGGCATAGTCAACTATGAAGCTATGCGGTTCTATGGCATCGTGTTCTTTTGGAAAGGCTGTGACGTTTATGTTGTTTACACGCACAGGCTCAAATGCTATAAAGGTCTTCGCAAGGCGTTCGTCCACAAAGAGTCGTCCGTACTGCATGGTCCGTGTTGTGATGTACACGGGCAGGTTATACTTTTTTGATAGTAGTGTGACTCCTTTTATATGATCTGAGTGCTCGTGCGAGATAAAGATGGCCCGTACTTTGCTCATGGATAGGCCAACCTGCTTCATGCGCTTTTCCGTTTCACGACACGAGAGGCCGGCGTCTATCAACACCGCGTCCTTATGGTTGCCGATATAATAGCAATTACCGTTACTGCCCGAATTCAAAGAAGCTATATAGAGCGCCATTAGTATGCAAAATAACCTTGTTTTGAGCTGATTACAACGTCCGGACCATTATAATCTTTGCCTTAATATGTTCTTGTGCGAGCCGGCAACCTGTTTCTGTCGAATGCCTGCATGAACAGGCGCTGACGCTGGGTAGGGGTGGGGCTTGGTGCCCGGTTATACCGGTTGGTGTCGTGTTCTACACTCCAGCCATGAAATTCGCGAAAGGCGTGGTAAGCCCAGTCCCAGCCAAACTCCTCAAAAATATCTATGCAATCACGCAAGTAATAAAATGCACTTTCCGACGGTGCCCAACGGATGGCGCTGAACTCGCCTACATAGATCGGAACATTATAGGTGTTTTGCCAGTCGCGAACACCCTGCAGCAATTTTTCAAGTGTTGCTTTGTTCCATTTCTTGCCTTGTATAATACCGGGATAGAGAACGTGCTCGCTGGTGTCATTAACTCCCTGGTGGGTAAACGCCATAGGGTGATACATGTGAAAGCTGTAGACAACATTTGAAACAGAGATCGGTTTGAAGTGTTCAAGGCTTTCTGGGTTACCTGCAGGAGCGGCCTCTACTACGATAATGTGAGTTGTGTCGACTGTTCGTATGTCCCCGGCCACAACTTCGGCCAGTTGCTGCCAATTCATCAGGCCAGCGGGTACTATGCCTTCTATTGGTTCGTTTACCAGATCATAACCCCAAACTACGGTGTTGTCTTTGTATCGGGTAGCTATCTGCTTCCAAACATCGCGCAACGCTTGCTGCCATTCCTTTTCCCTGAGAATGCGGTGAATAGATCCATCAACGCGCCCACCGGGTACCGAATGAATATCGATCAGCACCTTTATGCCAAGTTGCCGACACAAGGGGAGCAGCGTATCAATATGGTGTAAGGCTGTGCCAAGCCATTGGTTATACGATGTAATGCTTGCAGTGTCTGCACCCGATGCGGGGAATCCTCCCCAGGTCAACTGCCAGCGCACATGGTTCGCACCCCATGATGCGAGCGTGCGGAGGTCGTCGGCAGTAGCAAAGGTGTTGATCATCATTCCGCGCAACTTGGTTTGGTTGCCGGTGCCTGTGTTCGTGGTTTTCGGAGCGAGCTGCAACTGTTGTGCCGGCTCTTGGATGCTGATCTCAATGTAGTCGTACCAGATACGGCCCTTTACGCTTTCCAGTCCCGTGATCAGGCTTAGTGTATCTGTACTGGGTGAGATGTTGACAAGCATAGATTGCTCTGTCCAGTCAAAAGAACCTGATGGAAGGGTTGCCTGCGGGCGTTCGTCGGTCCATGGCAACACACTATGCAGCATTAGTTTTATACCATTCCATGGCTTTTTAGGCTGCGACACATTTTCTGCTTTTAGCCGCGTTTTTACCAGCAGTGTTGCTCCTTTCGCTTTTTCTACGGGTAAGTTGACCGAAAGTTTATGATTGGATGTAACGCGCAACGCACTGTTACCGTCCTTTGTTACCAGCTTATATTTACCATCCCAACCGCCCATTTCTACACGATTGTCAAAATTGTTGCGGTAAATGATCTCCCCCTTTTGCTGGGCGATAGCATGGGCATGGCTGTAAGAAAATATAGCGGCTAACAAAATGCCGCGGAGGAGACGAGTGCGCATGAGCAAAGGAGTAAACGCAGCAAAACTACGACAGGGTTGTTGGATTTTATTTTTCACGCATTTCGATGGCTTTTTTTACGCTGCCATATTTCAGTAGCAGGTCTTTGGCTTTTTCGTAATCTTTCATCTTTAACCGCTCCATCACCATCTTCACACCACGGTCTACCAGTTTGTCGTTGGTCAGCTGCATATTCACCATTTTGTTGTCTTCCACCCGGCCCAGCTGTATCATCACGGTGGTAGATATCATGTTCAGCACCAGCTTTTGAGCTGTACCACTTTTCATGCGGGTGCTACCCGTCACAAATTCAGGACCAACGACCACTTCAACCGGGTAGTCGGCTAGCTGCGCTACCGGGCTGCCGGGATTGCACACTATGCAGCCAGTAGGTATGCCGTTCTCCCTGCATTTTTCGAGGGCGCCAATTACGTAAGGAGTAGTGCCACTTGCCGCCAAGCCAATTACTACGTCGTGTTCGTTGATCTTATGTTCCTGCAAGTCTTTCCAGCCCTGTTCTGTATCATCTTCTGCAAATTCCACGGCCTGTAGTATGGCTTCATGTCCGCCGGCTATGATGCCGATGACCAGCCCCGGTGGGACGCCAAAAGTGGGAGGACATTCGCTTGCGTCTACTATGCCTAGCCGGCCACTGGTACCCGCACCAATATAGAACAACCGTCCGCCCGATAGCATCTGCTCACTTGCGGCTTCGGTCAACCTTTCTATTTGTGGAAGGGCTTTCTCTACAGCAAAGGGAACCGTCTCGTCTTCTCCATTGATAGCAGTCAAAAGCTCTGCTATCGTCTTGTGTTCCAGGTCTCTATGGTTGGATGGCTGCTCGGTATACTTTATAAAGTCTGCCATGGGTTAGCTTTCAATAATAAAGTTACAAATACGTTGCCAAAGCTGCGTTTGTTGTCTTTTGTTGTCGTTTTTGATGTTTTTCCATTGGCCGCAACGAGCTCGCTGTCCCAGTTTGTTGTCGAAATGAGGTGTTTTTGTGAAAGACTTGAATTGGTTGCCATTTATTGTCGATATTGAATACGAACCTGAATTTGTTGCAGTTTGTTGCGAAAAAATGCAAGCCGTTAATCTGATCCCGCATGAGCGGGAGAGAAATCTCCTGAAGTGCGGTGGTATTGTTGATAGGGAATATTGGCGCATCGATACCTGCTATTTATTATAGCAAATATACGTAAAAATATTAAATTTTATCTTCTATAATTTCACGCCCACACCTAACCTCACTGAATAATAAGCCGGGAGGCCGTTAAAGTTGAATGTTGTTGTAGTTCGCTGTTCTGCAGGGAGCGCTGAGTTGAGCGTGTTAGTGCTATGGCTCTGCGCATCGAACAGGTTTACTGGTATGTTCAGATCGAAGAATATTTTCTTACTGGTATAATAGGTCAACCTGGGAACGATAAACGCGCGCATACCAAATATATTGTCGCGGGTAGGAAAGAGGGCCGAGATAGCCGGGTCTGTCCTGTAGCGGTTATAGTAAGGCATGGCTGCAATGCCGACTGCAGGCAGCAGTTTTGCTTCTTTCTTTTTGGCAAACATCAGGATATACTCGTAGCGCACTGCAACCGATGTTACAGTAGTTACCGCGCCAGATACAGGTTCGGTTGTAGTTTGGTCGGGGTAGATGCGTTCAGTCAGCTCATCGCGGCGGCCAACGGTCAGGTCGCTGAGCTCTATCTCGTGAAAGTTCTTCTTTTTCGTGGCTATCTGTACAGCTGCTGCAGGGTAGGCTATCTTATCGAAGCTGGCACTGCGTACATAGTTGCTGTCTCTGTACAATTGATTCTTGTCGGCTACAGTCGTCAGGTTGTACAGCTTTACAGCGTATTTATAGTCGAGATGGCTGTTTTGCGCATAACTGCTGCAACAGCTTAATACCAGTATGAATGTAACTATGCTCTTCATATGCTTCGTACTTTAGTGATAGTCAGAACCTGGCTTCTGATACTAAAGATACGGCATAAATATCAAGCCATTAGCGAGCAATAAATACCGGCACCTTGATCATGTGACGAACCGAGTTAATGGTCTCTCCAAATATCCAATCGCTGACTTTTTTGTGACCGTGGCTACCTACTATTAGCAGGTCTGCATCTTTTTCCTGGATGATGCGTGCTATTTCTTTTACACGGTGTTTAAAGCCCAGTAACCCTTCAGCATTGTAGCCACGCTCGGTAAAGAAGTTGACGTATTTCTGGAGGTGTTCAGAGTCTTTGATCGTCTCATAGTCACGCGCCTCGTCTTCCATCATACGGGCCTGTGCGCTTTCTACTACATGTATCAAAACGAATTGCGTGTTACTATCACCCAGCTGTATCGCGTATTGTATCACACGCTCGTCCTTGTCGCTATAGTCCAGCGCAAGTGCTATGCGTTTAAAAGGTTCTGATACCGTAGTGCGGAGTGTTTCCATTGATATCTGTTTGTGTACATCGATGCTTGCCTCACGTTTCTGCAAACGGAAGGGATAGAAGGTGGTGATGAGTAATAGCGCCACCAAACCTATGCCGCCAAGCACAATGAGCCCCTGTAACAAGATACTATCTGTCAACGATATCCAGTCTACAGCCGACTCATACACCAACTTCAGGTTGAGTGCTACTATTACCGCAGCGATCAGCCATGCGAATGTTTTCGTTACCGGCCCGATAGCGAACTTACCCATGCGCTTGCTGTCGCTCACAAAATGTATGAGTGGTATAACAGCAAATGCCAGCTGCATACTGAGCAGCACCTGGCTAAACACCAGCATACTGTCTACCATCTCTTCGCCCATAATAAGTATGACCAGCACAGCAGGAACAATGGCCAGCATGCGGGTAATCAGCCTCCGTGCCCAGGGGTTCAGGCGCAGTCGCAGGTAACCTTCCATTACGATCTGACCAGCCAGTGTACCAGTAACTGTGGAACTCTGGCCTGCAGCTATTAGCGCTATTGCAAACAGATGAGAAGCCCAGGTATTGCCCACCATTGGAGCTAATAACAAATGTGCGTCTTTAAGAGATGCTACATCCTGTTTGCCTGCGGTATAAAATACAGCGGCCGCAAGTATTAGAATAGCGGCGTTGACGAATAGCGCCATGTTTAACGCTACGGCGCTATCCACAGTATTTAGTTTGATCGCGTGTTTGATTGAAGCATCGTCGCGGTTGATCTTGCGGGTTTGCACAAGGGCAGAGTGGAGGTAAAGATTGTGTGGCATCACGGTGGCGCCGATGATACCAATGGCAATATATAAAGCAGTATTATTGGGTATAGAGGGAACAAAGCCTTTCGCAATCTCGCCGAAGTCAGGTTTGGCAAAAAACATTTCGAGTAGGAAACAACCCCCTATAATGGCTACGAGTGCAATAATAAAAGCCTCCATCTTGCGCATGCCCAGCTTTTGCAGGTAGAGTAACAATATAGTATCGGCGAAAGTGATGAGCACGCCCCAGATAAGAGGAATGCCCAGCAACAGGTTCAGACCTATGGCCATACCCAGCACTTCGGCCAGGTCGCAGGCGGCGATGGCTATTTCAGCCATTGCATATAATACAAAGTTGACCTTACGTGGATACACCTCGCGGTTGCACTGGGCCAGGTCTTTACCCTGCACAATGCCCAGGCGTGCACTGAGTGATTGCAGTAACAGAGCCATTATATTACTCATCAATAGCACCCAGAGTAGGCGGTAACCGAACTGGCTGCCACCGGCAAGGTCGGTAGCCCAGTTGCCCGGGTCCATATAGCCGACACTTACTAAATAAGCGGGGCCAAAGAAGGCCGCCATTTTGCGCCATGGACTGCGTTGCTTATGTGGGTCGATAGAGGAGTGGACCTCACTTAAAGATCTATCGGTAGTAGCTAATTTCATTTTAGCCTAAAAATAATTTTAGACAAATCTAAAACAACAAATTGATTTAGTAATGTTAATGTTAAATAAAAACATACCAACTAAAAAATTAGTTGTAATACTAAAAACTTAGTAGTTTCACTAAAATTTTAGTAGATGACTCCACATTTTAAGTCACTAACAAAGGCCGAAGAAGAAATAATGCAGATACTGTGGCAACTGGAAAAGGCGTTCATCAAAGATGTAGTGGATGCCCTTCCAGAACCGAAGCCGCATTATAATACCGTCAGCACAATAGTAAAGATACTTGAAGACAAAGGCTTTGTTAGTCACGAGTCGCTGGGAAAGTCGAATAGATATTTCCCCGTTGTGGCCAAAGACGACTACAGCAAGCGCTCGATGAAGCAATTCGTGAAGCGATACTTCGACGGATCATTCGCCAGTATGCTGTCGTTCTTTGCAAAAGAAAAAGACATCAGCGTAAAAGAGCTGGAGGAAATACTCAACGAGTTAAAAAAATCTTCACCTAAAAAATAAACTGCTATGCTCTATTTGATCCAGGTTATCAGCTATTCGGCACTCATGTGCCTGGTGTATGTTCTCTTCCTGCGCAATCGCCCGATGCATGCGTTCAATCGTGTGTACCTGTTGGCGGCTGCGGTGTTGCCTGTGGTAATTCCATTTCTGAAATTTTCTGAAGCGGTGGGTGAGCAAATACGAACTGCAACTGCGATGAGCGTGCGCCTGCCGGAAGTGGTTGTTAGTACCACGCAACAGTCGGCTGGCTATGATTTAATAGCTGCCGCTTACCTCTGTGTATCGTTGATATTGCTCGGTGCTTTTGTTTATAAGATCATCGCGCTTAGGAGGGTGATAGCAAAAGGCGAGAAGACAAAAGTTGACGGATACACGCTGGTGGCCAATTCAGGTTTTGGTCCCGGTAGCTGGTTCAATTACATCTTCCTGCCCGATGCGGAACAGAATACTACTATAATCGAACACGAAGTCGCTCACATACGCCTTCGTCATACCCGCGATATTATTTTACTGAACGTGTTGCAGCTATTCTTCTGGCCAAACCTGCTGCTGGTATGGATAAAGAAAGAACTGGAGCAGGTGCACGAGTTCCAGGCCGATGAGGCAGCCAATGGCGAAGGTTATTCTGAGCTGTTGGTGTCAAGCGCCTTTAACAGGTGTACGCTGCCTTTATCGCATTCGTTCATGATACACCCGATACGCCGCAGATTGATGATGCTGAAGAAGAACGGTGGGGCAGGTAAATATATTGCAGGCGCCGCGTCTGCGGTGGTAACAGTAGCGTTATTTGTGAGTGTGGTTGGTGTGCAGAGCTGCAAGGAAAAGAAATGGGAAGTTAACAAGGACACAATTGCTAGCTCTGAAATGGCGCTATACCAGGCTGAGAAAATGCCGGAGTTTAACGGCGACATGAACACCTATATGGCAAGGGAGATCAAATACCCCCTGGAAGCAAAGCTGAAAAACATTGAAGGAAAAGTGATCGTTGAGTTTGTTGTAGACGAAAATGGCTATGTGCAGGGTGCCAAAGTGAAAAGCTCGCCTGACATTGCATTGTCTCTGGAAGCCATGCGTGTGGTGAATAGTATGCCCCAATGGAAACCCGGTGAAAACAAAGGCAAGAAAGTTTCGGTGATCATGACCCTGCCGATCTCTTTCAGGCTTTGCTAGCCCCTACAGATAAAAGCCCGATCCCCGCTACCGGCGGGGATTTTTTATGCCATCCGTTTTCCTTTCTGCTGGTTTTGTATCTTACCACAAACGTTCATATCCGTCACTCACTGAATATGGTTAAGTACTATTTACTGCTGTTATTTTGTGTGCTTTTAAGCTGCAAAGGAAAACCTGAGAGGAATTTAAAAGTGGAAAATGAATCAACAGTACCAATAAATAGCAGTGCTTCGGAGGAGCAACCATATAGTTACTGGAAAGAGATTCTCGCAAATGTTGGGGAGTCGGATTTAAGAAATAATCGGACCGAAGCATACAGATTTGTATATAATATAATTTACGGCAATTACCTAGTACTTACCGTAATTGCGCTGGATAATGTAGATAGCAATCAATTCGGCTATAGGATATCAAGTAAAGCCAACCTCTTTTGTAAACTTGTTATTGGCGAAGACTCTGTCGCCCAAAGCAGTAAACAGGAATTGACGGAAAAAGAATATTCTGAGTTTAAGGAGATATTGAACGGAACGTACTACTGGGCTCTTAATAACCACCCCTGTTGGGACGGGGCTATACGCGATGGAAATACTGCCGCGTTTGAAAGTAAGTCTTATATCTGCTACCGAGACACGTTGACCTATAAAACTGCCAGCCTCTCGCCATTGTATGATGGAAGTTTTAAAGACGCATTCCGATATCTTTTAAAACGGGCCGCGCCATTTAAAGGGAATTTAGCTGCTCAAAAGTCTATCTTTGAGCCATAGGTTAGGTCCTGCATCCCGCTACCGGCGGGGATTTTTTATGCCCACACATTTCCTTTCTGCCCGTTTTGTATCTTGCAGCCGTTATGAGTAAAGAGATCGTTGTCAGCGGTATTCGTTCGACTGGCTACCTGCACCTGGGAAACTATTTTGGCGCTATGCGTAACTACGTGAAAATGCAGGATGAATATAACTGCTATTTTTTCGTAGCCGATTACCATTCGCTCACCACGCACCCCGAGCCGGAGCACCTGCGCGAGAACGTGTACCGTGTGGTGGCTGAGAATATTGCCTGTGGCCTCGATCCTGATAAAGTGGCCCTGTATGCACAGAGTGACATTCCGGAGATTCCGGAGCTGTACCTGATGCTGAATATGCTGGCCTACAAAGGCGAGCTGGAGAAAGTACCTACATTCAAAGACAAGGTGCGTACCCAGCCGCAAAACGTAAATGCTGGCTTGCTGACCTATCCAGTACTCATGACGGCCGATATCCTCATACACAAAGGCATAAAAGTGCCTGTAGGTAAAGACCAGGAGCAGCACGTAGAAATGGCGCGCAATTTCGCGCAGCGTTTCAACGGCCGCTACGGAGAAACATTTCCCGAGCCGTATCCATTCAACTATAGTAATGAGCTGGTAAAGGTACCGAGCCTGGATGGTACCGGTAAGATGAGTAAGAGCGAGAACGTGAATGCTACTCTTTACCTGGCCGACGATGATGATACCATCCGCAAAAAAGTAATGAAGGCAAAGACCGATGCCGGCCCTACCGAGCACGACAGCGAAATGCCTGACTATATCCAGAACATCTTCCAATTGCTGCACCTGGTATCGAAGCACGAAACAGTGGAGACCTACCGAAGCATGTATAACAACTGCACCATACGCTACGGCGATATGAAAAAGCAGCTGGCTGAGGATATGGTGAACTTCATACAACCTATACGCGAGCGTGCTACAGACCTGCAGCAAGACCATCCGCAGCTGCAGCGTATCATGAAGCTGGGTGCTGAAAAAGCCCGCGAAAGCGCATCAAAAACCATTGCTGAAGCTCGTAAGAAGATAGGGATAAATTATTATTAATAATTAACCTACCCGCTGCGTTTTTATTTAAATAGCTTATTATCTTGTAGAAAATAAGGTAAGAGATCACTCTATTATGCCTGCTAAAAAGACTCCTCCAAAACACATAGCCGTTGCCGGCAATATCGGTTCAGGTAAGACCACACTCACTACACTGCTTGCCAAGCATTATAAATGGCAGGCTCATTTCGAAGACAATGAGCACAATCCTTACCTGGTAGATTTTTACGAGGATATGCAGCGCTGGTCATTCAACTTGCAGATATACTTTTTGAACAGTCGTTTGAAGAACCAGCAGGAACTACGCAATGGCAAGGACAGCGTGATACAGGATCGTACCATTTATGAAGATGCGTACATCTTTGCGCCCAACCTGTACGAGATGGGCCTGATGACCAAACGTGACTTCGAGAACTATTCATCTCTGTTCGATACGCTGCGCAAGATGGTAGCACCGCCCGATCTGCTGATCTACCTGCGTGCATCTATACCTGCGCTGGTAGACCAGATACAGAAACGAGGCCGCGACTATGAAGAAAATATCCGCCTCGACTACCTGAAGCGCCTGAACGAGTTCTACAATAAATGGATCGACCAATATAGCGACGGACCACTGCTGATCATTGATGTAGACAAAGTGAACTTCGCCGACAAGGAAGAAGATTTTGCTGAGGTAGTCCGCCGGATAGATGCGCAGATACACGGTCTTTTTTAACAAACTGTAACTTTTTGCCCGGCCGGCCGATATACGGGATAGAGTGACTCATTAACCCTCGCCCACTACAATGAAAAGACAACACCTCTACAGCTTATTCCTGTTGCTGGCTACTATATCATCGTTGCCTGTATTTGCCGGTGTATTAAAAGGCAAGGTTTCCGACGATAAAGGAGAACCGCTGCTATTTGCTACCGTATTTGTGCAAGGCACAACCATGGGGACTACTACCAATGCTGAAGCCCAATACCAGTTGCAATTGGCGCCCGGTACGCACAAAGTGCTTTGCCAATACATGGGTTTCAAGCAGGCATCCTTTACAGTTACCATCAAAGGAGATGAAACGATCAGCCATGATTTTCAGTTGCAGGACCTGGCGCTGGAAATGAAGACCGTAGTGATCAAGGCCAATGCGGAAGATCCCGCCTATGCCATCATACGCAAAGCCATCAAAAAGCGCGAGTTCCATCTGGAGCAGGTAAAGTCGTTTCAGACATCGGCCTATCTGAAAACAGTGTTGCGCAATCGCGCTATGCCTACATCAATACCTGGCCTGATGAGTAAGAAAGAGGGGAAGGAGGCGAAATCAGAGATGGGCTTTGATTCCAGCGGTAAGGGCATCTGGATGTTGGCAGAGCAGGAAGCAGATTATTATGCGGCCAATGGAAAGGAACGGACCATCATCCGTTCTGTGCGCCAAAGCGGAGATCCAAATGGTTTTGGTATGTCGCAGTTACCGCCGGTGATCACATTTTATGAAAACAATGCATGCCAGTGGCAGGGTATAGCCCCAAGAGGTTTTGTTTCCCCCATTAGCGATAATGCACTGCACTACTATACTTATAAATACCAGGGCGAGTTTCGCGAAGGAAACCACACCATCAATAAGATTGAAGTAACACCTAAACGTGATTACGAACCACTGCTAAAAGGCACGTTGTACATTGTTGAAGATGACTGGGCCATACACAGCCTTGACCTGATGGCAACGACGAAGTCGAACCTTGAGTTTTTTGATACGCTGAGATTTCAGCAGGTGTTTCTGCCAATGAAAAAAGATACCTGGGTGATCAAAAACCAGGTGATGTACCTGACGCTGAAATTTTTCGGGTTGGATATAACAGGGTATATGGCTACGGTGTATGACAAGCAAAAGGTGAATGAGCCAGTGCCAGATACGGTGTTCAACGATAAGATCATTAGCATCTATGAAAAAGATGCCAATAAAAAAGATACTTCGTACTGGGCAGATAAGCGGCCTATACCACTGGAGAGCGATGAGGTGCATGACTATACTGTAAAGGACAGCATATTGGTTTTGCAGAATGATCCCGTGCGCAATGATTCAATAAGAAGAAAGGGTAACAGGTTTCATTTAGGAGATATTCTGCGTGGGGGCTATGAATACAACTCAAGGAAAAATAAGCATGAGTTCGCTACAAACTCTTTATTGTCGTTCGATCTTGTGAACTATAATACCGTGGAGGGTGTTAACGTGTCACCGAAGTTTTCGTGGAAGTATAATATTGATACAGGTAAGTCATTACAGACCAACCTCTATACTCGTTACGGCTTCAGCAACGAACATTTCAACGCGCTTGGCAGGACGGTGTATACTACTAACCAACGAGATTGGAAAGGACGATACTGGCAGATAGGTGCGGAAGGAGGCAAATACGTTTACCAATACAACCCACAGAGTACTTTAAAGCCTTTGTATAATACAGTATCTACTTTGCTGCGTGCGCGCAATCATATGAAAATATATGAGCGCTGGAACGGAGCTGTATTTGTAGAGCGCCACTATGGTAATGGTTTCAGGTGGTATGCCAAGATGGACTACCAACACAGACTGCCATTAGAAAATACGACTTCATTTTCCTGGTCGGACGAAAAGCTGACCTCAAACGTTCCGGACGAACTGGCCTGGGTAAAATGGGAAGAACATAATGCCGCACTAGCTACGGTATGGCTGGCGTACAGGCCTGGCACTACCTATACTTTGTATCCTACCTATAAGCAACCGCATGGTAGCAACTGGCCCTTGTTCAGCATATGGTACCAGAAAGGGATCGCCGGGGTGTTTGACAGTAAAACGGATTTCGACAAATGGCGGTTCTCGGTTGAAGACGACATGAACCTGAAGTTGCTGGGCAGCATGTCATACACTGCATCTGTTGGTGGTTTTCTGAATGACAAATATGTGAGCCTGCCAGACCTGATGCACCTTGCCGATAATGAAGTGTTTGTGGCAGCGCCCTATTTGAAAAGCTTCCAGTTGGCGCCCTATTACCAATACAGCAATACGGCAAAATTATATGGAGAGTTGCACCTGGAATATTACCTGAAAGGGCTGCTTACCAACAAGATTCCATTATTGCGCCAGGCTAAATGGTACCTCGTTCTGGGCACCAATACATTTTATGCAGGCACCAATAGCTACTATACGGAGGCATTTGCGGGCATCGATAACCTTGGTTTTAAAGCCTACCGTTTCCTGCGTGTAGACGTGGTGCATTCCTGGGATCAAATGAACAGGCAAATGACGGGTATACGTATAGGGCTAAGCCTTTTGGGTGTCCCCATAAGTATTAGTGGAGGATCGGCGGCTGAAATGTAAGCTTACTGATCGTGCCTCGTCTTCAGCAGATCGAGTACCGGGCTGGTCATAAATGTAGTCACCAATGCCATGATCACCATCATGGTAAATATCTCCGGAGAAAGAATACCCAGGTCATAACCGATGTTGAGAATGATCAGTTCCATCAAGCCGCGTGTGTTCATCAACGCGCCAATTGCAAGGCTGTCGTGTTTTGATTCACCCGCTATGCGCGCAGCGATATAGCTACCACCAAATTTGCCGATAATGGCCAGTGCAATTATCACCAGGCAAATCGACCACAGTGCCGGATCGTTCAGCAAGTTGATCTGCGTGCGCAAACCGGTAAGCACAAAAAATATTGGCAGGAACATGATAGAAGCAACATCTTCTACTTTGTCGATAATGAGCTTACGAAAATTCCACTCGATCGGCATTACCACACCAGCCATAAATGCACCGAACAACGCGTGAATGCCGATCACCTCACAGGCATAAGCACTACCCAGGAGGATGAGAAAGATAATAGCAAGACTAGATTGCTTGATCAGCGTATCGTTTGATTTTTGTGCAGATAGTTTCTTCAGGAAAGGACGAACTGCGAGGAGCATCACTGCCATGTATGCAATGGTTGCACCGAGTGTGTAAAATGATGTGGCCATTCCATCGGCTTTTGCCAGTGCTATTACGAAGGCCAGTATGCACCAGCCCGTCACATCATTGATGGCAGCAGCTGTCAATGCAACCGCTCCCAGTTTAGTTTGTGAAAGGTTCTTTTCTTTCAGTACGCGTGCCAGCACAGGAAACGCGGTGATACTCATCGCAATACCCATGAACAAGGCAAACGCCAGTTTAGATATTCCTGCAGGAGCATAGCTGGTGTGTAAAAAAAACGATAAGCCGGCGCCCAAAGCAAATGGCAGGATGATACTCGCATTGCTGATGAACACGGCGGAACGTGCTTTTCTTTTGATGATGTTCAGGTCAAGCTCCATACCTATCACGAACATGAAAAGTATGAGGCCGATCTGGCTCAGTAATTGCAGATTGCCCAGCGAGGCCGGCGGAAAAATGAAGGCGCTGATATCCGGTGCTAGTGCGCCGAACAATGATGGTCCCAACGCTATGCCCGCAATTATTTCTCCCATCACCGGAGGCTGTCCTATTTTTTTGAAGAGGAAGGCGCACAGCCTCGAGGCAATGATGATGATGATGAGCTGAAGGATAAAAACCGGCAACGGGTGTGCCATGCTAGCAATGATTTGGTGCGAAAGATATAAAATGCCCGTTACTAAATGCGAAAGCCTTCCCTGAGGAAGGCTTTCGCATAAATTTTAAGTTCGTCTATCTAACCAGGATGACGTCTCCTTTTATTTCATATTTTTCGCCACTGCTGGTATACTTTACTCGATAGTAATAAGTGCCGATCGGTTGTGGTTCGCCTTTGTACATGCCGTCCCAGCCTTCGTCTTTGCTAAGCGTGTAGTACACTCTTTCGCCCCAGCGGTTGAAGATAGCCATCTCGCATGCGGTAACGTTTGGCAGGTCACCGATGATCTTAGCCAGGTCGTTCTTGCCATCGCCATTGGGCGAGAATGCATTCGGGAAGAAAACTGAGCAATCTTGCACCTTGATATCAATAGTGTCTGATCCAAAGCCGCATTCGTTGTAGAGTTTCACAATATAAATACCCGGCTTGTTGACGATCTTGCTGGCTTGCTCTGAACCATCACTCCACACCCACTTATCGCCGCGGGCACTAATGCCTGCGGGCAGATGCAGGGGCAGCTGTTTACATATCAGCGTGTCTTCGGGACCGAGGTCTACGTATGGATTGGGTATGATGTTGTCTATGGTGTGCGAGATGGTATCTGTACAACCCAATGAGTCGAACACGATAAGGGTAGGGACGTACACCTTGGTGTCCGGGTATGCATGTCTCGGGTTTACAATGGTGTCGGTTTTACCATCACCAAAGTACCATTGATATTTTGCCGGTGTTCTTGGCAGGCTTATGATGGAACTGGCAGAATTAAATTCAATAGTATCACCTTCGCAGATCTTAGCGTCCGGGAAGTCAAATCTTGCTACAAGCGGGTGGTTAAGATCTACAGTTTTTATTGCGGTGTCTTTGCAATGATCATTGGCTATATGCAAACGGATCTCGTAAAAGTTTTGTTTTTTATAAAGGTATATCGGGTTTTTAGTAAGCGCCGTCCCATGGTCATCGTCGCCGAACGTCCAATAGTAAGTAAGTGCACCGAGTGCTGATTTTGAGCTGTCCGTCAGCATCACCGTGTCGACGTTGCATCCAAAATGGTATTGGAAGCCAAAATTTGCGTCTACTTTGGCATCCACAAGTGTTACGAATGCAGAGTCGCTCCAGGTACACCCGCCCTGTGTTGCTTTAGTTGTAGCTGTAACCTTGAACCACATATTGGTCTGAGGATTGATGACAGGTGTGAGCGTGGCTCCTCCCGAAATGATATTGGACGTCGGCTCCCATGCTATTATGTACGGCATCCATGGTTTGATGTTTGTTATGCTGGCGTTAAGAGTATCGATGTAGTCGCCACAGCCATAAATGGTAGGGTTGTTGCCTGCAACCAATGTGGCAGTCGGTACAATAATGGTAACAGTATCCTTTCCTACTACAGTGCCTGAGCCACCACATGGATCGGTTACTGTTGCATCCATCAATATCTTAGCATCAGAAGTTGCCGTTACGGTAACGCTGGCGCCTGAGCCGTAAATGGTAGCGGCACCACTCATTACAGACCAGCTGATAGTTACCGGAGTACCGCCTACAAGGCTTACAGGTATGCCGGCGCCGGTACCACAATAATAGCCTGTGTCAATGCTTGCTTTGGGCGATACAGCCAGCGAGCCCAGGGCGCAGGTGCCGAAATCGCTGGGGCTAATACTAGGCGCGCCTGGCATCAGCGTGAAGTTTACATTGGTGCCTGCGATTGTACCTATCCAGAAACCACTTGAGTTGTGGCAATAAACAGTGTTGCCAATGATGCCCATACCACCACCCGAAAGCGTTGGCGTGGCCCCTGTAACTGTATAAGAAGCCAGCAGGGTTCCCGAAGGATCGTATTTATTCAGGTAAGGGGGGGATGGCGTGTTGTTTAACCTAAGTACATAAAAGTTCCCGCAGTTATCGCCTGCAAGATCGTAAGGGCCGCCCGATGCAAAGCTCGCTATTGTGGTGATCAGTACATCGTTACCGGTACCATCGTACCTGTAAACCTGTCCCGAGCCGCCATTTAATGAATATATATACGAACCAGCACCGCAGGGATTTACAGCCGAAGCGATGTGACCTGTATTAACCCAGGTAGTGCCATCCCAATACACATAGGTACCGGTGCTGCCGCCTACAAGATAAAAAGTGGGCGAAGGGCCCGGGCCGTTCAGGTTATTACTCACCGCCAGTCCGCCGCCACCTACTGCAGGCATAGGAATGGTATTGGCGGTTGGGTTAGTGCCCGAAACAGGCAAAGCAGGATTGTACTGCATGATGCCGCCCTGCAGGTAGTAGATCAACCCCGTACCGGGCGGACCGAAGCAAACCGGCGGCTGCGCGTGTGACCGAAAACCTGTGATGATACAAAGAGCCAGCAGTAATCTCCGGAAAGAGACAGATAAGCGTGTGTTTTTGTTCATAATGGCGGTGTGGCAAATAATTAAATACAAACGGGGGTTAATCTCTTTCAAATTACTGAAAAAAACAGTTTGTAGTATAGACGGGAAAAAACTCGGGAACGTTTATGCTTTGAGCATAATTTAATGGCGAAGAAGCCAAAAAGAAAAAGACCTTGTATTGCAAGGTCTTTTCTCGAGTAGTCCGACCTGGATTCGAACCAAGACAAACAGAACCAAAATCTGTTGTGCTACCGTTACACCATCGGACTAACTGCGTTAGCGGGATGCAAAGGTAATTCGTGTTTTGTAAAAAGGCAAAACTTTTTTTCGAAATATTTTTTTTCGCAACTAACAGAAGGGGATAAAATTAGCAGAGCATTATGTTTTTGAATGACAGTAGTATCAGCTTTTTCAAGTAGGTTTGCGATAGAAGTTTTATTAACGCTTTTATTATCATGTCCATAGCGGCCAACCCGCGCCAGTTAGTCATCAGGTTCCTGTTTATCGGTATTGCATTAGTGATATTGGTAAGGTTATTCATCCTCCAGGTTTTCGAGGATCAGTATAAGATCATGGCCAATGATATTGCTATTTATCGTAAAGTGGTATATCCGCCGAGAGGTGTGATCTATGACCGGAAAGGAAAAGTGATGTTGTACAACCAGGTGGTATACGACCTGCTAGTGACACCCAATAATGTTTCCAAAAATCTGGATACAACCTCTCTGTGCGATGTACTCGGCATCGACAAACCGACCTTCGAAAAACTGCTGACCCGTATACGCATCAAGAATGGCCCGATGCGTAAAGGCGCTATTATCGAAGAGCTTTCACCTGCACAGACTGCGAGGTTTCACGAAAATCTTTATATGTTCCCCGGCTTCGAACTGTCGGAGCGGCATATACGCACATACCCCAATACCAGCTCGGCAATTATGCTTGGGTACATTGGTGAAGTATCGCCAGCTATGCTGAAGAAGCCACGATATTCAACTTACCAGCAGGGGGACTATGCAGGTATTGCCGGCCTGGAGAACAGCTATGAAGAAGTGTTGCGCGGCCAGCGTGGCGTATACTTCTTGGAGCGGGATAACTTCAACCGTCCTACAGAACCATATAAGCGCGGTACTTTAGATACTCCTGCTATAGCAGGTCGTAGCCTTGAATTGTATCTCGACGCAGAGCTGCAGGCATATGCCGAAAAGCTGTTCGTGAATAAGATAGGCAGCGCCGTGGCGATAGATCCCAAGACAGGTGGTATCCTGGCCATGGTGAGCGCGCCTACCTATGATCCTAACCTGCTGAAGGGTAGGGAACGGTCAAAGAACTATTCGAAACTATATTCAGACGCCACACACCCGTTGTACAACCGCGCCACACAGGCGTCTTACCAACCTGGTTCTACTATGAAACCAATGACCGCGCTGATAGCGCTGGACGTTGGCGCCATCACGCCTTCATTTGGTTATCCATGCGGTGGTGGTTATTTCCAGTGCGGTCGTGGTATAGCCTGTACCCACTCCGGTGGCGGCCACGCAGCTAACTTAAGGCTGGCTATTGCCCACTCGTGCAACGCCTACTTTGTACACTGTTTCCGCCTTATTGCCGATTCTAAGAAGTTTGGCAACGTAAAGGTGGGTACACAGGTATGGAGCCAGTATTGTCGTGAATTTGGTTTCGGCCATAAGACGGGCGTTGATATACCATACGAAGGCACCGGCCTTGTACCAGATAGTAACTTATATAATAAGATGTATCGCGGCGTGTGGAACTCCTGCACCAATCTTTTCGTAGGTATGGGACAGGGTGAGATCGCGGTTACTCCACTTCAGATGGCGAATGCTATGGCCTTTATCGCAAATAAAGGTTACTACTATACACCGCACTTTGTGCGAGCTATAGGTGGCAACCCGAATGATACCATTCTGAAAAAGTACCAGGTAAAACACAAAGTGACTCATATACCTGATACAACCTTCTCGATAGTGGCCTTGGGTATGCAGGATGTGGTAGAGCATGGTACAGGTAGGGTAGCACAGTTACCGGGACTGGAGATATGTGCAAAAACAGGTACGGTTGAAAACAAGGCTGTAGTGAATGGCCAGGCAATGAAGATGAAAGACCACTCTGTGTTCGTGGCCTTCGCCCCGCGCACCAACCCGAAGATCGCCATCGCCGTAATTGTAGAAAACGCCGGATTTGGTGCTACGTGGGCAGGTCCGATCGCGAGTCTGATGATGGAAAAATACCTGTTTGGTCATATCGATAGCAGTAGGCGTCCCCTGGAAGACCGGATGTTGGGTGCAAACCTGATCAATCCTTATATCGACGACATCGATTCAGCCAATAAACGGAAGGATAGGGAGCGTGAGATGATCAGGATTGCGAAGCAGCGTTACGAAGACAGCATCATTCACAGAAGGGATTCGATCTACATAAACAGGTGGTTAAGAAAAACATATTTAGAGGCAAATGACCGAAAATCAAGGTAAATCCGTTTTTAGCAGGCTCGATGGCATAACAGTACTGTTATATCTTGCCCTGGTAACGATCGGGCTGCTCACCGTATTTTCGGTTGAATACAGGAGCACAGACCCGAGCATATTCATGATGAACAAAAGCCACATGCGTCAGTTCACGTGGCTGGGTATCTCGTTGTTTGTCGGCCTACTCATTGTGTGGACGGATACAAAGTTCTTCTCATCTTTTGCTTATCTGTCGTACACCATGGGGCTTTTCCTGTTGGTGCTTACCATATTCGCAGGTGTAGATGTAAAGGGCTCGCATTCGTGGCTAGGTGTCGGTAGTGTACGTTTTCAGCCCGGTGAGGTCTGTAAGATATTTACTTCGCTGGCACTGGCTAAGTTTCTATCGTCGCCCGAAACCAATTTTAAAACACTCAAGCATAGGCTGATCGGTGCCGCAATTGCGCTGGTGCCCGCCGTGTTGATCATATTGCAACAGGAGACTGGTCTTGCGCTTGTGTACTTCTGTTTCTTCCTGGTGATGTACCGCGAAGGATTACCCAATGCAATACTGATCCTTGCATTTTCGATCATTATCCTTACGCTGGCCACGCTGCTTGTCGATCGCACTACGCTATTCATAGTGCTCACCGTCATGGCTATAATAGCCGGATGGCTGATGCGTCGCGACCTGAAGAAGTACGGCATTGCCCGCATCATCTTTATTGCTGCGTTCGGTATTTGTGTGGTATTCTCGCAGTTTGCAGTGCCGTTCATTTTTAAGAATGTGCTGCAGAAACACCAGATAGAACGTATTTACTCCACCCTTGGGCAGGAAGTACCGACAGAATACATGAAGGTGGCTGAAGGTGAGGAACCGACCGGCAAGAAAGTAAATACTTCAGAGTACAATGTTATTCAATCGAAGATCGCTATCGGTTCAGGCGGTTTCTGGGGTAAGGGATTTCTGAATGGTACATCTACAAAAAATGAATTCGTTCCGGAGCAGAATACCGACTTTATCTTCTGTGCTGTCGGTGAGCAGTTCGGCTTTGTGGGTAGCGCTATATTGATCATGATATACGTATCATTAATGCTGCGTATTCTTTACCTGGCCGAACGGCAGCGTTCTGCCTTCAGCCGGATATATGGTTATTGTGTGGCATCTATCCTGTTCTTTCACTTTGCTATCAATATTTCTATGACCATCGGCCTGGCTCCGGTTATTGGTATCACATTGCCATTCCTGAGTTATGGTGGTTCGTCGCTGTTGTCATTCAGTATCCTGGTGTGTATACTTTTACGTCTCGACTCCGACCGATCGGTTATGATACGTTAACTTTGCAGCCCATGGCAAAGATATTCCCGTTATCCGAAGGCGTTTTTACGATTGGCCACGACAAGCAGTTTGTTCCTTTCGACCTGGAAAAAGATATTCTTACCGACCGGCCTACTGGCTCGTTGCTGGTAGAGATACTTCCTTTTCTTATTGTTACCTCAAAAGACCTGATCGTATTTGATACAGGTCTTGGCTTCAAGAACAGCGACGGCGTGTTGCAGATACATGCCAATATCCGCGCCTGTGGTTACGAGCCTGAGCAAATAACTAAAGTGTTGCTGTCGCATTTGCATAAAGACCACGCCGGTGGAGTAGTATACAAAGATGATAACGGGCTGGTAAAAACCACATTTGCCAATGCTGACTATTACATTTATCGTAACGAAGCAGATTTTGCATTGAAGAAAGGCTTGCCCTCATATCATCCATCAGAGATCGAGCCGCTGCTTTCCAGTAGCCAGGTGAAATGGACAGATGGCGAAGAAGGAATGATAGATGGCTACATCAAATACACGCATTCAGGCGGACATTGTCCTGAGCATATCGTGTACCTGGTAGATGACAACGGCCACAAGATATTTTTTGGTGGAGATGAGGCACCACAGCTGAAGCAGATGAAGATGAAGTACGTGGCCAAGTATGATTTTGATGGCAAAAAAGCAATGGCCCTGCGTGAGCAATATGCTGAGCAAGGCCATAACGAAGATTGGGATTTTCTTTTTTACCACGATGTGAAAACGCCGGTAGCAAAGCTTTAGCGGCCTGGCGGCGGTCCGCCTCTGCGTCCTCTGCCATTGCCATTACCATTGCTGCCTCCGCGATCCCTAAGGTTTTCCAGCAGCATGCGCTTGAAGTCGCGTTCGGCTTCGTACATCTTAGCCAGTTGCTGCGCAGAGATCACCCGGAGAAATTCGTCCCGATACTTACGTTCCACATTTAGGCGTTCTTCCCTGAATTCAATATTATCATCCACAAACTGGCGCGACTGGAACTCGTTCCTGGAGCCGCCCTGTTGTTGAGGGTATTTACTGCGAAATTTGCGGCGCACATCGCGCTGCTCGTCCTCATAGCGGTTGTATACAGGCCAGAATCTTGAAGACTGAGCCGGTGTCAGTTGTATACGCTCCTTAATAAAATCTGCTTTTATCGCACGTATACGCTCTCCTTGTTCGCCGCGTGGTTGTGCTACTGCCGCGAGGCAAGTGAACAGTATACAAGCAATTAAATATCCTATCTTTTTCATTTTCTTCTCCTCCGCAAAAATAAACGCATTAGTTGGTTGTGTTCCAATCTGTTTCTTCAAGGTATTTATCTATCTCCTCATCGGTCAGCGATTGTAACTCGCTATTATTAATTGTGCTTTCCAGCACCTCCATATCAAACTCGTCGATATTCTGACTCACATAATCACTGATCACATCGGCTGGTAGTTTCGCCAGTTCTTCGCTAGGGGTTAATTGTGCAGGCGTCAACATCCTGTAAGAGCCTATACCCAAAGCTGCAACCAACATGGCGGCCGCTGCCCATTTTACGCCTTTCTGTATGTGCGTGGTAAATGGTATCACCCGCCCTTTCTTCTTCCCTTCAGCTTTTGCTGCCTGTAGCATTTGTTCAGGCAGTTTGTCGAAATAACCGGCAGGTACTTCAAAAGGATTGCTTTTCGGTAGTTCCAGTTTTGGTTGCTCCTGCACGAGGGCAAGTATCATAGCCGGCAGCTCCTCAAAATAGCCTTCCGGTACTGGCAGCGGTGTTTCTTTCGACAGGTTTAAAAGGTCGTTGCTGCCTTCCAGCGATATTTCAGCGATCAGTTGTTTCTCAAAATTGCTGAAATAGCCTTCCGGCACTGCGTAAGGCATGGCGCGCGACATGTCAGCCAATGGGCTGCCCAAGCTCCTCAGTTCGTCCAGTATGTCGTTATGCTCTTTCATTTTCTTTTAGACCGTTTCTTTCGTTCTTCGTTTAACTGTTCAGTATGTACGCTTCCACTTTTTTAACAGCATGGTGGTATGACGCTTTGAGCGAGCCCACCGATGTATCTAATACGCCAGCCATTTCTTCATAAGGCATTTCATCATAATACCTTAGGTTGAAGACTAGTCGCTGCTTTTCGGGCAGCGATTGTATGGCTTGCTGCAGTTTCCACTCCAGCTTGTTAGCATCAAATCCCTTTTGCGCTTCCAGTTTACCAGCTACCGATGATTCTGAATCGTCGAGCGATATGGAACCGCGACGTTTTTGCTGCTCCAGCCAGGTTAGCGTCTCGTTGGTGGCAATGCGGTATAGCCAGGTGTACAGGTTCGATTCCTGCTTAAAGTTCTCCAGGTTCTTCCACACTTTTATGAACACATTTTGCAATACGTCGTTCGCATCCTCGTGTTCCACTACCATACGGCGGACATGCCAATACAGCCGCTGCTGGTATTTTCGTACCAATTGTGTGAAGGCTACTTCACGGGTTTTCTCGTCTTTGAATGACGCCAGGATAATACTGTCGTCAATTTCTATGGCCGTTCCGGACATCCAGCTCCCTTTCGTTTATATATAATAGACAATCTTAAGTTAGGAAAGTTTAAGCTATAAATGTCGGCAAAATGTTAAATCAGGTTAGTTTTGCAGCGATTTTATGCCTTCTTTATCCGATCTCCGCATTGTATTCTACGGCACGCCAGACTTTGCCGTTGCCTCGCTCGACGCCCTGGTTCAGGCCAGAGCAAACGTTGTAGCCGTTGTTACAGCGCCCGACAAGCCCGCAGGCCGCGGTATGCAGCTGAATGCCTCAGCAGTAAAACAATATGCCCTTGAAAAAGGGTTGTCGGTTTTACAGCCGGTCAAGCTAAAAGACCCAGAGTTTATTGCGCAACTGCAGAGCTTGAAGGCTGACCTACAAGTAGTGGTAGCATTCAGGATGATGCCTGAGGGGGTGTGGAATATGCCGCCAATGGGTACCATCAACGTCCATGCGTCGCTACTTCCGCAATACCGTGGTGCGGCGCCTATCAACTGGGCGATCATTAATGGTGAAACAGAAACTGGTGTAACAACCTTCAAACTGAAACACGAGATCGACACGGGCGATATACTGCTGCAAAAGAGTACTCCGATAGAACCCGCGGACAACATCGGTACCTTATACGAAAGGCTGATGAAAATGGGAGGCGAACTGTTGGTGGAAACTGTAAAAGGTCTTGCTGAAGGGACCATCAACGAGATCCCGCAGCAAAGTGTCGCTTCATCAGCATTGAAGCATGCGCCTAAGATATTTAAGGAAACTACCCTGATCGACTGGGACAAGCCTGTTCTTGATATCCATAACCTGGTAAGGGGGCTTTCTCCGTACCCGGTGGCGTATACTATGCACAACGGCAAGTTCCTAAAGATATACATCTCACACGCGGAAGCAGCCACACACGGAAAAGAGCCTGGGACGCTGGACACAGACGCTAAAACTTACCTGCGCTTTGCAGCTAAAGACGGCTGGTTGTATTTGGATGAACTGCAGCAGGAAGGCAAAAAGCGCATGGATGTTACCTCGTTCTTAAGAGGTTTTAGAGGCTAGTTTGTCGATGAAGTATTCAATAGCCAGAGCATAGCCCTTTAGCCCAAGACCTGTTATGCAGCCAACGCACTTAGAGGCTGTAATAGAGCGCTGGCGGTATTCTTCGCGGGCGTAGATATTGGAAATGTGAACTTCTACAACCGGTATGTTGATAGCGGCAATAGCATCTGCCAGGGCTATACTGGTATGGGTGTAACCGCCACCATTTAAGATAACACCCTCTACTTGTCCGCGGCAGCTATGTAGATAGTCTATCAGTTCACCCTCAACGTTTGATTGATAGGTACGTATTGCGATATCTTTGTATTTTTGCTTTAGACTGTCGAGAAAAGCATCGAGCGGTACATTCCCGTAAATGTCCTGTTCCCTTGTTCCAACCAGGTTTAGATTTGGTCCGTTAACAATTGCTATCTCCAACATTTTTAAATTTTATGCAAAATACTGAGCCGTTGCTTATTTTTGTATTGGAACAAAGAAATATATAACATACCTGCATGTCGATCCTTGAAGATATCATCAAAACAAAGCCCATTAAAGACCCCTATTCCCGAGCTTTTCTAAACATCATGTACACCGGTACCTGGCTCCTTAGCCGCATTAACCAGGTGCTGAAGCCTTTTGACCTGACTGAACCTCAATATAATGTGCTACGCATCCTGCGCGGCCAGCAAGGTGAGGCTATGCCTTTGTTCGAGATCCAGGAACGGATGATCCAGAAAATGTCGAACGTATCGAGGCTGATAGACAAGTTGCTGGAAAAAGGACTGGTAGTGCGCAAAGAGTGCCGCGATAACAGGCGCAAGGTGGATATTATGATCACCAAAAAAGGCCTGGACATGCTGGATGCTGTTGAACCTAATCTCAATAGCCTGTTTGACGGGGTGGCTAAAAACCTGAAAAAAGATGACGCTCGCTTGTTAGGCGAAATGCTGGACACCTTGCGTAAAGACTTGTAATTTAGCGTCCGTGTGGGACGCATACCTAAAGGGATTTAAAGCTTATTTACAGTTAGAACGTTCACTGTCTGATAATACAGTGGAGGCGTACCTGCATGACGTAGCTCTGCTGGGCGGTTTCGTTGCGGATAACTACAGCGGACTTGGTGTAGACGCCATAGAGCTGAAGCACCTTCAGGCGCTGACGGAGCATATCAATAAGCTCGAACTCTCGGCGGGCACGCAGGCAAGGGTCATTAGCGGTATCAAAGCATTCTATCGCTACCTTTCGCTTGAGGAAGTGGTGAAACAGGATCCTACTATGCTGCTGGAGGCACCTAAGCTGAAACGAGCCCTGCCTTCTTTTCTTAGCATCGATGAAATAGAACAGCTGTTTACTGTTATTGACCATAGTACACCAGACGGCCAGCGCAACCGCGCTATGTTGGAAACTATGTATAGCTGCGGATTGCGTGTGAGTGAACTGGTCGGCCTCACTATTTCCAGCCTTTACCTCGACATTGGTTTCGTGCGCGTAGTAGGTAAGGGTAATAAAGAACGCCTGGTACCTATTGGCGATAGTGCTGCGACGCAGGTGAAGCTTTATAAAGACCACGTACGCCCTCATATGCCGATAAAGCAGGGGCAGGAAGATATACTCTTTCTTAACCGCAGGGGCAGCAAGCTTTCGCGGGTCATGGTGTTCATGATATTGAAAGACCTGACTGCTAAGTGTGGCATCAAGAAAAACATTCACCCGCACACGCTACGCCATTCATTTGCTACGCACCTGGTAGAAGCTGGTGCCGACTTACGTGCTGTGCAAGAGATGCTGGGGCACAAGAGTATTACCACTACCGAGATATATACGCACCTTGATCGCAGCTACCTGCGGCAAACGCTGGAGAAATACCACCCGCGTTTTGCTTAGTTATTTGATAATAACCACCTCGCCATCGTGCAGGGCTTTGAACAGCATCTTGTGGTCGATGTAGTACTGTACTACTTTCTCGGCCAGTGGTGATTCAAAATGGTCTGACCTGTAATGCGGAACGATGTAGTAGGGGAGGATCTCTAATCCCTCCCAGATAGTTTCATGTTCTTCTCCGTAAGGTTTTACGTTGGGATCATCGGCAAGACGTATGCCCTTAAGCGAGTGCGAAAGAACGCAAACACCTGCACTGTAACCACCATACACTTTGTTCACCCTAGCTACCCACATCGATTCAAGTATAGTGTCCATGCCACTCAGCTTCATGGCTTGTCGCAGTACGAAGGTATTGCCGCCTCTAACCCAGATGACGAAATATTTATGTAACTCGTGTTTGAGCGCATCGCACTTGCCGAAATAGTCTTTGAGATCAAGTACTGTTGGTTCGAGGCCCGCCTGCCGCAGGTCTTCGAGATCGCGGTCGATAAGATGTTTTACTTCTTCCGGATCCATGCCATCGCAGGCATTGGGAATGAACGCAGCCTTGTTTTCATCGCCGATAAGTTCTTTTAGCTTATCGACCTTGTCACCCATTCGGTATGAAGAGAGATACAGTTTCATCGGGAGTAGTCGATCTTGTGTTGTGGTAAGTTACGGCAATCGGTCGGTGAATAGCGTATGCTGTACGGACTGGAAGTGTTCAGGTATTCGCGACCTGTTTTTTCATTGAAGGATGGAACTTGCTGGAGCATATCGTTGCCATCCTTTTTAAACGAAATGTCTATCGAGTCTTTCTCACCCTCCTGGTCATAAAACCAGGTGCCGAAGATAATGTCGCCATCCCGGCTGCCGCGTATATTGCCGAAGCGCGCATCTTTTTCATGTGGAAGATACATGAGCGCGCCCGTTACGTCATCTCCGTCTATCACGAGTTTCAGCACTTTGGTATCCTGTATGGTAGCACCTTCTACCAGCAGGTAACACATGCTGTCTATATCCTTCGTCGTCAGGTCGGCCGCACTTTCGTCGGTTTCAAGCAGCGTATCTACCTCGCGGGTTTCCTCGTCTGTTCGATTGTTGTTGCAGGATGCCAGCATCCCGGCAATAAGGATGGCTGAGAAATATTTCAGCATGTTCATACGATAGGGTTTACTTAATAATTGTACCAATACTCTGCTACATATATCTGCCTGTATAACTTTCTTTTATCTTCTTCAATCCTTCGGGTTCGCCTTCGTACAACAGGTGGCCACCATTGATGCCGCCCTCGGGCCCGAGATCGATCACCCAATCGGCGCTTTTGATCACATCGGTATTGTGTTCTATCACTATGATGGAATGTCCGTTCTCTATCAGCGCATCGAATGAAGCCAGTAGTTTTTTGATGTCGTGGAAGTGCAGGCCGGTTGTAGGCTCATCAAATATGAACAACACTTTGTCTTTGCCCGCACCCTTGCCCAGAAACGAAGCAAGTTTTACACGCTGAGCTTCACCGCCGCTGAGGGTATCACTGCTTTGGCCAAGCTTTACATAACCCAGACCCACATCGGTAAGTGGCTGCAGGGCTTTGGCCAGTTTCTTTTCGTCTTTGAAGAACTCTATGGCTTCATCCACACCCATATCCAACACCTGGAACACGTTCTTGCCGCGGTAAGTGATCTCCAGCACCTCGTCTTTAAAGCGCTTGCCTTTACAGCTTTCGCACAGCAGGTGCACGTCAGCCAGGAACTGCATCTCAACAATTACTTCACCTTCACCTTTACAAGTATCACAACGGCCACCGTCGGTGTTAAATGAGAAATGCTTTTCTGCAAAGCCGCGCATCTTGGCCAGTGGTTGCTTAGTGAACAGCTTCCTAATCTCATCCCATGCTTTGATATAAGTAACAGGGTTACTGCGGCTCGATTTGCCTATCGGGTTCTGGTCTACCATCTCTACATGAGTGATGCGTTCCAGGTCGCCCGTAAGCTCTCTGAAGTGCCCCGGTCTTTCGGTGCCCTCGCCCAGGTGTTTTTGCAGGGCTGGGTAAAAGGTTTGTTTCACCAATGTGGTTTTACCGCTACCGCTTACGCCGGTTACAACACAAAGCAGGTTCAGCGGAAAATCTACAGCGACGTCTTTCAGGTTATTTTGGCGGCAGCCTTCTATTCGTATCGCACCTTTTGGTCTGCGTTTTATCTTCGGTACATCTATGGTTAATTCGCCGCCCAGGTATTTACCAGTCAGGCTGCGCGGGTTGGCTACCAGCTCACGATAATTGCCTGCTGCCACTACTTCGCCACCGAGGTGACTGGCCAGCGGACCCATATCAATGATATGATCAGCCTCGCGCATCATCATCTCATCGTGCTCTACCACTACCACGGTGTTGCCGAGGTCGCGAAGGTTTTTCAGTACACCTATCAAGCGCTCTGTATCACGTGAGTGTAGGCCGATACTCGGTTCATCGAGGATGTATAAAGAATCGGTCAGGTTACTGCCCAAAAACTTGGTGAGCTGTATACGCTGGCTTTCACCACCACTCAGTGTGTTGGCGAGGCGGCTTAGCGTCAGGTATCCAAGACCCACATCGAGCAGTGTCTTCAGTCTTTGGTCTATTTCTATTTGTATACGTTTGGCAATAGCGGCATCGTGTTCGTTCAGCTTCATGCCTTTGAACCATTCGTACAGTTCATCGGCAGGTATGAACATCAGCTTGCCAATAGTAGCTCCGCTCACCTTTACATAGCTTGCTTCTTTGCGCAGGCGGGTACCCTCACAGGTCGGACAAACAGTACGGCCACGGTAGCGGGCCTGCATCACGCGGTATTGCACCTTGTACAGGTTTTCCTCTACCATTTTGAAGAAATCGCGGATGCCATTCACTTTGGCATTGCCTTTCCACAGCAACTCGTTTTCAGCATCAGTCAGGTCGGCTATAGCTTTGTGTATCGGGAAATCGAACTTAGATGCGGTGCGGATGAAGGCAGCTTGCCATTCGCTCATCTTCTCGCCGCGCCAACAGGCTACGGCGCCTTCGTACACACTAAGCCTGCGGTCAGGTATTACCAGGTCTTCGTCTATACCCAGCACTTGTCCAAAGCCTTCGCATTGCGGACAAGCACCGTATGGGTTATTGAAGGAGAACAGGTTGGGCGTGGGTTCTTCAAACTTCATCCCATCGGCCTCAAAGCGGTTGTTGAAGTTCACCATCTTTTTGCCGTCCAGCTCCAGCAGGCAGTCGCCCTCGCTTTCATAGAAGGCTGTCTGTATACTATCGGCCAGGCGGTGCAGGTCGTCTTCGTCAAAGTCTTTGGTCACTATGCGGTCTATCAGCAGGTAGATCTCTTTGCCTTTTGTGACCAGTTTTGTTGTTTCAGGGTCGGTATCTGCCAGCACGTCTTCAATGCGTATCGGCTTGTCTACACTCTTGGCATGCACACGGCTGAAGCCTTTTTGCATCAGGATATTCAGCTCTTCTTTTACACTGCGGTTGTAGCGCGTTATCAGTGGTACTATGATCTGCACCTTGGTACCCTTAGGCAATGTCTCCACGTAGTTCACCACATCGGTCACATCGTCCTTCTTCACCTCGTTCCCGCTGATGGGGGAAAATGTATGTCCGACGCGTGCAAACAACAAGCGCAGGTAATCGTATATCTCCGTCATGCTACCCACGGTACTGCGGGGCGTGCGGGTGGTTACCTTTTGTTCAATCGCAATAGCCGGACAAATACCGCGGATGTAATCTACATCGGGCTTGTCCATGCGCATAAGGAACTGGCGGGCGTAAGCGCTGAGGCTTTCCGCGTAGCGGCGCTGGCCTTCGGCAAACAGGGTATCCATGGTCAGGCTCGATTTGCCTGAGCCTGATACTCCGGTCACTACCACCAGTTTGTTTCGGGGAATGGAGGCATCCACATTCTTGAGATTGTGCATGCGGGCTCCTTTGATAAATATTACGTCACCACCGCCGTGGTCATTTAGCGGGGTTTCTAAATTGTGCTCTAGCTGTGGCTGGGATATTCCTTCTACCGACTTAATTCCTTTCTTCTTTGCAGCCGTTTTCTTTTCTGCCATAATCTGGACAACAAAATTAAGGGTTTGGCAACAGGTAAAACGTAAAAGCTGGAAAGCAATGCTGAAGCAGCTTTCGAATCAAATTTGTTACAGTTTGTTGTCGTTTTTGAAGGTTTTTTAAACTGACAGACTTGTAAATCAAGTGGTTGCGATCATAATGTTTCTTCTGTGTTGTATAGGCGATTGCTTTCATGTGAGTTGTGTTTTGTTGTCTGAAACGGAATTTGTGGAATTAAAGAATTCCCGGAATTGGTGACGAGCTCTGCCGTAAACCTCCGGCATTTACCATAGCAAATATACAAAATATTGGCAACATATTAAAATTTGGTTCATCCGAGTTGGCTATCTTTGGTTTGCCGCTTTAATTCCGGTTTTCTATGAGAACGTTTTTCCTGATCATATTGCTTGCTGCAGGCTGTCAATCCATCGCGCAAAAGAAAGTAGAATATTACCCTAACGGTGCCAAGAAGTTTGAGGGCGATTATTTCTATGCCTGGAAAACCGCTGATGCTGGCGAAATGGTCTGGCCGCTGGATACTACCCAACTCTACGATCCGAGACAGAATAAAGTAGAAGAACTGGACCTGTACATGAACATGTTCCCTACTAAGGAATTTGAGGGCATCTGCACTTTTTACTTTGTGAATGGCCAAAAGGCTTTCCAGGGCAACTATAACCGCGGTGTAAAGAATGGCAAATTCAACTATTGGTGGGTGGATGGCACGTTGGTGGCCGAAAAGAATTTTGTGAATGGTATGGCGGATGGTAAATGGGTGGCTTACGGTCTTTTTAAACAGGCCATGGTCACCGAGAGCTATAAGGCCTTTACCCAGGCGCAGCTGGAAACGGTGTTTAACGATGTGGTCAAGGAATTTACAAAGGACGGTTATTCTGAAGCCGACAGGCTGGACAAAGACTGGTGGCATATGGAAAGCCGCCGCAGAATAGAGTATGATGAGAGCAACACCGCGCTGGCTGGCGCCGAACGATTTGTCAGCCAGTTCTATGATTTTACAAAAGTGCTGCAGCAGCGGTCTATATGGGACGGTGAGTTTATTTACCTCAATAGCGAGACGAAGAAGAAGGCTATCGAGATGTATTTTAAAGACAATGTACCTATTGATACCTGGAAAGTTTGGGATGGAGAAGGTAATGTGGATATGGAAGGCACGTTCAAAGGCGGTAAGCTGGTGAAGTTTAAGGACTATCGTGTTGCTGCTACATCGCCGACACCCGCACCGCAACAGTCAGAGCCAACCAAGACGCGTAAAGGAAAAAAGCAGGCTGACGAGCAACCGCTGCAGGACAACCGGTAACTATTATCTACTCTGTGTAATTGCGCTGCAGCCAGCGGATGCTGGCAAGGGGGTGGGGCGAAGTAAATACTTCGACCAGAAGTGGTTTAGGTCGAAGTGGCATGGGGATTATGCTATAATTCGTCGCATCAGTATACTATCTTACAGCAAACCGGTTTTTATGAAAACTATCCTATTTGCTCTTGCCCTTTTAGGTGCAGGTGTATCGTTTGCTCAGGTTCCCGCCCAGCAGCTCACAACGCCTGACCTTGAAAAAATCGCGTCTGGTATTGCGGACGAAGCGATGTTGTTGTACAGATCAGAAATGGCTTCATGGTACGGAACTGATATCTTTATGGCCAAATATGATGACAAAAGTAAGATTGGAGGCTATTTTTCCTATCCCGAGGGATTGATAACGAAATGCATCTTCTTTTCTAAAGCCGAAACGCCAGTTGTAATTGGAACGGTCTCATTTGATACAAGTTATTCGCTGGAGCAGGGTTTTGCCAGTCTTGAAGAGCGAAGCTTTACACCACTGGAGCATGAGTATTACACGTTGAGGAAAAAAGCCGCAGAAGTGTTAGAGCGCGACACAAATTTTAAATACTACCGTGGCACGCAAATGAATATTGTACCATTGGTAGATGCGAAGAGAAAGGACGTGTATGTGATGACTGGTACGAGCGAGCCTGGGATGCTTTTGCTTGGTAACGACTATCTAATTCGTTTTGGCGATAAATACGAAGTGAAATCAATGCAGCCGATGCACAAAAGTCTTATTCAATTCAAATATCCTGCTGAGGAATCAAACACTATGGGGCAGCTTCATACGCATCTTCCCGAATTTAGTCCTTACATCACGCCTACTGATATTTGCACGGTGAAGTTATATGAAAAGATCACGGGTCAGTCGCAGGTGTCGACAGTATCGGAAAAATACATTTCCATTTGGTCGGGTAAAAGCTTGGTGATCATACCTAAAGATAGAATCGGAAAATAGTGGCCTACACCAGCACCTTCCGCATTACAAAATCGTTCATCTGGTAGCCGCGGCCAATGTCTATGTCTTCTTCATAGGCTATAACAAAGCCCATTTTTTCATAAAAGCTCTTAGCAGGGTTGTAACGGTTCACGTTTAGCTCCAGCGTTGTTTTGCCTGCGTTGAGTACTGCTTTTTCTACTTCTGCTAATAACAGTCGGCCAAAACCACTGCCATGCGTTTCCGGCAAAACATACAGCTTATGCAGCTTGTAGATCGCAGGATTTTCTTTGCGCGGAGAGTAGGCGGCAAACCCCATGGGTCTGTCATTTTCGATAAGTAGGAGATACGTCTGCTCGTCTGTGCTGATCTGTGTTTTTATGCTCTCGAGATCGTACATGGTATCGAGCATATAATTTATCTGCGGCTCGGTGAGTATTGGAGTGTAGGTGGGCCACCACACGGCCTCAGCAAGGTTGCGGATGGTAGCGGCATCGTCAATAGTTGCAAAACGTATCAAAGTCATCGGCGACAAGTTAAAGAGATTAGGTTAATTTTAGTGAAACACACCACTCATGAAACGTTTGTGTATACCGGTCCTCATCATACTGTTGGCTTCCTGCTCACAGCCGGGGCACCCACTTTCAGGGAAACAAAAAGCACAAGTCACCAAAGAGGTAGAAACTGTCCTGAACGATTACTACAACGATATAAGGAAAGACGGATTGCTGGCTGAATTTGAATACCTTGATAGCACCGCTGACTTTTTTTGGGTACCTCCAGGCTATGATCGCAGCCTGGGATATGATTCGATAGCAGCTATCATTAAACAAAACGCGTCGACCGTTCGCAGTATTGATAATAAGTGGCTGAGTCTGCGCATAGTGCCACTTTCAAAAGATATGGCTTGTTATACCGGCAAACTGGAATCAGTAACTACTAATACATCTGGTGTAGTTAATTCGATGATTTTGATGGAAACAGGCTCGGTCATCAAGCGCCCCGACGGGTGGAAATTGCTCTGCGGGCAAACATCTGCAACGCGACAATAGCTAACGAAAAAGCCCGGAAGAATCCAGGCTAATTATTTACATTCTTAATAGAAGTAAATGAAACACTGCTTATATAGACCTTGCTTACTTGCGTTTAGTTGGGTGAAAAAGCCTGTTTTAACATAAATATGACACAACGAAAAATAAAGGCTTTTTGTTATTAACGAATGATTGCTGTTTTTGGTGTGAATAGTAACCTCGCAGCACAGAGATTGACATTAGCGTGACCGGGCCGTTTTGTCTAAAAAGGTGAATTGCAGTACATTAGCATTAAATTTGAACTGTGCGTCGAGTTATTGTTTTCTCTGCCTTACTATCTATCGTCCTTCTTTCTTCCTGCTACGGTCCGCGCAAGGCTACCGGCTGTCCCGGCCAGCGCACCCGTCCACCTAAGGGTTTTGTAGCGGTTCCCCAGCCAATAAATAGCGGTTTTTCGCAAGGTTTAATAACCTTGGGCTAGAACTACCTACCAATTAGTTTTTGCATTATTTTTAAGCAAAGAATAATTTATAGTATGAAACGTTTTACTACTGTTGCGGTTTTATTGTGCATTGCTGTAGGTATGTCATCTTGCCTGCGCCAAAAGTATAGGTACGGTCTGCGTCGCAACAACCACGTGCAGCCCACTAAGCACAAGATGTTTGTAAAACAGCACACTAAGGAAGAGAAGACCATGTTCTTCGCGAACGCTAAATAATACCCTGCTCGCGCAGTATTTTTTTAATATTCTTCCGTATGCTGACGATCCTGCCGAAGCGGGAGCCTGTTACTATGCAAAATGCAAGGGCGGTCAGCATATTCCCCGTTATCCAGTGAGCTAGTATCCAGTTACGGCTGAGTGAGAAACTCATGTATACGATGAGAATGATGATGCCGGTGGTGTCGCGTTTGGCGATGACCTGCTCCAACTCTTCGTGCCACATGATTTTAGACATACGGCCGGCTGCGTAACCTATAATCATGCCGAAAGCCCAGCCGCCTGCTGCCTGTAGGGCATTGATATAACCCATCAGTATATCGTATAGCGAAACGATAAGCATGGCAAAAAAGATAGCCAGGTAGATATACAGCTTCCTCTTGAGCCTCTTGTGCACATAATGCCTTTGTTTCGTTCGTATCGCGTCCGGTTGCATTTGCTCTAAAATGAACAGCCGGGCTCCCTTCTATAAAGTGGTCCCGGCTGCCTCGTATGAAACAAACAATCCTAAGTCCTTCAAGCTGAGGTAGGGATAACAGTCTCCAGAATAATATCTTCCTGAGTCTTAGTGCCAAGCGTATAAGCATCCATTACGGCCTTTCTTATCTCCTCATACATCCCATTACCTTCCAAAGGACATGCAATCTTAGAAAACGTCTCATCAATCAATCGTGCCAACAATTCTTCTTTCATAGCATTTCCATCTTTCATACACCTCAGGTAAAAAAACGCGTGCCAGCCATATATTACAATCGTTAAACAGCTTAACGGGTTGATTAAATAAACCTTAAAGCTAGACAGTCATCTCATCAGGAATTAGTTAAAACAGCTCTTCAGTAGTACTTTTAAACCATGATGAAAAAGCTGCTTTTATTACTGGCTATCGCTCATGTAAATGCCAAAGCTCAGCA
Source organism: Polluticoccus soli (assembly GCF_029269745.1). NCBI lineage: Bacteria > Pseudomonadati > Bacteroidota > Chitinophagia > Chitinophagales > Chitinophagaceae > Polluticoccus > Polluticoccus soli. Next base: position 47,008 of record NZ_JARJHT010000003.1, on the reverse strand, counting down.
ACTAACGGTGTTTGAAGAGAGTAAAGGGAAACGCTCAGCTACCTACTTACAAACCATTGATTTCTATAATGCTTTGGATAAAAAGTACTCAACAATAAAGATGCAGGAAGCTGGCGCTACAGATGTGCTATACCCGCTTCATGTGGTGCTGTGCAATAATCGCAGCAATTTTAATATTGATGAGTGGAAAAATAGCGGCAATATCGTCATATTGATCAATAACGGTATACATCCCGGCGAACCGGACGGCATCGACGCCAGCATGATGCTGCTGCGCGATATCGCCTCGGGGAAGGTTAAGCTGCCTGATAACGTGATGCTGGCCGTTGTGCCTGTATTCAACATCGGAGGGGCCCTAAACAGGAACAGCACCAGCCGCACCAACCAGAACGGACCTGAAGAATACGGTTTCCGTGGCAATGCACAAAACCTCGACCTGAACAGGGATTTCATCAAGCTGGACGCTAAGGAAACGCAGAGCCTGGTGCAGCTCTTCCATAGGTTGGATCCGGACCTGTTTATCGATAACCACGTAAGTAATGGCGCCGACTACCAGCACCTGATGACCTTGCTGGCTACCCAACACAACAAGCTGGGCGGTAGCATGGGTACATACCTAAACAAGCAACTGGAACCGGCTATTTACGCCGATATGAAAAAGCGTGGGTACGACCTGGTGCCTTACGTAAATCACTGGGGGCATACACCTGATAAAGGTTGGATCGCATTTCACGAGGGGCCAAGGTTTGCCAGCGGGTTTGCTGCGCTGTTTCAGACGTATGGTTTTGTGCCGGAGACGCACATGCTGAAGCCATTCAAGGATAGGGTAGAGGCGACTTACGCACTGATGCAGAGCCTGATCAATACAGCATCTGAAAACGCAACGCAGATAAAAGCCACAAGGAAACAAGACAGGGAAGCGATACAGAAGGAAAACGCTTTCACGCTGGAATGGGCGGTTGATACGACGCAGCCATCGACCATAGAATTCAAAGGGTACGAGGCAGGGTATAAGCCAAGTGGAGTATCAGGACAACCAAGATTGTACTATGACAGAAGCAAGCCGTACAGTAAACAGGTACCGTTCTACAATACTTATGTAGCCAAATCAGAAGTGCCCGCGCCAAGAGCGTATGTAATACCACAAGGATGGGGCAGGGTAATTGAAAGGCTGAAGATGAATGACGTTCAAATGCAACCATTGCAACGTGATAGTGTGATGGAAGTACAGGTATATACGATCACCAACTATGAAACTGGCAAACGTCCTTACGAAGGCCACTACCAGCACAGCAATGTGCAGGCCGCAAATGAAATGAAGAAGGTGAGAATGATGAGAGGCGATTACATCATTCCGATGGATCAAAAAGCTAAGCGCTATTTAATAGAAACGCTGGAACCAACTGCTCCTGATGCCTTCTTTGCCTGGGGATTCTTTGATGCCATACTGCAGCAGAAGGAATATTTCAGTGACTACGTGTTTGAAGACGAAGCCGGTGAAATGCTGAAAAAAGATCCGGTGCTAGCAGCCCGGTTAAAACAAAGGTGTGCCGCAGATACGGCTTTTGCTAACGATGCTGAAGCGCAACTAGAGTTTGTATACCGCTGTTCGCCGCACTATGAGGCGGGACATATGAGGTATCCGGTGTTTAGAGTAAACTAATTAGCGGTAAGCTTGTCGATTGACTGCGCTAGCTTTCTATCCCTATCCGTTACTACATCACCGGCATCGTGGGTGTTGAGCCACACTTCTACCTTGTTCCAGACATTGGTCCAGCGGGGATGGTGGTTTTGTTTTTCGGCTATCAGCGCCACGCGGGTCATGAAGGCGAACGCTTCTGAGAAATCTTTGAAAGTAAAACTTTGGTAGAGGGCGTTGTCTTTTTCTTCCCAGGCCATAGTGGATTAGTTTAGATGTGAACAAAGGTCATTAAATAGTCTCAAACCAAACCGTCTTATCATCATTCCAGTCGCCATTATAATTAATGGTGAGTTCTTCGCCCGGTTCAATATGCCGCACCGATCTGATCATGATGGTATTATCATCATAATTCATGAAATATTCGCAGTTGGATTCATACGAATGATTGTACACTGAGATATACCCCTGTGCCATGCAGCACATAACCATCCCTTTGGGTGTCCATTCAAATATATAGTCGTGCAGTAATGTCTGGTCCAGCAGTTTGCGTTCTTTCTCCGTCATTACTATAACCGGGGAGAGCTCGACGATGGTATCGGCTGCTATGTCTTCACTGGTGAAGACGCCGTTGCCGCGGCCTTCGCTTTGATCAATATATATGGAGCCAAGGATCATACGGCAAGTTAAGCAAAAAGAAAAGGCCCCCCGAAGGGAGCCCACTCTTAAATCTGTATGGAACAAAAATTATAGCTTGTTGCCACGTGCTACTTCCCTTTCCTGCGCCAGCAGTTGTGGGCGTGCCTCTTCAGCACTTACACGTTCTACACGTACGTTGGTGATGCCTTTCTGCTTAAACCTCAGGCTTGTAGCGGCCTGGCTGGTAAGGTCTATCAAACGTTTATTAGCAGCGTTCATACGATCGTTGATACGCACATATACTACTTCTCCATTGCTCAGGTTTGTTACTTTGGCATAGGTACCCAGTTTCAGGGTATTGCTAGCTGCGGTGAACTTATCCTGGTCGAAGATCTCGCCGGTAGAGGTTTGGCGACCTTCAAATTTATTATGGTAATAGCTGGCAATTCCGTTCGCTTGCGCTGGATTGGTTATTTTCCTGCTTTGTGCTTCAGCGTTGAGATTCATGCTAAGACCCGCAACAACGATCATCATACTCATTACAAACTTCCTCATACTCTCTATCGTTTTGTGAACAGCAAAGGTCCCCCCAAATAGGCTCTTAACCAAGTCGGCATAAATCTAAAAACTAATATGTCCAGTTAAAACGGTGTGAACCAAACTGCCCGGTTTGGGGTGATTTTTGTATGTAAGTGGTTGATTTTCAGCATTGTGAGGATATATAGCCCCCAATTCCCTTAACATAGCTTTGAGGGATAGTTGCATATGTGAAATGTATATGCGTACAGAAGGTTCGATTTCTCCTCAGATAAAAAGCTATTATGTTTGGTATATCTTTCCTGTTTCAAACGTCGGCTTAGTAAAGCCTGGTTTATGGAGCATTACACAACCATATTAGCTATCCTCGGGGCTATGATCATCCTTTCAGCCCTGGCGGAGCAGATCAGGGTGGCATCCCCAATATTGCTGATCGTGATGGGTATCGCCATAGGCTTTATCCCGGGGATGAATAAAATAGAAATTGAGCCGGAGATAATATTTCTCCTCTTTTTACCGCCCCTTTTATATGAGGCCGCTTTTAATATTCCCATCAGGGATTTCAAAGAACATTTCAGAACTATTAGTTCGATGGCTTTCGGGCTGGTGTTTTTAACTACAGGCTGCATCGCTGTCGTATCATATTACCTGATTCCCGGGATGACCTGGCCGCTCGCCTTTGTGCTTGGGGCTATACTGGCCGCGACTGATGCTGTAGCGGCAATGAGTATCACCAAAAACCTGGACCTGCCGCATAAAACTAGAGTCATACTTGAAGGCGAAAGTTTGTTGAACGATGCATCGGCCCTGGTTGCCTATCGTTTCGCCGTAGGCGCCGTGGCGGGTACAGCCTTCATTTTTTGGAAAGCCACCCTTACTTTTCTTGTACTACTGGCGGGGGGAGCCGTAGTTGGTTTTGTGATGGGGTTCCTTGTCTCACGGGTTTTACGGTTGGTGAAAAACAACTCCCTGGCCATTTTGAGTGTTCTGTTGCTGTCTCCTTTCATTGCATATATAGTAGCAGAAGAGTTTGAGTTTTCGGGGGTGATAGCGGTGGTGGTGTTGGGCCTCGTAATGTCCCTTTTCAGCAGGAAGAACTTTCCGGAGCTGATAAAAAATGAGTCTGAAACGATCTGGCAGCTAATAGCCTTTCTTCTGAATGGTTTTATCTTCATCATGCTTGGCCTTGAAGTGCCGGTGGTGGTCAATGCCATCGAGAGCAGCATGATCTGGCAGTACACAGGCGTAGCTTTGCTCCTTACAATCACGGCGCTGGTAGTGCGTACGGTCAGGGTGTTTCAAATGCGTAAGTCGTTGCAACTCGCCCAGCAGCACCCCAAATTCAAAAACAGGGGCATCGATTTTTCCGAAACGCTCATGCTGAGTGCTCGCGAAAGCCTGATCATCAGCTGGTCGGGGATGCGTGGCATCGTTTCACTGGCTATAGCAATTGCCCTGCCAAAGACCCTTCCGAATGGTGAGGTGTTCCCGTTGAGGTCTGAGATCATATTTATAACTACGCTGGTTATACTTTTTACCATCCTGGGCCAGGGTGTAGTGCTTCCCTTTATAGTGAAAAAATCACAAGATTGATCTTAGTGGTCTTGAGGCCTAAAAAAGACAGAGCCCCCGTTTGGGAGCTCTGAATAATGTTGTGTGTTAATCCGTCTTTTAAAGTTGGCTTTCCTGTAGGCCGGCCTCTTTACGCTGGGCCAGTATTGCAGGTTTAGCCTCCGAAGCAGGTACGATCTCTACCTTGACTTTGGTAATTCCTTTCTTGTGGAACTCCAGTTTTTTGGCAGCCAGGCTGGTCAGGTCTATCACACGGGTGTTAGACTTAGCCATGCGGTCGTTGATGCGAACATAAATGACCTCTCCGTTGGTAAGGTTGGTAACTTTTACATAAGAGCCGAGCTTGAATTGGTTGCTGGCTGCTGTAAAGCGATCATTGTCAAAAACCTCACCTGTAGCGGTCTGGCGTCCTTCAAACTTGTCGTGGTAGTAGCTCGCTAAGCCTTTCTTCTCAGCAGTAGCGGTCTTTACCGCTTCTGTTGCAGGTTCGTCACAAACCTGCTGAGCTTTTGAGCTCAAGCTGCCTGCGGCGAACATTAAAGTAAGTACCAATAGCCTCATACACGTTCAAATTTGGTTGCAAAATACTGTTAAAAGCCCAAACGGCCAAGTTCTTTATTAGGATTTGACCTAATATCTTCTACCTGAGCCTTTTGCACCACCTCTGCCGTCGCGTGAACCATAGCTTCCGCGGTCGCCACCACGGCCACCGCCTTCGCCACGACCACCACCGCCATACGACCTGCCGCCGCCATAGCCGCCACGGCTTCCGCCGCCGCTACGTTCAGGCCTGTCGCCACGGTCGCTGCGTTGCTCGGCCTCTTCGAGGCGCACCTTGCGGCCTTTGAATTTCTTGGCCGAAAGAGTAGCTACGATAAATTCGGCCGCGCTGGAGCTTACATTAAAGAAGCTACTCAGGTCGCGAACGGTAATGCGGTCAACCAGTCCCGGTTCGATATCGGTAGACTCGGTAATGAAGTTCAGGAGTTTTTCAGCGCTGGTGATACCATCTTTCATACCCAGGTTGATGAACAGGCGTACTGAAGAACGGCCACTTGCTGCTCCCTTACTTCCTTTATTCTCATAACCTGCGTTCAGGTCTTCGGCATCCTGGTAGGCATCGATGGTCTCTTTCAGCTGTAGCCATATCAGGCGGCGTATCAGTTCATCTTTATCCATTTCGTCGAAACGCTCGTGGATGGACTGCTGGTAAACTGCTGCGAAATCGCCTTTTGGTTTAGCTGTTTCTATTTGCTCCAGGTAGTGGAACAGGCGCTTGCGCACTACTTCAGCACCATCAGGAATATCGCTGCGGTGGAAGCGGGCTTTAACGATGCGTTCTATCTGGCGAATGTTTGAAATTTCTTTGGGGCTAACTATCGACATACAGATGCCCGACTTGCCCGCACGGCCTGTACGGCCGCTACGGTGTGTGTACACTTCAGGATCATCCGGCAACTCGTAGTTGATAACGTGCGTGATGTCGTTAACGTCGATACCGCGGGCAGCTACGTCGGTAGCTACTATCGCCTGCAGTGCCTTGCTCTTGAAGCGTTCCATCACCTTGCTGCGCATCTTCTGGTCCATATCGCCGTGCAGCGGACTAACATGGTAGCCCATGCGCATCAGCTTTTCAGACGTGTCCTGGCAATCCTGCTTGGTGCGGGTAAAGATGATACCATATATACCCGGTGTAAAATCGAGCAGGCGGCGCAGGGTCTCGAAGCGGTTGTGGTGGTTGGTAACGTAGTATTGGTGGTCGATGTTCTCGTTAGTAACGTTAGCGGCAGCTACCGAGTGCTCTTTCCAGTTATTCATGAAACGCTTGGCGATGTTACGCACATCGTTGTTCATGGTAGCTGAGAACAACCAGGTAAACTCGCGCTCAGGCGTGTTTTTCAGGATGAACTCGATATCCTCGCGGAAGCCCATGTTCAGCATCTCATCGGCCTCGTCCAGCACTAAGTACTGAACCTGGTCCAACGAAAGCGCTTTACGCTCCAGCAGGTCTATCAGGCGGCCGGGTGTGGCCACTATTATTTGAGGGCCGGCTTTCACCTCACGGATCTGGCCACTAATGGGCACGCCTCCGTACACAGCTGTGGTTTTAAGGCCACGCATGTGTTTGCCATATTTTTTAAATTCTTCCTGGATCTGCATACACAGTTCGCGTGTAGGACTGAGAACCAGGGCTTGCACGTGTCTTTGTGCAACGTCGGTATGGTGCAGTAGCGGAAGTCCAAAAGCGGCGGTTTTGCCGGTGCCTGTTTGAGCCAGGCCGATTATATCAGTTGGTTGAGATAACAGATGGGGGATTACTTTTTGCTGAATAGGGGTCGGGGTTTCAAAACCCAGTTCCTCTACGGCACGAGTTAATTCCTCTCTCAGGGAGAGGCTCGAAAATGTGATCATTAATTAAAGAACTTTTATATAATAAGCCGCAAAGGTACGTTTAATATGTGGATAAAAGACAGCGGCCGTGTGATTAATAGGTTAAACCCTGCACAGCTTCAAATAGTGGTTAAGTAGATGTGTTGTTTATTTTTGTTAGTTATTTGACGGATAACAGCCGAAATCGGTCGTTTTTGTTGCCGTTTGTTGTCGAATTGGGGAGGATTTTAAAAGTGGGTTGATTTTGTTGCCAGGAGAATGTTTGCGGGAAGGTGGTAGGGTGTTTCATTGTCTTAGTTTTTCTATAGCAAATATACGATAATTTAGTAAGTTTGGCGAAGGTGATTACTTGTATTATTTTCGGGAAATTATAAAACAGACAGGTTCGCCATTGAAAAGAACATCCACAATGACATTTGTTAATACCAGGATAACTTTACATACACAGTGGGAGAGATAATAATGGATGTAGTCGTAGCTGTGTTTGCTACAACATTTGGGCTGTCATGGATAGTACATTTTCTGGGCTATTACTTTTTAGAAATGATCTATAATAAAGACCCATTTCCAATTGTAATACCCGGCATCACCTGGTTTAGTCCATATAATAAGACAGTTAAGCCCAAACATGAATGGATAAAGAGGTTGACAGACTTTACACTTAAAATGATAGGGATAAATTTTGTACTGGGCATCCTGTTTGGTTTGCTTGTATTCTTTTTTAATGCGGGCAGGTAACACCCCTCGTTGGCGCGAGAATGCAGCCCCCTAACTGGTTTAAGTCTTCCACCGGAAGACTTAAATCTTCCAATAAACGAAAGACTCCGTCTGGCAGTAGCGCGACAATGGGGCTGCATTGCTTTTCTGCCGGTCAGAGGCCTGCGATTGATTTTGATTTAAGTGACGCTGTGTTTAACACTTAAACCAGAGAGGTTTGGCGGAGCGTGACGCTTGTGCTATCTTGGGTCTAAGCGGGACGCTTAGACCAGTATGGTAGAATTTAAAAAGAAAGTTTCAAAAGTGCTTTTTTACAATCGCAAAGAGTATAATAAATATCTGCGCGGTAACGTTCGATTTATTTCTAAATGGTTTGGTGTCTCATTTCAGTTAAATCACAATGAAGTAGATACAACAGAGTTTCTTAGGATTTTCCTGCCACTATTTGAAAAAGTAGTTGAGAAGATTGATGTGGGCAATTCATGGGTAGTAAATCATGATTATCCGTTTCATGTATGGTTTCCGAATACTGAAAATACGCTGCCCTCTTTACGGACGTTGTTTAAACTACACGGAATTCCAAATTCATACACAGGTGCAGTGGTCTTCACAAGGGATGAGCTCTTGAAATTCGCCCAGGATACAATTCTCTACCCGACTAAAATGTTTAAAGAAGAGAGATCGTTGTACACTGACCTGGATATTTCGTCTGCGCATATAGCATTTGTTATAAAGGTATCCCATCACAGCTGCATTGATTTTTTAAGTACCGATGAAAAAATATTGAAGGAAATCGTAGAGGAGAATCGCTCTGATCTTTTTGATATTAAAGTATATAGAGGGACTACACTATAATAATACCGTCAATGGCACAAAGAACAGCAACTATCCGCGATAGCCAACTGTACTGGGGAAGTATAGAATACAGCTACACTAAAAAGCACAAGCAATACGCTAAACTTAAAGGTGGGCTAGTGTATGCGTTTTTCGTGGCGCAGGATGTGCGTGAGTTTTTAGCTGCGGTGGAAGCCGAGTTAGGTAAACTGCATATCGAAATAGATGCCGTAGAGTTTGTAAGCCTTTATGATGTAGACATGGAGTGGGAGGACGAGGATGATAATGATACCTACAAACAACTAGCCGAAAAAGCTGTGCAGAGTAGCGAAGTTGTGTTTGATGATTTCTATGCGTATGAACGATAACGTCTGTAATGATCGCAATAGGTCTGATCGGGACGCTTAGGCCGGTTTGAGAGAAAGCGTTGCGCAAGCTGGACCGCATATCCTATTTATTATTTCAGTATATTTTCACTGAAACTACCAACACCTAAAACAACTATAAAAACCATTTACAATGAAATCAAAAACTATTGTCCTCATCCACGGAAACTTTATAAATGACCTAACCTGGGCAGAGTGGAAAAAACACTACGAAGCGAAGGGTTATAAAGTTTATACACCTGCTAACCCGGGACACGAAGGAGTGCCGTCTGAACTACGCAAAAAGGTACATCCTGACCTGGTCAAATCTGGTTTCATAGATGTGGTAAATAATATCAGCAGCTTAATTGACACGCTTCCTGAAAAGCCTTTGGTAATAGGCCACTCTATGGCGGGAATGGTGGTTCTGAAATTGATAGAATTGGGGAAAGCAGCGGCAGGAGTAAGCATAGACGGTGCACCTCCCAAAAATGTTTTTCCACCTTTTCAAACACTTAAAACGGTATTGCCTGCGTTCGGTTTTTTTTCGTCTAAAGAATATTTTTTGGGAAGCCGGGAATGGTTTAACTACGCATTCTTCAACACAACTCCCCAAGCCGAAAGAGGAAAAGCATTTGAAAAATTTGCTGTACCTGAAAGTTATAAAGTGAGCCGTCAGCTAGTGCTGAATTCCTTTTCTAACATAGATTTTCACAAGCCGCACCAACCACTATTATTTATAGGTGGTGGAAAGGACCATATATTTCCGGCAGCACTTACCACAACTATTGCGAATAAATATAAAGATGGCGACAGCAAAGTTGATCTGAAGATATACGATGAAAAAAGCCATTTCATTTGCGGTGAACCAGGCTGGGAAAAAGTGGCAGATTACGCGCTGGATTGGTATGAGAAATTATAGTACTGTACTCCGCCGTTGTTGGTATTCTTCACCAACAATGGTGGAGGAAAATATTCGACGGCGAAAGAACTTCTCTCCCCACTGGTCCAAGTATTTACTTGCTCCCCAAACTGGTTTAAGTCTTCTACCGGGAGACTTAAATCTTCCAATAAAAACGAAAGACTTCGTCTGGCAGTGGTGCGGTAATGGAGCTGCATTGCTTTACCGCCGGTCAGAGACCTGAGTTTGATTTTTTGATTTAAGTGATGCTGCGCTTAACACATAAACCAGGAATCGGTAATTTCCGTCCCTGGTTAGCCTTCTCAATGGCTAACTACAAATGATATGGAGCAGTTAAAAGAAACATACAACCTAAGAAACGACAGCCAGCACATCAAAGCAGTCCAGGCGGCTTCGCTTCATCCGGATTTTCGTGTCGGTTTAAAAATGGAGAATGGGTTGCTTTATGGCAGCGCTCAATGGTTTGAAGCAATTGAAAACGGGATGATCCCAACGCATGTCATTACAGGCAAGATATCAAAAGTATATATGACCGGCCACAACGACTTTCCTATGTTCGATATTTCAGATGGCAATAATACAACCGAATGGGAGCGAAGGGGAATTGATGATCAATATGTAGTAGGCAAAGAGGTTGAACTAAGTTACGTACTGCAAAAGTTTAAGCGTGGATATACTCGTGAGTGTGTGATAAGTATTAAAATATCTGAATAAAAAACTTTTCCATTCTGCAGTGTCTACTGCACAGCGACTCGGAGAATAAACACATATCTTCATGTGTCATGAGGCATGCAGTTGTTGTAATCCTATTATTTCTTTCCCAAATAGCTTTGGCTCAGAAGCCACGTGCACTGCGTTACTATAGCTCACCACGTTTCGGGTTGTGTACAGGAACAATAGATATCTATAACGACAACAGCTATGCGTATGAATCCGGTTGTGAAGAAACATCTCACATATCGTTTGGCAAATGGCGTCTGTCAAACGACACTGTTTATTTTACCCCGTTCAACAACAAAACTTTTAAGCTGATCGATACGGTCATTACGTCGGACAAGGGGGATGATAGTGTTAGCGTTGTTGTTTTTGACAAGTATAATGTGAACGTCACTCATAAGATCGATCTGCAAAACCTACTGCTCGGAGATCCGCGACTGTTGGATGATCGTTTTTCCGACACCAGTTATGTAACACAACAGTTTCCGCAGGACGCTGATTCCATCGTTCTATTTTCGCTGGAGCGTATTTTTGAGCAGAACTTCCGATACGTGGTAGGTAACAATAAGAAGTTCATTGTTAAGTTGAACATACCATCTGAGTGGTTAATGCACCCGACCTCTGATTGGAATATTATTAGCGATTTTGGTGCTATAAAAAGAGCTGACGGAAATCTCGAAACCTTTACACCTAACTTCTGGGAAAAGCAGGTTTTTGTAAGAGAAAAGAAATCCGTCGCAGCCGAGTCCCCGGAATAGGGACTCGGTGTGAATCCTTTCAAAAAAAATGGTCCAAGTATTTACTTGGACCCCAATGCTTATTATTCTATTACCAGTCGCTGCATCTGAATTTCCTCACCTACACTCGACCTTACAAAATACGATCCTGTTGCCACGGTATTCAATTGCATTGAATACACACGCTGGCCACGGGCCCAGGTTGCTTGTGTTACAGTCCTGCCATAGATATCTATCACCTGCAGGATTACATCCTCACTAACAACAGCGCCGAAGTCTACAGACAGGTTGTCTTTTGCGGGATTGGGTGAAAGTGTTATGCTGTATTTGGAATCCGTGATCTCAGATATCCCATCCGGTACACTACCTGTAAAGTTCAGGCTGTCTACATATAAGTAACTACCTGCAGCCGCGTTTGAAGACTTGTTGCTTGATATAAGGCCGATGATGACGCTGTCTGGCATAGTGCCGTGTACATAGGTAATGGGTATTGCAAAAGATGTCCATGACATGACCATTCCTGGCAGGTCGTATTCAACCTGACCGATCAGGTCACGTTGAAGAGTAGTATTGTTCCATTTAGTTAGGTACACCGCTATGCGGCCTGTGTCAGTTCCGAAGGCCATGTATTGCCATTTGCCCGTGAGGTGCGATGGGCGGCCAGTAAACGGCACACCTGATTTCGGCTTTTGGGTAACAGCATCGTATTTGCCGAGCATTGCCAATCCCGGTACTGTAGAAGTTCCAACGACTTTGGTGGTGAGCATAAGGAATGCGTTGCCATGTGGTGGGCTGGTAGTTCCTTTTTCGCAGGTGTACACGCTGTATGAAGTTGTAAGAGGATTGAAATTATCCCAACCGTCAGGTGTGCTGTAGCCTGTCGCCGTTGTCCAGTTCTCGAAACTGCCGTTGGGTATTTGTGCATACGTATTGGTGAGCACTGTGACTAGTAGAGCAAAAAGGGTAATGGTCTTTTTCATAGAGTCTGTTTTTGAGACTCTAAATATATATAAATATGTATTAAGTAGCAGGCGGGCGTAAAATTGTCCGGTGATATCAATGAGTGACCCAAAATGTATCGATAAATAGAATCGCTCTATGCCAATATGTTTATCGCGCGAGACATCACCACCAATATCGTCATCAGCGATATAGAGCTTTGCAGCATCATCAGCATTTTGGCGCGGTGGGTAAGTGGCAGCACATCTGTGGCGCTGAATGCCGCACTTGTACTAAAGCCAAGGAATAGATAATCGATATACGCAGGTTTCCAACCCTCAGGGTAATCTTCTTTTGGAGCGCCCTCCTGCGGAAATAGCCAGTCGGCGAGTCTGTCCGTATTGCCCGATCGACCCGCAGGACCACCGCGGTCGACAGCCCAGTAGAAAATAGAGAATGATACGATGTTGATGATCCACACGCCGAGGCCCGATATAAGTAATAGCAGGCCGCTGATTTCCTGGCTATTGTCGAGCATAACCCTGATAATAGTGGCCAGATTTGCGACACATAAAACAGTAGCTGCTGCAGAGAAGATCAACGTTGACGTCCGTTCGATACGCTGCCAAAACCTTAGGTGCGGCATCAGCATAACAATGATCAATGGTATCATTTCAGCTGCCACGATAATACAAAGAATTAATGGCGGGAAGATCCGGATGCGCTGCGGGAATTGTACCAGCAGAGCCAGTACAAAAAGAATAGCAAGCACAACAGCCCAGCGCTGCTCACTGTGTTTCGCTTCCGTAGATGTCGTTACAGTAGACACATTTTTTACGGCTATAAAATCAGGCCACCTGGAGCTGAGTCGCACAGCTCTGCGCTTGCCGACGAGGGTTTTCTAAGGAAAAATGCCGACCGCCTGATAGCGAAAATGCTACGTACATCAGGTTGATTTTATTGGATAACCCACACATTTTTTGATGCGGTTCTTGCATAATTTTATGAAATAAGGGAATCATCGATAACCGGGGCTTATCACCAGTTTGTTTTATCATTTCTGCCAGGATCTGCGAGAAGGTATTTGTGTTCAGTTACGATTACGACATAACATTTTTTGTAAATAAACTCCATAACTATGAAGAAGCGTGTGCTGTTTTGTTTGGCGTGCTGTTGGCTGTTGTCCCTGCATGCCGGCGCACAGTCGATCGGGCCGTCCATCATCGCAAGTGCAGGTGGCGGCGGCGTTATCGGCGTGCAGAGTTTTGATTTTGCCGTGGGCGAAATGACCCTGGTGAATACGGCGATTGCGCCGAATGTTGTACTTACACAAGGGGTGCTGCAACCACATCCACCACTTACCGGCATCACAAGTTTGACGGCCTCTGGTAAAACGATCAAAGTATATCCCAATCCCGCAACGGATAATGTGATCATATACCCGGAGTTTGAAACACGTAGCCTGCTGTTGATATCGGTGTATGATGTCGTGGGCAGGAAGCTAATTGAACGCAGTTTTGAACATGGCGCTGGTAGTGTAAAGCATGATGTCAATGTGGCTTCGCTATTACCTGGAACATACAAGTTGGTTGTAGATGTAGTTGCAAAAAATGAGACGACTTCATACGGATTCAATATTCAAATACTCAAGTAACAATTATCGCAATAAACTATCCATCATGAAACAATTATCTCTACTAATGGTCTTGTGCCTGCTGTATCTCGGTATACAGGCCCAACCTCCCAAAAAGTTCAATTACCAGGGTATTGCGCGCAATAGCGCTGGTCAACCGCTTGCCAACCAGGCGTTAGGCCTTCGCCTTTCGATATTAGACAGCAATGCTATGGGGCCTGTTCGTTATTCGGAAACGCATACAGTAACGACAAATGCCTATGGCTTATACAATGTGGCCGTAGGCGGCGGTACTATACTGACCAAAGAAATGGACAGCATTGATTGGGCTGCGGGCGATAAATATTTAATGGTAGAAATAGATCCTGCCGGTGGCACTAACTACACTTCTCTTGGAGCTACACAACTTTTAAGTGTTCCTTATGCGATGTATTCGCAAAATCCAGGTCCGCAAGGCCCTCCGGGTATTCAGGGTGTTCAAGGTATTCAAGGTGTCCAAGGTATTCAGGGTCCCACAGGTGTTGTAGGTATCCAGGGATTTGCCGGGTTTATCCAAACTAGTATTGCAGCAAATGCGGGAATGGTGTTTGTTGGTCCTTCGGTCAGCGTAACAATACCCACCGGCGGTGGAAGACTGACTGGTGCAGCGGCGGCAGTTTTAGGCTTGTCAGCTGGAGGGCCTATCAATGTGAGGTCAGGTATGTGTTACCTGTCCTCCTCCTCAGCCACACCAGACTTCTTCGCAGGTTTTAATTGGCTTTTTGTGCCTTTGACTACTACGAAATCAGTGGTAAGCTCTGCAGCAACGGTGACGCTACCAGCAGGCACTTATACCGTTGGATTTTGTATTAATAATGCTTCAGGAACCGCTGTCAACAGCAATGATTTCATAAACGGCTGGGTGATGCAGACGCAGTAACTGGTCTGCAGGCGAATAAAAAAGAGGCAAATCTGAGGGTTGCCTCTTTTTTATTTCTTTTTCTTCTTTGATGACTTTGCGCGACTGTTAAAATCCAGGCAAAGGTCTATCCAATAGTTGAAGTCTTTTTTTGTGTGCATGCCGGTCTCGTCTACCAACACATAGCCTTTCATTGTGCGGCCGTTCATTTCCATTTGGCGACAGCCTTGTTTGTTGAGAACCTCGTCAACTATTTCAGGATCAATACGGCACATCAGTTCATTCCTGAAAATGCCCACGCACATCTTGTCGTTGTACATGAAGCATAGGCCGCCCATCATGGCTTTTTCTTCCACATTTGGCAATTCTGCCAGGCGGTTGCGTATGCGGTCGGCAAGTTGTTCATCGTAAGCCATTTGGACAGATTTGAACGTTAAAGTAGGCTAAAAAACGGTTGCAAGAATAATAAGAGCTGATGTTAATTCCCTGTTTTGAATGATGATGGTCACCTCAGCGGGAAGGCAATCGTAGTAAATTTGCGTTGTATGACCATCCATGCTGATAGTAAGCTTTCGTTAGATATCATTCAATACCTTGGCGAGGTAGTGGCAGAAGTGTCTGCAGACGGCATGATACACGACGTGCGTATGCGCAATACGGACAAATATCCGGGTGAAGAAGAGCGATACCGCGGCAATAAACTGTCGGATATTCACCCTGCAGAAGTAGCGGATAAGTTTACTGCGCTGATAAAAAAGGCGTTACGTACCGGGGAGAGTCAGTACCTGGAATTTCAAACCTCTTATAAAAAACAGCCTGTTATATACAGTGTGCGCATCCTGCCACAGCACGCCGATGAACACCTGGCTTACTTCATTATTGATGACATTACCAGCAAGGATCGCCTGGAGCTGATGGAGAACAAATGGAAGATGGCGTTGGATGCATCGGGCGATGGTATGTGGGATTATAACCTTCAGGCAAACACGATCTACTTTTCCGACAGGTGGCATGAGATATTTGGTTACTCGAAAGACGAGATATCGGGTAGCGTCGAAAAATGGACGTCGAAAGTGGACCTGCAGGATGTGGAAGAATCTGCCAGGCTGTTTGAAGGCTGCGTAAAAGGCGAAACCAATACATATAGCTCGGAGTTCAAAATGAAGTGCAAGGATGGCAGCTATAAATGGGTGTTGAGCAGGGGAGTGGTCATATCACGTACGCCCGATGGCAAGCCGCTGCGAATGATCGGCACACATACCGATATTACTGCCAGAAAAAGCGCAGAACAATCTCGCAATGATTTTGAAGAACAACTGCAATCACAAAAAGATTTTTACGAACAGATATTGAACTGGCTGCCCGGCGATATTGCGGTGCTCGACAAAGACTATCGATTCATGTACCTGAACGAACGTTCGGTAAAAGACCCTGAGGTCAGGAAATGGATGATCGGTAAAACTGATTTCGACTATTGCCGCGAGCGCAACAGGCCTTTGGACATAGCGCAGGGGCGTAAGCAGCGATACGACGAAGTGAGAAATACCGGCCGGCAACAAGAGTGGGAAGAAAGGTTCACAACAGCTGAGGGAGATACAAATTACAAACTGCGTCGCCTGCAACCTGTGATGGATGAACAGGGCGATCTGCGACTAATGGTGGGTTATGGCGTGGATATTACGGAGAAGGTGAGAACAGAAGAAGCACTCCGCACAAGCAACGAGATGTTCACCAGCGCCTTTGATTCATCTGGTATTGGTATGGCGTTAGTAAGTCCGTTCGGCAAATGGCTGAACGTAAACAACTCTGTTTGTGAGATAACCGGTTATTCTAAAGAAGAGCTATTGCAGAAGACTTTCCAGGAGATCACACACCCCGACGACCTGGAGCTGGATCTGGGTTTGCTGAAGCAGATGCTAAACAAGGAAATAGAGGTCTATAACCTTGAGAAACGATACATATCAAAAAGCAAGAAGATAGTTTGGGTACTGCTCACAGTATCGATGGTGTGGAATGCAGACAATACTCCAAAATTTGTCATAGCACAGATTGTGGACATAACTAAGCGCAAAGAGCTGACTGACGAGATCAATCGGAAAAATAAAGAGTTGGAGGCAACAAAGGTGAGCCTCATTAACAAAATACAACAGCTGGAAGAGCTGAACTACATCATTGCGCACAATTTGCGTGGACCTGCTCGTAATATCAATATGCTGGCTTCGGCACTCAGCGCAAAGCACGGCGGTACGCATGATGAGGAGTCGCTTGTAATAGCAGAGGCATTTACAGACCAGGAAGCGATCAGCCTAATGGTTGAAGGCGCAAAAGCCCTGACGGAAAATCTCGACACCCTGATGGAGGTGGCCAAGATCAGCCTGAATAAAAAGATCCAGTACGATGATTGTAACGTTGAGCAGATGGTGCAGAACATCACCAGCCAGTTAAGTGGTGTGATGTATGAAAAGCACGCACGCATAACGACCAAGCTGGCAATTAAGGATATAAGTTATCCATCAGTATACCTTGAAAGCATCCTTTATAATTTTATCAGCAATGCGATCAAATATTCGCGCAAGGATGTAGCGCCGGAGATCATTGTGAGTACAACGAAAATGCAGGGGAGAGTAGTGCTTTCAGTGAAAGATAATGGACTTGGCATCGATCTTGACCGCTATGGCGACAGGCTGTTTAAACTGAACCAGGTTTTTCACCACGGCTTCGATAGTAAAGGCGTGGGGTTGTTCCTTACCAAGTCTCAAATAGAAGCATTGGGTGGCAGTGTAGAAGTGAAAAGCATGGTGAACGAAGGAACGGAGTTCATTGTGACACTTTAAGCTTAGTGCCCGGCGTGTTTAATAAAAGCTGCGGGGTCTTCAGGACTGATGATGTAGTGTGCATCGCGCGTGCGAATGAAGACCATCTTACGGTCATCGTTTACACTTACTACCACTTCGCCCAGCTCGTGAAAATGAAACGATCCGTATAGCGTGCCCGGCATGCGCAGGCCAAATTTCATGGTTGGTCCAAGCGAGTCCCAGCTTATCTTTCTCGCTTCGAGCATGTCGCGGTAAAATATCTTTTTGTTGACCGAACCATGTATCACAATGCCGTCATCATCGTATGTATAGCGTTGCCTCTTGCCTAGCAGCAATACAAGCGCGATGGCTATCAGTATGACCAGTATGATTGCAAGCAGCATAGTGTTGAAAGCGAAGCTGGCATATATTAAAGCAGAGATTATAGATGCTTAGCGTATCGTCCGGAAAGCTCTTCTATTTGTATCCGGTAGTAAACGACCTCTTTATGGTGTAACTCAGCAGACGGGCGCGAAGATTCAGGTGCTGGTTCGGTTTGTTCAGCTCTTAGCCGGAGATAGTCTTTGATGAAATACTCTTTTGCCTCGGCTCTGCCTGCAGGATCAGTAATTTCTTCGTAGCGACCGAATGCCAGAACACATACCCAATCTTTGACATTGGTGATTCGGTCTATTTCAAGACACACCAGTGGGTGATCCCGCATCATTTCGATCTTCATGCCGTCCAGTGAGAAGCACAGGAAGTAGCTGTCGAAGTATAAATAATTGATGGGCACGACATAAGTACGCTCACCATCGTTGCAACCCAGCCGTGCAATATTGTTGTCGCCTATGAATTCGCGGATCTCTTCAGTTGATAGTTTTGACACCATGGCGAGAGGTTTGTGTTATTCGCACAAAGGTTGTACCAACGAATGTTATATGGCTTCTTCAGACTTTTCCAGGTATTGTCCGTTATCCTTGCTGAAGAGCAAGCCGAACATCATCAATATACTGCTTACAGCTACTACAAAGAATAATATCCCATTGTTGAATCCGCCAATGCTTTTACTAACAGGAATGCTATAGAATAATAGTATGGTCACCAGGCCGCGAGGCATCAGCAATAGCATCGGAAATGCAGGAGTTTTCAAAATGACACGGAGATAGAAGTAGCGTACTAATAGCAGGATGATAATAATTATTGATCCGAGCTCCCAAACATCAGGCTGCATAAGAACACTAAGGTCAATAGTATAACCGAAGAGTATGAAGAAAAATGTACGAATGAGAAAGGATGTTTCTGCTGTTATCGACCTCATCGTTTCCAGCACGCCGTCAATGCCTGTAGTGTCGAACCGCCTGATGAATTTCGTATTCAGAAGGAGATTGTAATTGTTGATCACCAGTCCAAAAACGAGTACGATCATCAAGGATGGCAAATGTATCAATTCGCCGAGGCCATACAGAAAACTCAGCACAGAAAATATCAGGAAGAATTTTAAGCCCACCTTTATGTTGAGAATTATATATAGAAGCAGAAAAGTTGCAGCCAGCGAGAGCAGTATGACCAACCCTACATTAACAAAAAAACGCCCTGCGGTTACCAGGCTGACAACATTAGGCGCAAGCATATAATTAAATGCGAGGATACCTACGATGTCTGAGAATGAAGATTCATAAATGATAAACTCTTTCCTTTTTTCTTCAAAATGACTTGTGCTTGGGATGATGATAGCACTGCTGATGATACTCATGGGTATGGCATAAAGGAAGGCTAGCTCGAATGACACATGCAGCCATTGCATGATGAGTATGCCAATGCCAAAAGCAGAAAAAAGGAAAATGAACAAGGCGGAGAAAAACGAATCGCCAATAAGGCGCAGTTTGTCGCGTCCCAGCTTAAGATCCAATGCTGCCTCCAACACGATCATAATAAGCCCCGTCGCACCCAATATCTTCACAAGCTTGGTTACGTCTGCTCCTGCAAAGCCATAGTGGGCGGCCAGGTATTTAATACCAATGCCCGTTGCTATCAGCATTAACACTGATGGTAGCCGTGTTTTCTTGCTGAGGAGGTTGAACAGGTAGCTGAGTATGACAATGCTACTCAGTAATATTAATATGACTGGTGCACGCAATTCCATCCGGCCAAGGTAGACAATCGAGCTTAGCCCGACGGTAATGTGGCCTTAAAGTTTTCTTAAGGTTTTTTTATATCGCGTGTACTGTATCGTAGAGCGAAACGCCTTCGGGTAAACTCAGTTTTTTGAGCAGGCGGTGTTTGTTGGTGCGTACTGCTTCAAGGCTTACGCCCAGCATGGCTGCCATTTCCTTGTTGCTGAGTTCAAGTCTGCTCAATACTATAAAACGTAATTCCGCCGCCGTAAGCGCGGGATATTTTTCTTTAGTACGGCCAATATAACCCTGGTGCACTTTGTCGAAAAGCGATTGGAAGTTCACCCATTGCTCCTCTGTCAGGATCACGGAACTTTGCAGTTCTTCCAGCGAACTGTCTTGTTCAGGTAGTTCGTTGTAGGCAGAAGCCTGGTAGCGGGTGATCTCTGCAGAAAATTTTTCGATCAGTGCGTTTTTCTCCTGTATGCTTTGAGTGAAGTCGGCCAGCTGTTGTTTAGCCATATCCTCGGCGCGCATGCGCTCGGCCTCGGCCATTTTACGACCCTGCATTTGCTTCAGTTTCTGGCGGTTTACCAACAGCAGGCTAATGATGCTCGCCAAACTCAATACCACTATTGATCCGTTACGCTCCAGTTTACGCTCTGCGGCTTCATGTTCGTTCAGCGTCGCAAGGTATTTGAGTGAGTCGGTCATTTTTTGTACCCGGAACTCCGCTTCGATCTTTGCAAATTCCTTCTCGTTATTTTCACGGGCCAGTGTGTCCTTCAGGGCGTCATATTTATCAAAGTACACAAGTCCTTCGCTTAGGTTGCCTTGCATTCGGTAGATGTTGGATGTTGTCGCATATACATCTACAAGCTTATCGCGAATGCCGAGTTCTTCGCAAACAGCCAGCGCCTGTTTCTCATAATGAAGTGCTTTCTGAAAATTGACCTCCTTATTTCTAAGGCTGTCGGGAAAAGAATTGCTGGGGTTTTTCCCCATGGCCAGGTATGCATTGCCAATATTGTTTAACGTGCTGGCTGTACTGCTGGTATTGCCCATGTTTTTTTGTAGTTCCAGCGCTTTAAACAGAAAACTCAGTGCTTCGTTGTATTTCTTTAGGCCAAGACTAGCGCCTCCGGCATTTGCAAGCATTGTAGCCAGCAGCGGAGTAGCGGATTTGAGCTGTTCTTCGATCTTTATGCCTTGCAGAAAATAGTTTAACGCCGGTTCGTAGTCGTTCATGTACATATAACAGTTCCCGATGCCATTTATCACGAGCGATACTCTGGGGATACCGAGGGTCTCGTATATTTTTCTTGCCTGCTGAAAATAGTCGAGCGCTTTTTGTGGTTCATGGTTGGAGCTATAAACTAATCCCATTGCAAGGAGCGCATTTCCAGTGAATTCTTCATCATTAAGCTTCCTTGCCATGGTAAGTGTAGCCTGGAAATGCTGCAGCGCTTCGGTCAGATCGTCTTGAACAGCATAACAGCGACCGATGGCATTATTTGCTGTCATAACACCATAATCGTAGTCAAGTTCGTTAGCCAGTGCCAAGGCCTTTTTGCCACATTCTACACCTTTGGCCGGGTCAGTTCTATAGTAATTGCGAGAGATAGCCACTAGTAACGAAACCTTTGCCGTGTCTTGTTTTGCAGATTTTAATACTGTCGTGAGTGAGTCAAGCTCCTGCTGTATGTTCTGCGCAGCAGACTGCTTCACAAAGACAGAAAATGATAGAACCAGGAGTAACGTGGTCTCTCTTAGCATATGAGTGAATAGATCGCAATAGTGAAACCATAATAATATAAACAAAACGCCATATTAGGAAGCCTTAACGAGCTATTAACTATTTGAAAATTATCAAATTATGTATTTGCGGTGTCTATTGTTTCAACAACCTTTGGCGGTTAAGTATAAGTCATAAGATTGGCGGCGCTTTCTCTATTTAGAGACTGTGCGTGGTATATAGGTTGAGGGCTGCCATTGGGTTTGACTGATGACTTTTCGGAAGATAAGCTTTCTTTCGACGATTGCTGTATTCGTTTCCCAGTGATTGTGTTTGTTGTTGTAAGCGATTTGAGTTATCTCGTGCCGAGTATTTGATAATTGGGTTGGCTCGCCCACAACAATAGGTTCGGAGTGCGAGTCGAGGGGATGTAAAGATGCCCACGAAAAGCAACCACCGATCATAGCAAGAAAGAGGCAAGTCGGGACTATCGCCTGCCAGCTCCGATATTTAAGTGCTATTAGGCAACCAACTAGTGCAACAAATATAAACGGCATCGTAACCGTGCCTGCAACACGCAAATCCCGTGATGCAAATCTCCAGTCAGGAAACAAAATTTCCCATGTTATTGCTAACAGAAGAAAGCTGGCAAGAAAAAAGGAGATGCTTTTGAGCATCTCCGAAGTTACGATTGGTTTTTCTTCTTTTTCTTACCCTCATTATTACTTTTCTTCCTTACTACTATCCACTCTTCCAGGTTTACGTTAAATGGCATCTTGCCAATGTTCACAATACCACGTTTATCACGTACTTCTTTTAGTGTGCCCACCTGGTGGTTGATCTTGTTGCGCACCAGGTCGCCCACCTGTGGCTCGCTGCCTACTACCTCGTAGTTCTTATCGGCTTTTTGGGCCATGGCGGCATTAGCCTGTATCTGTTTCTTACGAAATAGCACATTTTCCGCTGCCTTTATCACGTCCTGTTTGTTCTCTGCTTTCTTCCAGTCGTGGATGATCTGTTTGAACTTGCGTTCCATATCACGCAGGTAGTCCAGTTCTTCTTTCTTGATCTGGTTTTGCAGCTTGAGCGTGTTGTAGTGTTGCTTCAGTTTCTCTTTATCGGTCAGCTCCTCGTAGTTCTGTTTCAGTCTTTCATTTTCCTTTAGCAGCCTGTCTACTTCTTTTTCTTTTTCCTTCAGCTTTTGCGATTGCTGCTCGGTCTGGTGCAGCATTTTATCGAGCTTAAAGTGGCCGCGGTCGGTTATCTGGCGTGCGCGCTCAATGATCTTCGGCGCCAATCCGCTACGTTGCGCAATAGCAAAGGTGTACGAACTTCCTGGCTTGCCCACTGTGAGTTGGTAAAGAGGCTCCAGGTGTTCTTCGTCGAATGCCATGGCACCGTTTACAATGCCTTGCACTTTGCCGGCCATTACCTTCAGGTTCAAGTAGTGGGTCGTGATAATACCCAGTGCATGCCTGTGTGCCAGTTCTTCTACTATAGCTTCAGCAAATGCGCCACCCAGGTTTGGGTCAGAGCCGCTACCTAGTTCATCTATAAAAAACAGTGTCTTGCCGTTCGCAAAGTCCATGAAGTATTTCATGTCGCGCAGGTGGGCGCTGTAAGTACTCAGCTCATGTTCTATCGACTGTGTGTCGCCAATATGTATCATCAATTGCTTGAAGATGCCTATCTCCGACTGTGGATCAGCAGGTATCAATAACCCGGCTTGTGCCATCAGCTGCAACAAGCCCACCGTCTTCATCGATACTGTCTTACCTCCGGCGTTCGGTCCGCTAATGATGAGCACGCGTTGGTTGCGGTCGAGGGTAATATATAATGGTATGACCGGTTTGCCGGTTTGCTTGTTATGCAAGTATAGCAGCGGGTGATGCGCCTTGACTAGGTGTACACCGGGGTGTGGACTAAGGCGAGGCATTTCTGCATTCATGTCAATAGCCAGCAGCGCCTTCGCACGAATGAAATCGTAAATGCCGCAAAGATGGTAGTAACCTTCCAGCTGTGGCGCATATACCGATAGGGTAGCGGTGGTTTGTGCCAGTATGCGGTGTATTTCCCGGCTTTCAGCCCGTTCCAGTGAAAAGATCTCGTTGTTAAGTTCTATAGTTTCCTCCGGCTCGATGAACACGGTGCGTGATGATTCGCTCTCGCCATGAAGGATGCCCTTAACGATACGTTTGTGCTCGGCATTGATGGCAACCGTTCTTCTTCCATTCAAAAAGCCTTCTGAAATATCAGCGAGGTAGCCCTGTTTGTTCAGCTTGCGCAATACAGATTCAAAAACTTTCCGCAGGTTCTGGCGGGCGCTGCTCAGCTCTGCGCGTATCTGCATCAGCTCGCGCGAAGCGGTATCGCGCACCTGGCCATTATCGTCTATTACTGCTGAGATGGTATCAGGTATCTCTTTCTGGTAGCTGATCTTTTCAGCTATCTCCCGCAAGTGTTGGAACAGTTTGTCGTGTCGCTTGAACCACAGCAGTATGTCGCGGATGTTGAGGGCCAGGTTGCGGAAGGCCAGCAATTGCTCGCCAGTCAGTACCGCTCCGGGTACGGCCAGCAGCCTCAGTTCCTTTTGTACATTCCTTGTAAAATCGTTGGGGAAATAATCACTGCCTTTCAGCACCCATTTAAATTCGTTGGTGTGCTGCAGCTCTCTTTCTACATAATCAAGCCTGGTATGAAAACGCAGCTCTTCCACCCGTTCGCGGGCGGCATCAGTGCGGCAATGTTGTTTCAGTAACTGACATACTTTGTTAAATTCCAGTGCCTCTGCGGCGTGAGCCGGGTACAATTGCATCATATAACTAACCTCGTCTGTACTGCAAATGTACGTATAGGAAAATTTAAGAATTCCATTACATTTCTTATGGTAAATTTGAGAGAGTACTATGAATAATTACGATTGGCTTATATCCCGGCTCGACGCGTTCGTCCGCAAATACTATGCAAACCAGGTAATACGTGGTGCGCTGGTACTGCTGATATGTTTATTGTTTTACATACTTGCGGTTAGCGTTGGCGAGTATTTCCTGTATATGCCCGTATGGCTAAAGGTGACCATCGTGTCGGCTTTCGTTGTATTGGGAACCGCTGCATTAGTAGCCTGGATCATCATACCGATCGTCCACATGAATCGACTGGGCAAGACCATCAGTCACGAGCAGGCAGCCGTTATTGTTGGTAAACACTTCCCGGAAATAAGCGATAAGCTGCTGAACATACTACAGCTGAAAAAGCAGAATGGCGGACAAACCAGCCGAGAGCTTTTAGAAGCCAGCATCAACCAAAAAGCCGGTCAGCTTTCGGTAATACCCATTACCAACGCTATCGATCTTTCGAAGAACAAACGTTTTCTGCCATACTTATTACCGCTGGTGCTGGTAATGGTATTATTGTTAGTGGTAGCACCTAACATCTTCAGCGAAGCATCCTCACGCCTCTTACAGCCCACAAAAGAATTTGAGAAACCAGCTCCTTTCGAGTTCGTTGTTACCAACAGTCCTTTACAGGCTGTGCGCAACAGCGATTATACACTTTTAGTAAAAGTGAAAGGCAGTACTCTGCCTGCTGAAATGTCTGTAGACGTACATGGAGACAGGCTATCGATGCAGCAAGTAGACAACGAAACTTTTAAATACACGTTCAGGAATGTGACCGAGGCCGTTGATTTCCGCCTGTTTGCAGCGGGATTCTACTCTAAGCCGCATACGCTGAAAGTGGTGCAGAAACCTGTTTTGAAAGCGTTCAAAGTAGAGATAGATTACCCTGCATATACCGGCCGTAAAGACGAGACCCGCAGCAGCCTGGGCGATATGACCCTGCCTGCAGGTACGCTGGTGAGCATCGCTTTTATTGCAGAACATACAGACGAAGCAACCATCAAACTGGGCGATGGCCAGCCAGTGAAACTGCCGAAACAATCGAGCATGTATGCGTCCAACTATCGCTTCATGAACGATACTACGTACACACTGACCTTGCGCAATAGGCAGGCGGGAGTAGTAGATAGCTACCAGTACAATGTAAAGGTGATACCCGATGAATACCCCGTGATACAATTGCAAGAGTTCCGCGATACGGTGTCGGGTAAACAAATATTGCTTAACGGTACTGCCGGTGATGACTATGCTATCACAAAAGTGCTATTTCATTACCAGGTAGTATCAAAAGATAACAAGACACTTAGTGCTAAAAGTATAGCTCTGAATAATACAGGCGGTGCACTCACCACCTTCCAGCACTATTTTGATATCGGAGTGCTAAACCTGCAACCAGGCGAAAAGATAACGTACTTCGTAGAAGCATGGGATAATGACGGTGTACACGGCAGCAAGGCGTCGCGCAGCGAGGTCATGGCTTATCATATGTACAGCCCGCAGCAGCTGGATTCTGCCATCAACGCCAATGCTGAGCAGATCAATTCAGGTATGAGCAACAGCTCCGAGCAAATGAAGCAGCTGCAAAGTGAATACAAAGACATGCAGAGCAAAATGCTGCAGTCGGGCGATATGGACTGGGAGCAGCAGCAGCAATTGCAGGAGCTTGCCAAAGCGCAGGAGCAGCTGAAGAACAAACTGGAAGCCGTAAAAAAACGCATGGAAGAACAGCGCCAGCAAAGCGCCCAGAAGCAATACAGCGATGATGTAAAAGAAAAACAAGCTGCCCTTGAAAAGCAGATGGATAACCTGCTGAATAAAGAGCTGACCGAGCAGATGAAACGCCTGCAGGAGCTGATGCAAAAGCTTAATAAAGACCAGGCTTTTAAATCCATGAAGCAGCTGGAGCAGGATAATAAGTTATTCAATATGGATATGTCGCGTCTCGGAGAGTTGATAAAGACCCTGGAGATGCAGATGAAGCTGGAAGATATGGCCAACCGGATGAGCGAGATGGCTCAGAAACAAGATGATATCCAAAAACAAACTGAGAAAGGCGCAAAGGATAATGAATCATTAAAGAAAGATCAGGACGATCTTAAAAAGCAGCTTGACGAAGCCCTTACCAAAGACCTGAAAGAAATGCAGGACGCCGGCAAAGAAACGCAGCAGAAGCCTGATTTCAGCGAAACACAGAAAGACGGTAAAGAAGCTTCTGAGAAAATGGAAGACAGCAAGCAGGAGTTAAGTAAAGACCAAAATAGCAAGGCCGGTCAATCGCAGAACCAGGCTAAGCAAAACCTGCAGAAGATGGCTATGAGCATGCAAAAGATGGCCGGCGGCATGAACGCAATGCAATTGCAGATAGACATCCGCGCTACTCGCCAGTTGCTGACTAACCTGATGCGGCTCTCGTTCGACCAGGAGAAACTAATGAAAGGTGTGCAGAATACATCTGCGGCTAGTGCTACATACCTGGCTAACCAAAAAGAACAAACAAGGCTGCACAATAATTCACGCATGATACGTGACAGCTTATTTATGTTGAGCAAACGTTTATTCCAGCTGGCGCCGACCGTAAATAAAGAGACCACAGAACTGGAAAAGAATATGGCTGGTGCTGCAGAAGCTATTGAAGGCCGTCGCGTGGTGGACGCCGCTACAAGGCAACAGTACGTGATGACACATACCAACAATCTTGCGCTGATGTTGAACGAGCTGCTGTCGAACCTGCTGGCGCAGCAAAGCCAGCAACAGGGTGGTCAGTCAGGTAGCTGCTCTATGCCTGGTGGCAAGAATCCTTCGCAGGGCGCAGGCGATCAGTTGGGCGATGTGATCACCAAGCAAAAGCAACTGGGTGATGCCATGCAGCAGATGAAGAGTGCTCAGGGCAGGCAGCAGGGACAGCAAGGTGAGCAGGGTGAGAGTGGACAGGATGGCCAGGGTGGTAAAGAAGATAAGCAGCGCGGTGGTGCCGGCGGCAACGGAGAGTATGGCGATGCAGAACAACTTGCAAAGATGGCCGAACAACAGGCCGAGATACGCAGGCAGCTGCAAGATGTAAACCGTATGCTCAATAGCAAAGGCCTTACCGGAACCAAAGAACTGCAGGAGTTGCAGCAACAGATGGACCGCAATGAGACGGACCTTGTGAACAGGCGTATGAGCGCAGAACTGCTGGCCAGGCAGAAGGAGATACTTACACGTCTGCTACAGGCGGAAAAGTCGCTACGCGAGCAGGAGCAGGATGACAAAAGATCGTCAAAATCGGCTGAAGATGTTGCGCGTACCATGCCTGCCGAATTGCAGAAATATGTCAAGGACAGGCAGCAGCTTTTAGAGTTGTATAAGACGGTTCCCCCGCAACTGAAACCATACTATCGTACCATGGTAGAACAATACTACCAGCTCATCGGTACAAAATAATATATTCAAAAAAAGTTGTAATTACAAAAATAATTTTCAACAATTTGAATTAAAATAGGATTAAATTTGGTGGCATGGATTTTTTATAAGGTGCTGAATTTCAACATGTTTGTAACACTGGCACACATATTGCGTTAGTATTTATAAACAGAAAGCCCAATATAGATTTTGCCTGTTGTATGAGGTAAAATTTATACCTAACTTTCATAAAATTCAGTTCTTAACTATATAAAAAAGTGCCTATGATCTTCTCAAGAACTTATCGGTACGATTCGTCAATGCCAGCGGAGGCCATTAAGGGTCGCCTAATTGGCAAACATGTAAAAGTACATAACATGGACTTCGAGGTCTCTGAAAAGGACCGAGTGCTTCGCATCATTCCTCATGCCGAGCAGGAGACGAACATCAAAACGCTGCCGATAACTCACGTAGAGTTTAAGGGGAAAGGAGACAAAACGCAGGTCGTTATCAACTCCAAAATGCGTAAGATCGATTCGGGTGGTCCGATGCTGATCCTGATCTTCTGCACATTTATGCTTATTGCAGCGGTGGGATTTTACATCTTCGGTCAGCAGGAGTATCTGAACTTCACTTATACCCTGGCTGGTATCAGCCTGGCGATATTTGTGATCTTCTGGATGCGAATGGAAGCGGGTTATTTTGATTATGTACGCAAGTTGCGTGACTATATTAAAAAAGAGAGCGTAGTTAACTAAGGTTGTAAACTACGCTCTCTTTTTTAACCCTATCAACGGCTACTGCTAAAGTGCAGAGCCGTAAATGAAACTTTTACTCTATGTATGGCTCAAGATCTTTCATTGGTGTATCGCCGTTGAAGGTCTTCACAAGCTTCCTGTCTTTATTATAGACGTTTATTTGGGGAAGCGCCTCGTAGCCGAAGGTTTTAGTAATAAAATCTGCGCTGTCAAGCCCCACCTGTACTGTCGGGTGGAGTTTGGATACACCTGTCGCGCCTTCAAAAACACTCAGCAGGCCTTCCATATTGGGAGATGCCAGCATCACAATTTTTGACTTTTTGAACTGGTTGATGTGTTTACCTATCATCACTGTCTCGTCTTGGCAGTGTCCGCAGGTAGGGTTGAACATGATCACAAACAAGTTGGCGCTGTTAGCTACATCCTTTTCGGTGATCACCTTTTTATCCGGTGTTATCATACGGATAGGTGGCATAGGCGCCCCCAGTTGTTTATAGTTTACAGAGCTGTCTGCAGCTACAGTGGTAGCTTGTGGCTCCTTCTTCTTTTTTTTCCATTGCCATTTTCCGAATGCCACAAATCCTGTGCTCAACAGGCAGGTAATGATTAGTAACTTGCGCATGGAGCGAATTTAGGGATTTACTTTAAAATGATTTGCTAATTGTATGGCGGGAAAACAAATACCTCTGGCGGAACGTATGCGGCCCCAAAGCCTGGAGGAGTTTATAGGACAGGAGCATTTGGTAGGGCAGGGAAAGGTGCTGGAGCAAATGATACAGAGCCGTAAGGCACATTCCATCATTTTTTGGGGACCGCCGGGAGTGGGGAAGACCACGCTGGCGCAGATCATCGCTCGTTCGCTCGACATCCCGTTTTTTACTCTTAGTGCTATAGATAGTGGTGTGAAAGACGTGCGCGCCGTCATAGAGCAGGCACGAAAGGCTGGCCATGCTTTGTTGTTCATAGATGAGATACACCGTTTTAATAAAGCACAACAGGATAGCCTGCTGGGTGCTGTAGAGAAAGGCATCATCACCCTGATAGGTGCCACTACTGAAAATCCTTCATTTGAAGTGATAAGCGCCTTGCTGAGCCGAAGCCAGGTGTACGTATTGAAGGCTCTCACAGAAGAACACCTGATGGCCCTGGTGAACCAGGCGCTGGAAAAAGACGAATGGCTGAAAGAGCAAAATATCAGAATAGGCGAATGGGAGGCACTGATACAGCTAAGCGGCGGTGACGCGCGCAGACTTTTGAATCTAGTGGAGTTGATCGCAGCATCGATGCCCGAAGGTGCGACAGTAGTGACCAATGATATAGTGCAGGACATTGTGCAGAACAAAATGGCGCTGTACGACAAGACCGGTGAGCAGCATTACGATATCATTTCAGCTTTTATTAAATCCATTCGCGGCAGCGACCCCAATGCAGCTGTGTACTGGCTGGCGCGGATGATAGAAGGTGGCGAAGATCCGAAGTTCATTGCGCGGCGCATGGTGATACTGGCCAGCGAGGATGTCGGCAACGCCAATCCCAATGCGCTGCTGCTGGCAACAACAACCTTCCAGGCAGTGGAACTGATAGGTTGGCCGGAATCGCGTATCATCCTTTCTCAGTGTGCCACCTACCTGGCATCTTCGCAAAAAAGCAATGCATCTTATATGGCCATCAACCGTGCACAGTCGCTGGTGAGCAAAACGGGTGACCTTCCAGTGCCACTACCAATACGCAATGCGCCTACAGGATTGATGAAGAAAATGGACTACGGCAAAGGGTATAAATATGCACACGATTACCCGGGCAATTTTGTGGAGGAGGAATTTTTGCCGGAGAAGATATCGGGAACGAAGTTGTACGATCCCGGTAATAACGCGGCAGAAGCAAGGTTGCGGGATTACTTAAAACACTGTTGGAAAGATAAATACGACTATTAAAAACAAGAGGCGCTTTAAGCGCCTCTTTCAATTTTATGGGTTGCCTATCGTATCATTCAGGTTATCACCTTTTTTCAGGCTGTCATCGTTGTTTTCATCTTCGTCCATATTGCGGACGCCTTCCTTGCTTTTTAGTTGCTCGCGCATGCTGCCTTCTTTGCCCATGTTGCCCTGGTCTTTCATGCGCTGTGTGGGTTGCGATCCTGTCCTTGGTTCACCCGGTGCAGTGCGGTTACCGGCATCAGGATCATTGATCAATCCAATTTTTGTATTCTCATCTCGCATATCACGTGCATCTGCGGGGCGGATGTCATCTTCCATATCTTCATTAGAGGCCACATTGCGGAACTGGCTTTTCTGTTCGTTCGCGCGTTCGCCGAGGTCTTTTTTGCCGCTTGTATTTCCCTGCTGAGGTCCGCGGTTCTCATTAAAACGATTATTGTCAGCCATAGTTGGTTGTTTTCAATGGATGACACTAAGATTGTGCCGCTGTAACTAGCAGGATGCTAATTGTCTATGCGGAAATGTATAGGGAGTGTAAAGCACATTTCGTACGGTACGTCATCCAGCACGGCAGGACTCCAGTCGGGCATCATATTGATTAGGCGAATAGATTCGGCATCCAGATCAGGGTCAACTGGGGTTCTTACATATGTACTTTTTATTTTTCCATTTGTGTCAACCACGAAGGTTACTGCCACTCTTCCCTGTTTTCCATTGTCGCGGGCACGCACCGGGTATTTGATGTTTCTACTTAAATACTTGTTCACGTCAAATTTTGGCTCAGCTCTGCGTTCATACTCTGTGTACTCAATCTCCTTTCCCGCGGTATCATGCATCTTCCCTGATTTTAGTTTTCCATTTTTATATGTAGCTATTCGTTTTAGCTTGCCTGTCGAATAATAACTTTTAAGCGCTCCATGCAATTCATTGTCCTTGTAGGCGCCCTGTGCATGTATCTGTCCCCCAGGGTAATAGTCTTCGATAGGACCATCGAATAAAAAACCGTTGCCCTGTTTTTTTAAGGTTCGTACCGACTTCAACTGCCCGCTTAGATAATAGTCTTTATGTAAAAGAGTATTTGAATCCAGCATAATGGAAACTTGATAATAATCGGCACTGTCCTTTGTCGTCATGCCGCCGGCTTTATTGTAATAAGTAGTATCAGATTTTGCAAGTCCGGCTTTTGGAAACAGAAAACCAGAAAGTAATAGAATAAAGAAGATCGTGTTTTTCATGCTGCGCAAAAATACTCATTTCCCATGGCGCTCTCATTATGAGAATACCGAATGGTTTATTAATTTAGAGATATTCTCCATGTTAAACTTAAATCACCTGAATTATGGGAAATCGCATCATTACCTGCAGCGATGGCACCTGGAATAAGCCGGGCGCAGCCTCTACCAACGTTGAACGTATATTCCAATGCATTGCCGACGAGACGCCAGATGGCAAGTTTCAATACAAGGCATATGACCAGGGTGTAGGAACCGGAACTAATTTTCTGGATAAGATCATAGGTGGCGCAACGGGCTCGGGTCTTACCCAAAACATCAAAGACATGTACCTGTTCCTGTGCATGAACTACCAGCCGGGCGACGATATTTACCTGTTTGGTTTCAGTAGGGGAGCGTATACCGCACGCAGTCTTGCCGGCTTTATTTACAATTGCAGCATATTGAGGCCAGAGAACATTCATCTTGTCAACACTGCTTTTGATCTGTATCGTAACCGTAACCCGCTAACAAAACCTGCTTCATCGCTGATGGCTTCGTTTCGCCGCAATTATTGTTTTGAGCGGCCGATGATCAAGTTTATTGGTGTGTGGGATACTGTAGGTAGTCTTGGTGTTCCGATATCGTTCTTCCGCAACCAGGCCAAATTCCGCTTCCACGACTGCCACTTGAACAGGGAAGTGGAGTATGCCTACCATGCATTGGCGATTGATGAACGAAGGGGCATATTTAAACCTACGCTTTGGGAAATGACGCCTGAGGCAAAACGCGAGGGCAAACAAGTGCTGGAGCAAAGATGGTTTCCCGGCGTACATAGCAATGTGGGTGGTGGTTATCTCGATCACGGCTTGAGTGATATTGCACTGAAATGGTTGATGGATAAAGCCGCAGGTGCGGGGTTGTATTTCGACCCGGAGATGTTGAAACAATTAAAACCCGAGTGTAGGCCACTGTTTAACGGTAAGAAATATAATTCGCATCTCGCCTTGCCTTATGTCTTATACCCACCGTCGTGGCACTGGCGCAAAATAATGACCAAAGACACTACCAATGAAGTGTTGGATGAATCGGTGCACGAGCGGTTGAAGCTGATGGGCTACAAGCCTAAAAACGTAATGAAGTTGCTCAAACAGAAAGGACTGTCTAAATAGATCACTGAGATTATGGGTACAGAAGAACAACATCTGCGGCTAGTGGCGCAGCAGCTACGAAAACCGGAAGGCGAAGACGGTATTACGACGGGAGAGATCATGAACCGGGGTAACCGCCTGATAAATGAGTATGCCATTCAAAAGCTGGACCCGGTGCCCGGAGATTCAGTATTAGAAATGGGTATGGGCAATGGCTATTTTATCAAAGAAATTATTGGTCGTGATCAGTCTATTTCATACACCGGCATCGATTATTCGGAGACGATGATAGAGGCGGCAAAGGAATTGAACAAGGAATGGATAGCGAAAGGACAGGTGAAGTTGGTACAGGGAGCGGTTGATAATATGTCCTTTGCTGATGGAGCATTTACAAAGGCGATGGGCATCAACATCATTTATTTTTGGGAAAACCCGACAATAGAATTGGCGGAGATAAGACGCGTGTTGAAACCGGGAGGAAAATTGGTAATTGGCATACGTCCCAAACACGCTATGTTGAAAATGCCGTTTACTAAGTACGGCTTTACCTTATATAGCAAAGATGACCTGGTTGAGCTGTTAACCCAAAATTCCTTTACCGTAAGTGATGTGCAGGAAATGGAGGAGCCTTCTTTTGATATAGGAGGCAAGACAATTAACCCGGAGAGCCTGATCGTAACGGCCGTGAGCAATTAAGCTTCAGTTTTTACCAACCCAGCAAGGTCTTCAGCCGCGACATACCGCTTTTGCTCACTACTACTTTAGCGCCGCAATGCAGCAACGCAATGTGGCTTTCTTTTTCATAAGGCTCTATACGCGATAGCTGGCTTACCGGTATCAGGAATGAGCGGTGTACACGCACAAACTGTTTCGGGTCGAAGCTTTGCTCAATATGATTAAGTGTACTCTTTTTAAGGTAAGTACCGTTGGAGGTAAAGATCTTCACGTAATCGTCGCTGGCTTCTATATAGTATATATCCTGCGCCGGTATGATGCGGATCATGCCATTGTCCTTTACCACTATCCGGTGCTGGTAGCCTTCGTAAATGTCATTTTCCAGCAGCTGCCCCATGGCAGGCAGATTCTTCGCCGCAGCCTGCTGCAGCCACTTCTGCATCGCTTTATCAAAACGTTCTCTTGACACTGGTTTCAGCAGGTAATCGACAGCGTGTGCTTCAAACGCCTTCAATGCATATTCATCAAAAGCAGTAGTAAAGATGACAGCAGGTGGATTGTCCAACAGCTCCAGCATCTCAAAACCATTTACTCTAGGCATCTGCACATCGAGAAAGATAAGATCAGGCTGGAGTTCCTGTATAGCTTTAAATCCCTCAAAGCCGTCGTTGCACTCGGCTACCACCTGTACTTGTGTATAAGGTTGCAGAAAAGTGGCGATGAGTTGGCGTGCCAATGGTTCATCGTCTATCAGTATCGCCTTGTACATGCTGAGGGATCTTTAAAATGGTTGTAAATATCTCGTTTTCCTGCGAGGTTTCTAAAAGGTCGGCACGGGCAAATAACAGGTACAACCTGCGGCGTATGCCTTCCAGCCCGAAGCCTGTACCCTTGGGCATCTGCATTTGCGGATCGTATGGATTGCTGATGGTGATGTGTAACATGCCTGCTTGCAAACTGATGTGCACAGTTATGGTTACCTGCCCTGTTTTGCCATACAGCCCAAACTTGATGGCGTTCTCTAACACCGGCTGCAGTAAAAACGGTGGTATCGTTGCTGCATCCGTGTATTCTTTCTCAAACTCCACTTTCAGCCTGTCTCCAAAACGTATCGCTTCTATCGATAGATAGGCTTCTATATAACTCAGTTCTTCATCAACGGGTATATGCTCTTGTCCCTCACGTCGCACAGAGCTGCGCAAAAAATCCGACAGTTTACCGATCATATCCTGTGCCTTACCGGGCGCTATCATCGTTAGCGCACTGATGGAGTTAAGGCTGTTATATAAAAAATGTGGCTGCAGCTGCTGACGAAGCTTGTATAGCTCTGCCTCTTTCAGCAATGCAGCAGCGTCTGTCTGTTGTGTAAATCTTTTCCGCACTTCATCCAGTTGCTTTTGCATGGCAATGACGCTGGCTATCCAGCAGGTGATAAGCCAGGTAGCTACAAAATGAATCACCAAACTCTGCCTGACGAAATTGGCAAACTCCTCGTTCTCGCTATCTAAGAGTTTGAGCAGGACATTATCCGTGAGCGTAACCGCCAGGCTGAGCACTGATGCTATGATGAGCGCATAGGTGAGAATACCCACCCTGGTAGGATAAGCCTGTATGATGATGAGCAACGCCCATACAGCCAGCGTTTGCGTGGCCGTAACTACAAAACCCGCGAAGATGGACAATGTTGAATCTGCAAAGCCCAGTTCATGAAACAGGTAAATATGCGCTGCTGCCAACAGGCAGAACAACGGCAACAGCCATGTCAGCACATATTTCTTTACCGGTTGCATGTACAGGTGTTAGCAGCTGGCAGATTCTGCCCAGAGAGGCGCGGCTATCGGTTCTACTTCTTTAACGGTAGAGAACAATAATGATCCATCATTAAGTACTACTTCCTGCAGGTCTTTGATGGCTACCATCTGCCACGATACAGCGCGCCCGTGACGGTCGATAAAGGCGGCTTCTTCTTCCTTGCCTATTATCTGCGCCTTGTTCAGCGCTTCGCGTTCATCGGCGGCAAATACCAGGCGGTACTGCTCGTCATATTGTTCGGTTCCTTTTGATGATGATTTGATCTTGTAAATGATCTGGGCAACGTAAGCTTGCATATAACATGGATTATGATGAACGCCTGCCGCGAATGCGACAGGCGAAATATTATTAGTATGATTTGATCTCGATACTACCGAAGCTGCAGCTTCCTTTCAGTATCAGTACCTTCCTCTCCTCTGTGGTGATCGTGGATGTGCGCATAGCCCTGTGATCTTCTACACTGCCGAAGGTCGGCTCTATTTCATTTTGCAGCTCCCAGTGCGATGGCACAATCAATTCAACACCGCTGAAGGTTACATCGAGATTCAGTATCATTGGCTGAACCGTGCTATCGGCCTGGATCATATTTATCTCAGTGCCGCCAAACGTGGTATTTACCCGGCCACCGCGAAACTCTTTTGAAGTAACGATCTCTTTCCTACCGCCGAAGGTGACATCTATATTAAGATAACTCTCCGTATTGGTAACAACCTCCGTCTCCTTTATGCAGTCGTTTTTTTTTCGTGAGCGAAAAACGATCAGCAAGCCCCCGATGATGAACGCCAATGGTACTACCAAGCTCGAAGCGCTCGTACCCATGATAGTGAACGGCGGTACCAGGTGCGCCACACCTACCAGTATCAGTATCCACCAGACGTGGTTGGTAAAGCGTTTGCGTACGCCTATGAACAGACCTATCGCGATAACGATGAAAGGCCATGTGCTGTGCCAGTTGATATAGGGAATGAGGCTGAGTTTCTTCAGCATCAGGAATACACCTAGCAGTAACAGTACCATCCCGCCGAAAACTCTGTTGCCACGACGGTCGCGCCTGCGATAGTAAGGGTTTGCATTCCAACGGTGTTCACGTGCCATCTTGATAATTATTGTTTGTTGAAGCAAAAGTATAACCCTTTACCACCCTGCAGAAGGGGCTTTAGGTAAACCCGGAGGGGTGGTCGGTAAATGGCAGAAAACTGTCGGTGAACGGCTAAGCCAACTCTAGCTCAAAGGTTTAGGCGTCCATTTTAGCTTGGGGAACACCTTTTTGCGCAGCACGAAATAGTCCCACACGATGCTGCGGTTATAGATGCCTTCTTCGTTGCGGTGGGTGATGTGTTTACTGCACTCACGGCGACGTTTCAGCCATTTGCCCAGGCTGCCGTAAAAGTTGAAATGCGCCCGAAGAATGGTCCATGTACCTATGAACTGCCCCGTCAGCAGTAACCTAAGACCTGCAATGCCGTCGAGTACCAGGCGCATAGGGAAAAGCCAAAGCAGCTTGCTGGCCTTCTCGTTCTTGGTAAGCAATATAAGGTTGTTGCGGAAGTTGTAGAACAGCTTTTGCGGACTGCCGTAGCTGATAACGCTACCGCCTACGTGATATACGAGTGACTGCCCAATGTAGCCGATCTTATAACCGGCATTCTTAAGGCGCCAGCACAGGTCTATTTCTTCCATGTGCGCGTAGAAGTCGTTATCGAGTCCGCCTATTTTGTGATACAGGTCGGCGCGTATCATCATACAGCCGCCCGATGCCCAGAACACTTCTATGTCGTCGCTGTACTGGCCTTCATCTTTTTCCAGGTCGGAAAACATGCGGCCGCGGCAAAACATATAGCCGTATTTATCCATGAAGCCACCGCCGGCGCCGGCATATTCCAGGTATTCGCGCTCGCGCCAGTAACGTATGCGCGGCTGGCACGCGGCCAAACCAGTATAGCGCTGCATAGCGTTGATGAGTGGTGGGAACCACCCGGGGGTCACCTCGAAGTCGGCGCTGAGCAGCACATAGTACTTGGCCTGTATCTGTTTCAGCGCCTCGTGGTAGCCATTGGCAAAGCCGCGGTTGATGGGGATCTGTACCGTTTTAACGGTAGGATAATTATCGTTCACCCATGCAAGGGTGTCGTCAGTACTTGCGTTGTCGGCAACAATGACCTCGTAGCCGGTCCCGGCTTCAGCCACTATCATCGGCAGGAACAGCTCATGCCACTTTTTGCCGTTGTAGCTAAGAATGACAACGGCGGTATCCTGCGCGCAAGTAATCATTGCCTAAAGCGAATGATTATTTATACTTAGGTTCGTAAAGAGTATTGTCTGGAACCTTGATATCCTCAGTGCTTTTGTAACCGTGTGTGTACAGGTTATAGCAGCCTGCCCATGCAAAAATGAATGTTCCGAAAAAGAACAGCAGGAATAAGAAACGTGATTTCGAAGGTTTGCTCAGTTCGATATCAGCCTCGTTAGGCAGAAGGTTACTATCGTGATGTTGCGTATGCATTAGGAGATAAAATTTCCGCTCGCAAAAATAATAGTTCTTCATTCAAAATCATAATATTTTTACCTTAACTACGTTTAGCGCACAGCAGGATCTATGAAGCAGTATATTAACTGGAAAACATATTTAATACTCGTTGCTATGTGTATAGTTGCGGCATCGCTGTACTATACCAACCAACTTGCCCGCAAACTGTCGGACGAGGAGAAGCAGAATGTGATACAACTGGTAGAGGGAATTAAGACGACCTACCTCACCGAAGACGAGGTAGCGCTCAGGTACGCATCAATGGTAGTAGAACAGAATAAAACCATCCCACTGATCCTTGCAGGAGACGGCGATAGCATTCTCAGTAACCGCAACCTTGATTCAAATAAAATAGCCAAAGACCCGACTTACCTACCATCAAAACTGCGTGAGTTCAAGGCCGAGCACGACCCTATAGTGATCGATTTCGGGTATGGCAAGCAGCACGTTTACTACGGAGAATCCTACCTGGTGAAGCAGCTGCGTTACTATCCTTATATCCAATTGATCATCATTACACTGTTTCTACTCGTGGTGCTGATCGCATTTACGTCCTCTCACCGATCCGTGCAAAACCAGGTGTGGGTGGGCCTTTCGAAAGAAACGGCACACCAGTTGGGCACACCACTTAGCTCTATAGAAGCCTGGCTGGAACTGCTGAAAGACCGGCCTGAGAATGCCGAAGCCGTAAGCGAAATGCAAAAAGACCTTGACCGCCTCAAGCTGGTAGCCGACAGGTTTGGTAAGGTGGGCAGCGCGCCAAGGCTGGAAGAAGAGGACCTGGTGAAACGCCTGCAGGATATGGTGAACTACATGCAAAAACGTGCGCCCAATAAGGTAAAGATAGACCTGGAGACCGATCACGACACGATGCCGGTGCTGCTTAGCGGGCCTCTGTTTGACTGGGTGATAGAAAACCTGATGCGCAATGCACTAGATGCAATGGCCGGCACGGGACGAATTGATGTGAAACTGGTAGACCAGCCAGAACAAGTGCTGGTAGATGTAACCGACAACGGCAAAGGCATCCCCAAGCACCAGGTGAGCAAAATATTCAACCCCGGGTTCACTACTAAGAAACGCGGTTGGGGATTAGGCCTTTCACTTTCTAAGCGTATCATTGAAAAATACCACCATGGTTCGCTCTATGTAAAGAGCAGCGAAGTGGGCAAAGGCACTACTTTCCGCATCATACTGCGCAAGTAGATATATGTATAAATTTTTGTTGCGGGATTGACTTTTAAATATTGGTTTTAGCACTTACCTTTGCAATCCCTTAAAGATGCGGCGGTGGCGAAACTGGTAGACGCACTACTTTGAGGTGGTAGCGCCTGTCATGGGCGTGGGAGTTCGAATCTCCTCTGCCGCACTTGATAAAGGCTTCCTTTGGGAAGCCTTTATTGTTTTGATATGTTTTCCTAAACTATGGTTCGTATAGCCTTAGTCGTTGTTGCAATGTACGCATCACATTTTCCATTTCTTCCATTTTACCAAGTAAGTGCATGATCGCTTCAAGTCCCGGAAGGTTAATGTCGAGCTCAGTATGCAGGCGTACCAGTTTTTCGGTATCACGCAGGTGTTCTATCTCCAGGAATTGTTCTCCCTCTATCGTCACTATTTCTATCAGGCCTGCTTCGTAAAAACTGGCAATGATAGTTGGAGAAATGTGGTTATGCATACAGAAATCCTGCGCAGGTATCAGGTCATCTTTTTCCATAGCTATTTTCTTAGACCGGACAGGTCGTTAAACAATTCTTTTTCCTTGTCGGTTAGTCCTGTGGGCAGAACAACATTGTAGGTGATATACAAATCGCCGAATTTGTCTTCCTGTTTATAAACAGGAAAGCCCTTGTTCTTGATCCGTGTTTTGGTACCGTTTTGTGTTTCAGCCGGGATCTTGAGTTTTATTTTGCCATCGAGAGTGTCAACGGTCTGCTCCCCACCCAATACAGCAGTATACAGCGGCAGATCGATGGTAGCGTGCAGATCATTGCCGGTCCTTTTAAACTGCGTGTCGTTATTGATCACGAATTTGATGTATAGGTCGCCGTTGGGGCCACCGTTAATGCCCGGGCTGCCATAGCCTTTAAGCTTGATCACTTGCCCATCCTCAACACCTGCTGGTATCGTGATCCGCACTTTCTTTTCGCCAACAGTTAGCACCTGCTGCCGGGTAGTGGCGGCATCGGTCAAGCTCATTTGCAGCTCCGCATTATAGTCTTCTCCGCGATACTGCGTCTGCCGACTTCTACCCCTACGGCCAAACACCTGTTCAAAGAAATCAGAGTAGTCGCCACCCTCAGAATTGAAGCCGCTAAATCCACCGCTTTC
Source organism: Polluticoccus soli (assembly GCF_029269745.1). Classification (NCBI taxonomy): domain Bacteria; kingdom Pseudomonadati; phylum Bacteroidota; class Chitinophagia; order Chitinophagales; family Chitinophagaceae; genus Polluticoccus; species Polluticoccus soli. Next base: position 7,141 of record NZ_JARJHT010000003.1, on the reverse strand, counting down.
ACCAAATCCGCCAAAGCCACCGAAACCGCCGGTGCGGCTTTGCTGCCCCGCTTGTCCTGCTTGTTGAGCCTGCTCAAACTGTTCAGCATGTTTCCAATGTTCGCCATACTGGTCGTATTTCTTCCTGTTCTCCGGATCGCCCAATACCTCGTTAGCCTCGTTTATCTCCTGGAATTTCTTATGCGCGGCTGCATCGTTGGGATTAAGATCTGGGTGGTACTTGCGCGCCAGTTTGCGGTAAGCCTTTTTTATGTCGTCGGTAGTGGCACTTTTGTCCACGCCCAACACTTTATAGTAATCAATGTATTCCGCCATATGTGCCAGAGGTTATGGTAGAATACATAAGATTGGTGCCAACGGCCACACGCTACCAGCAGCAAAAAGCCGGCTCGTTTTGCGATGCCGGCTCCTATCAATGCTGTAAAGAACTTATTTATGCGTCTTCAGCTTATCCTTAAATACTTTCTGAAACTTTTCCAGTTTGGGTTTTACCACGAATACACAATATGGCTGAGAGCTATTGTCATTGTAGTAATTCTGGTGGTAGTCTTCAGCTTTGTAGAAGGCGGTGGCTGGTGATATCTCCGTTACCACAGGATCATTGAACGCCTTCTCTTCGTTCAGCTTCTTCTTATATTCTTCTGCTTTTTGTTTCTGTTCAGGCGTATGATAAAAGATAGCTGAGCGGTATTGCGTACCTACGTCGTTACCCTGGCGATTGAGCTGCGTTGGGTCGTGGGCAGTCCAGAAGGCTGCCAGGAGCTCGTCGTAGCTGATCTTTGCGGGGTTGTAATAGATGTTCGCCACTTCTGCGTGACCGGTTGTGCCTGTGCACACCTGCTTGTAAGTAGGGTTCTCTATAATGCCACCCATATAGCCCGACTCTACTTTCTCCACTCCTTCCAGTTGCTGGAATTGCGCTTCCACGCACCAAAAGCAGCCGGCGCCAAAGGTGGCGACTTGTAATTGATCATTGTTTGCAGAGCCGTTTGTATTGTTCATTTGGTCAAAAGTTTTCGATTGTTCAAAGTTATTCTTCTGCGCGCATGCCGAAAGCTGTAGTGCGAAGAAACCCAGCGCCAGTATTGTTCTTAGTGTATGCATTACTACAAATTTACTTTATTTACGAAGGCGCCCGCTAAACGGATTTGTTATAGCACCATAACAACGTGCATTTAACATAGCATTAGAAAATATATAGCCAAAGCGGAAAAAACTTTTTGAAAATTCGCCTGCTTATCTAATTTTGCCCCCGGAGAGATGGCAGAGCGGTCGAATGCGGCGGTCTTGAAAACCGTTGTCTGTAACAGGACCGGGGGTTCGAATCCCTCTCTCTCCGCCTCAAATTGAAAAGCCCCGGACCGCGGGGCTTTTTTTATGCTTACAGCATATCTATTTTAAAAAATCAGGACTATCCTCTTAAAACTTACAGCCTTTACAAGGATCTACGTGCATATTAAAGCGCTCTAAAGATTTGATGTCGATGCTACCGCCAACAACTCTAAATTCTGTACGGCGGTTGCGCTGATGTTCAAACTCCGAGCAGTGTACACCGTCAGTGCAGTTATTACGGGGCTGGCTTTCACCATATCCTTTTGCCCGCATCCTGTTTTTATTGATGCCTCTTGCTCCCAACCAATTTACCACCGATTGTGCTCTGCGCTGCGATAATTTGATGTTGTAGGCAAATGGTGCGCGGGCATCGGTATGTGAGCCTATTTCTACAATAGCATCAGGATTTTCTTGTAAGAGACCGAGTAGTTTATTCAAGCTCGGTTGGCTTTCCTTGCGGATACTCGACTTGTTAAAATCATAATAAATACCTTCCAACACAATTGTTTCTTGCGGTGTCAGTTTAAGGTCTCTTGTGAATGTTGTTGTTTTCCTCACCCCTACTGTACTAACGCTAGCCTCATCTGGTTGATACCCTTCTTTCTGGGCTACTATTTTATACGAATGATCTTTATCAAGTTCAAAGTAGTAGCTACCATTAGTATCAGTCCTTTTTACTTTTTTCTGATTGGTAGCAATATCTATCAGATCAAGGTTTGCGGATGCTATCAACTCCCCTGTTTTACTGTTCGTTACCACACCATCCAAAACGAGTATTATTTTCGAAGGCTGGCTAAACGAATAAATATCGTCGCTGCCGGTGCCGGATATTCTATTGGATGAAAGATAGCCTGTGATTTGGTCTTGTACTGTTGATGGCTTTTGCTGGAAATAGAAATCATCGCCGGCAGAGTTAATGGGGTATTGCATATTTACAGGTTGGCGCCATTGGTTGCGAGCACCTTCAGCGGTAAATATGTCTAATCCGCCCATCCCGGCTTTACCATCTGTGGAATAATACAAAGCACCATCTTCCATTATAGTGGGGAACATCTCATCACCAAATGTATTGATGGCAGGGCCACAATTTTTGGGAGTGCCCCAGCTACCGTCCGCTTGTTTTTCACTGTAGTAAATATCTACGCCGCCGTAGCCGCCTGCTTTATCGCTTGCATAATATAACACATCGCCGGAAGGACTGAGCGCCGCATGGCCCAGGGAATAATGTTTTGCGTCATTATAAGCAAAGGGTATTGGCTTACTCCAGTTGCCATCAGCTTGCTTCGTTTGCATAAAAAGTTCGAGCCTATAGCGTGCGCGTTTCGTACGGTCATTATCCCGCGCATATTGCAGTGTTGCCTTGCCCGTGTTCGTGCGGGTAAAATACAGAGTGTCGAGACTTTTATTGAAGATTGCTGGGCCCACATGGTATTTGTAATCATCAAGCCGGTTTGAAAAAATGTAGATGGCTCCGCCTGTATCTACTGAGGTCTGAAATAGCTTTGTGAATGGAGTGAGTGTTCGTTTATAATCTTTTCCTCCGCCACGCTCCGAAGCAAATACTATTTGATTGCCATAGTAGCTCGTGCCCCAGTCTGCCAGGGTGGTGTTCCATGTTTTTTGTTCCTGCACTATATGATCCGTAGGATTTGATCGCCATTGCGGTGCCAGATCGCAGCCTTCGGATAAAATAGCTGCCCGCTCGGTATTGCCACCTTTGGATAGATAATTTGCTATTTGCTCTTTTGCTTCGGAATATTTAGAATTGTTTTGCAGCACTTCTATGTAAGACAAGAAATGGTCGTAACGCACCGTATCTTTGGAGTTGTTAGCGGGCACAGTATTCACCAGCAATGCATACCATTCTTCTGCTTTTTGATAATCATTGATCTGGCGGTAACTGTTGGCTATTCTTTCCAGTAAGCCAATATTGTTTTTTTCTTTATTCCACAACCGCTCAAATAAGGGTAACCCTTTGGCATATTCCTGGCGATAATAATAGCCCTCTGCAAGTTCACGGGTTGTTTTTTGCTCTTGCGCACAGATATTTGTTTGAAATAAAATACCGGCAACACAACAACCGAGGGCGATCAGTTTTTTCTTGAGCATCTTATAAAACATACCTTAAAAATATCTTGGACTGATAATAATTTGTTCTTTACGTTTGAATGTATAGCCGATGGATATTTCGTGAGAACCATGCTCATAATTGGCAATCTCCGTCAATGTGTAGTCATAGGCATAACCAATACGTAATTGTTTAGTTACAAAAAAATCTATTATCACCGACCAGGCATCTAAATAGGTTAAGTCAGGTTGTAAATGATCCTTATTCCAGAATGATACCCGTGTGCGGTAAGATCCGCCGAGCCAAATCCTGTCATTAAATAATATGAAAGCATTGAAGTCCATATTGGTTGGCCCTTTGAAATCTTCTTTGACTAAAATGGAAGGTTTGAGTTTTACTCTGTCGCTTACATTGAATAACATCCCTGATGTTAAATAAAGGTGCGGCGCGCGTTTGATGGTAGTTAAAACATTTTCATGGCGTGAGATCAGATTCAAAGCAGATAAACCTGCATACAATTTTGGAGTAGAATAGTAAACCCCCAGCCCGGCATCAGGGTTAGTTACGGATTTTAATTGTTCCAATTCTTGGTCATATGGATCTAAGGGGTTCAACTTATTTCTATCTATTCTGTAATTGTATATACCGGCTGATATGCCAAAGCAAAGCCTTCTGCTGTCTGCCTCATCTAATGGTATGCGGTAGGCAAAACTTGCTGCTCCTCCCGTGTTGTTTTGTGCTCCTAAACGATCGTTGATAAGCTGGAAGCCAACACCGAATCTATTACGTTCCCAAAAACTACCGTCAACACTCACTACAGCTGTTTTTGGTGCCCCAATAAATCCTGTCCATTGGTCTCTATAAGTGCCGTTGATGTACCAGGCTTCTTTATAGCCTGCATAAGCAGGGTTTACAGCAAGCCCATTAAAAATATACTGTCCAAACTGTATGTTTTGTTGCGCATAAATTCCTGAAGGCATTGCCAGCAGTAGATATATTAATCCTACACCTACTGCTAACTGCCATACATTTCGAAATGGTTTCATCTTCACTTTTTTAAAATAGTTTCACCTTACTATCCCTATTTAATAACTTCTACGTATCCATGGTAAGCTCTGTTTTTGAGGGTTGCAGGCATTCTAATAACATAGTAATAAGTACCGCCATTCAACCCTTCTGCAGACCAATCATTTTTATAGCTTGATGAATGGTATACTTGATTACCCCATCTGTTATAAATCGATATTTCCACATTATCCTGAATGCAGTCTATCACGAAATAATCATTTGCGTTATCATAGTTTGGCGTAATTACATTTGGTATGTGACAAGTATCCACAGGATTGACCGTAATTTCTAAACCATTGACCGTAATTATTGTATCCCTGTTACAGTTGTGTTCATTCATTACAGATATTATATAACTTCTGTCTCCGGCAAGGTTCATAAATAGAGGCGATGTTTGGTAAGCACCTCCATCAAGTGCATAACTGAAATTTGCTCCGCGTGGCGATAACACTTCTATACTTCCGAACGGATTAATTTCAGTTGGTTGTCTGACGTCTAATATCATCACGTCAGGGCTCGGATTGACCGTAATTGTGAAACTCATTTGCGTTCCAATACAACTGTCAGAGTAAGGGACTACAGTAATTGTTGCAGTAATTGGCTGATTTGTAGTATTTACAGCCACAAAAGATGGTATAGACCCGGTACCGCTTTTACCTAAACCAATGGTCGTGTCGCTATTCTGCCATACATAGGTAGCAAATGATGGAGTGCCACTAAATGTGATTTGAATTATAGTATCTTGATTACATACCACTTGATTAGCTACAGCATCCACAACAGGCAATTGCGGTGCTCTTATTGTATCTGTATGTGTAGTAATACAGCCATTAAAGTCAGTAATTATTACGGTGTATATACCTGTTGTCAGGCTATCCAAATCTTCCGTAACAGCACCGTTGCTCCAGCTATAGCTATACGGTGGAGTACCGCCAGCCACTGTTAGATCTATTGCACCCAATTTGCCATCGCAGGTCACATTAGTGGCCAGCGTGGTTGCAGTAATTACAGTAGGTCCACTATCTATAGTGTCTGATACGATTGTTGTACAGCCGTTTGCATCTGTAATAGTAACAGTATAGACCCCTTGTGTAAGGTTCGTCAAATCTTCTGTAGTGGCTCCATTACTCCAATTATAACTATATGGAGCTATACCGCCATTTACAGTTAAGTCTATTGAGCCTGTGCCGCCATTACATGTCGGTTGTATGGATGTAGTTGTGGCGGATAATAATGCGGGCTCTTGCAAGATTACCGTATCAATGTGTGTACATCCATTACCATCCGTAATCGTTACCACATAAACTCCTGCAGGTATATTGCTTAAGTCTTCGGTAACAGCACTATTGCTCCAGCTGTAAGTATAATTACCGGAGCTGCCACCAGTAACGGCTAGATCTATCGCGCCCAAACCGCCATTACATGCTATTGGTGTTATGCTTACAGATGTTACAATGGCTGATGGTAATACAATTATTGCAGTGTTACTAACGGCACCCATAGAATCCTTTACCGTATACCCCATCGGTGTTGGTGCATTTGTAAAGCCTGTAATTGGCATAAATGTAATGATGCCGTTAGAAGCAACACTCCATGCACCTTCACCTGGCATTGTAGCACCGATTATATTACCATTCGCATTTGTAATAATGTTCGTTGCTCCAATCGGCACTACCAAACTGATACTATCACCCTGAAGTATATCTCCATCTACATCCAGATCATTAGATAATACTGCTATTGCTGTACCGCTTATTGAATTACACAAAGCCGTGTCGTTCACCGCTACAGGAGGATCGTTCACCGGATCGATGGTGATGAATACGGTGGCCGTGTCGCAGAGGTTAGGTGTACCGCCATCGCAGATCGCATAGGTAAATGAGTCTGTGCCGTTAAAGTTCGGATCAGGGATGTAGGTGATGGTGCTGTCTGCATTGACTACTACCGAGCCGTTTGAAGGAGGTGTACCGACGATCGGAACACCTAACGGACTGTCAGAATCGCTGTCGTTGGCCAGTACAGGTATGGTGACCGGCGTGTCCTCACTGGTGGTGGTGGTGTCGTTCACCGCTACCGGCGGATCGTTCACCGGATCGATGGTGATGTATACGGTGGCAGTGTCGCAGAGGTTAGGTGTCCCACCATCGCAAATCGCATAGGTGAAAGAATCAGTGCCGTTAAAGTTCAGGTCAGGCGTGTAGGTGATGGTGCTGTCTGCATTGACTACCACCGAGCCGTTGGCCGGAGGTGTACCGACGATCGGAACACCCAGCGGATCATCAGGATCGCTGTCGTTGGCCAGTACAGGTATGGTGACCGGCGTGTCCTCATTGGTAGTAGTGGTGTCGTTCACCGCTACAGGCGGATCGTTCACCGGATCGATAGTAATGAATACGGTGGCCGTGTCGCAGAGGTTAGGTGTACCGCCATCGCAGATCGCATAAGTGAAAGAATCTGTGCCGTTAAAGTTCAGGTCAGGCGTGTAGGTGATGGTACTGTCTGCATTGACGACCACGGTTCCGTTTGACGGAGGTATACCGACGATCGGAATACCTAACGGATTGTCAGGATCGCTGTCGTTCTTTACCACAGGTATGTTCACCGGCGTGTCCTCATTGGTGGTGGTGGTGTCGTTCACCGCTACAGGCGGATCGTTCACAGGATCGATCGTGA